>DATNBZ010000108.1:0-15044 GCA_035607285.1 Blastocatellia bacterium | reverse complement strand
GCTGGGATTCAGTGATAAAGGACTCCCGATAGTTCCGTTCCCCGGGGAAGGACCGATACTCGAGTACGAATCCAACGGGCTGTCGATTCGACACCAGATGAACATCAACGTGCGAACCGGGTTCAGCCAGAAGTTCTCGATGTTCACCGGCTACACGCTGGCTACGACTCACAACAACACAGATGGCGCGAACACGAACCCGGCGAACCCGTACGATCTCTCGACCGAATGGGGACGCGCCGGCGGTGATATCCGTCACAATTTGTTTTTTGGCGGCCAGTACACTGCGCCCTGGGGGCTTAGACTCACGCCCTTCATCAACGCGCGTTCCGGCGCTCCGTTCAACATCATTACGGGCCGTGATAACAACTTCGACAACCAGATTACCGACCGGCCTTCGTTTGCAACTGCCGGGGATCCCGGGGCGGTTGTCACCCGCTTTGGCGTCTTCAATCCCACACCTCTGTTGGGCGAACAGATTATCCCTCGCAACTTCGGCCAGGGACCCAGGCTTGTGACTGTCAATCTCGGCATCTCTAAAACTTTTGGCTTCGGTCCCGCGCCCAACAATTTTCGAAGCGCCGCTGCTCCGGCCACCAACACCAGCCAGGCGAACGGCCAAACGAACGGCCAGACGAATGCCCAAACGAATGCACAGGGTAATCAGGGTAACCAGCGCGGCAACCGCAACGCCAACCAGAATCGCGGAGGCGCTAATCAAAATCGAGGCGGCGGGAACGCCGGCGGATTCGGCGGCGGCGCCGCACAGATGATAATGCGCGGAGGGGGAGGTGGCGGCCCAATGATGATGGGTGGCGGCGACGCGCGGCATAAGTACAACCTTACGTTTAGCATCAACGCCAGCGACATCTTCAATCACGTCAATTTCGCGGGTTACAACCAAGTGCTCACGTCGTCATTGTTCGGTCTGCCCAACAGAACGGTTTCCAGCAACTTTGGCGGCGGGGCCTTCGGCGGTGGAGGTGGGGCGGGCTCGCGAAGAATCGATGTCAGCATGAGATTCAATTTCTAGACCCAGAGGATCGCACCCGCTTCGAGTGCGACACAGCTAAAGGAGTAAGTGTAATGAAGTACATTTTTGGACTGGTAATGTTCATAGCTATGGCGAGTGTCAGCGTGCTCGCGCAAGACCCGCCGCCGATGCCGCCGGGAGGTCAGCCGGGCGGGGGCATGCGAATGCAGTTTCAGATGCCGAGCTTTGCGGAACTCGACAAGAACAAAGACAAGAAGCTCAGCCGAGAGGAATTTCCCAGCCAGTTTCCGGCACAAGCGTTCGATCGGCTCGATACGAATCACGACGGCTTTATCGACGAGGAAGAGTGGAATGCGATGCGTAATCGATTCGGCGGCGGCGGACCGGGCGGAGGAATGGGCGGCGGACCTCGAACCGGCGAGAGCTTGACCAAGCTTCTGGACGCAAACGCAGACGGCAAAGTCTCGCGCGAGGAGTTCGCAAAAATTCTGTCGCTGTTTGATGTTCTCGACAAGGATCACAACGGTGAGCTTTCGCAAGATGAGCTAAACGGGTTCTTCGGGGCCGTTCGAGATGCTCAGACACAGGCGACCGGCGGCGTCGAGGTAAACAACTTGTTCGAAAAGTACGACAAGAACAAGGATGGCAAAATCACTGCGGAAGAAATCGGCAATGAACGCATATTCAAGTCGCTGGATCTGAACAAGGACGGCGTGGTGACGCGCGAGGAAGCAGATACGGCGGTCAAACAGATCAAGAAAGCTGCCGACGCTAAGAAGACCGCTCAGACTCCAAACAACTGAACCTGAAACTTGTCTGTTGACAGGGACGAAATAAGGAATGGAACTAAATTAGTTTCATTCCTTTTTTCTTTTCCTACCCTCCGCGTCCTCGGCGTCCTCTGCGGTTGTCTCTATCAGTGCTGGGAATCAACCGCGGAGGACGCAGAGGACGCAGAGGAAAAACTCACGAATGACCCCGCTCTCTGGAAGCGGCGTTTGTGGACAATCCAATGCGGCGCAACGTAATATACTCGCGGTCTTATCGAAGACCTGTAAAAGAAGTAGAGGTTCCCAAAAGAATGGCGCAGCCTGTAATCGAAAGTATCGTACCCGCAGCGGGAGTCGAGGGCGGGGAAGTCATTGTCACGTGCAAGGACTTCGTGTTTTCCGCCTACGACCAGGCATGCGTTCGTTTTGGCGAAGTCGATGCACGGCCGGTGGGCGCCTCCTCCAACAGAATCATCGCGGCCGTGCCTGCGAATCTGGAAGACGGTAATGAAGTTTACGTCACCCTGGAATCAAACGGCTCGATGAGCGCAGGGCTGCGGTTCATCGTCGGGCACAAGCTGGCCGAGAACCTGCATCCGGTTGCTAATCCCGCCTACGACCGCGACAACGGCGCCATTTATACGACGCTTTCGGGAAGCCGCGGGCAAAAGGTCCCCGTCTCTGTATACAAAATCACACCTGACGGCGAAAGTGAGCCATTCCTCACGGATATGATCAACCCGAGCGGGCTCGCGTTTAGCCCGAGCGGTGAGATGTTTATTACCAGCCGCTACGACGGCACGGTTTATCGTGTGACGCCGTTTAAAGAGGCCGAGGAGTTTGCGCGGAATCTCGGTATCGCCACCGGCATCGCGTTTGACGCGGAAGGCCGAATGTTCGTCGGCGATCGCAGCGGGACGATCTATCTTGTGAACGAGATCGGGGAAGGAACGCCGTTCGCGACCCTGGAGCCGAGCATGGCAGCTTATCATCTGGCCTTCGGTCCGGATGGTCATCTGTACGTGGCAGGCCCAACGCTTTCCAGCTTTGACTCGATCGTGAGGATCAGTCCGGATGGTGAAGTGACAAGGTTCTTCTCGGGGCTGGGACGCCCTCAGGGGATGGCTTTCGATCGCGAAGGGAATTTGTACATCGCGGCAAGCCGTCGCGGTCATCGCGGCATCGTCAGGATCACTCCCGACGCTGAGGCCGAAATGGCTGTTGCGGGTGTAGGCATTGTCGGCTTGTGCTTTGACGATCAGGGAAACATGATCGTTGCGACCACCCGGGAGATCTTCCGCGTGCAGCTTGGGATTGAAGGTTATTGGCCTTTCTAGCCTCTCCGCCAACGGCACCAGCTCAGAGATCAAGCTTTAGCTTGCCGTTTTTCAACCCTAAAACTTAAGAGCAAGCTAAAGCGTGAACTCTCAACCTCGAACTGACCCAAAAACCTCATTCTTTGACACGCCCTACCACGCGTGTTAAGTTTCAGCTTGATAATAACCTGGCCCTGCGCCGCGCGGAGTACTTCTACTTGGGGAACATAGATTTCGGAAATCTCATCATCTGGTTCATAGTCCTCTTGTTTTCACTTTCGTTTCACGAAGCCGCGCACGCGTGGACTTCTGAGAGATTCGGAGATGACACCGGGCGCTTACAGGGCCGCATAACGCTCAATCCGATGGCTCATATCGACCCTGTAGGTACGATCGTGTTTCCGATAGTCGGCTTTCTAACGGGGTTTCCGCTGCTGGGATGGGCTAAGCCGGTCCAAACGAATCCGCTGCGGTGGCGCGACAAAACAAGAGCGAATATCAGCGTCTCGGCCGCCGGGCCGATCAGCAATTTTATTCTGGCCTCGATCGCCTTCATCATTATCAAAGCCCTGATAATCGGTGGCGTGCTATTTCCGATCGGCGGATTCTTTACGATGGTTGTTCCCGCCGGCGCGATTTTTTCGGGCGCGCCGCAGTCTGCCTATCTCGAACCGCTTGCGAAGTTCCTGAGCGTGATGCTGATGCTCAACATTGCGCTGGGGGTCTTCAACCTGATTCCCGTTCCGCCGCTCGACGGCAGTCATGTGCTCGAGGAGTTGCTGCCTCCGAGCATGTCGGCGGCTTACGAACAGATACGTCCATACGGGTTCATTTTGCTGTACGCTTTGTTACTACTGGGGGTGTTCAGCGCGATTTTTCTTCCGGTCACCCGGCTGATAGAGATGCTGTTGGGCGCGCGGCGGTTCGGCTAGCGCGGCAAGTGGTTGAATAAGAGGCGATGGCTTTGACGCGTGCTTTAAAGAAAAGAATTGTGAGCGGGATGCGCCCCACAGGGAATCTCCACCTCGGCAACTACGAGGGCGCGCTCAAGAACTGGATCCGCTTGCAGGATTCGGGCGAGTACGAGTGCTTTTACTTCATTGCTGATCTGCACGCGTTGACGAGCGACTACGCCGATACAAGCGCGATCAAGCAGAACACGATCGACATGGTCAGCGATTGGTTGGCGGCGGGGCTGGACCCCGAACGCTCAACCATCTTCGCGCAGTCGATGATCCCCGAACATTCGGAGCTCCACTTGATTCTTTCCGCTATCACTCCGCTGGGTTGGCTCGAACGTGTTCCGACTTACAAGGAGCAGCGCGAGAACATAAGCGAGAAGGACATCGGCAACTATGCGTTTCTGGGCTACCCGGTGCTGCAGGCCGCCGACATCATCATCTACAAGGCGGACTTCGTCCCGGTTGGAAAAGACCAGGCCTCGCACGTCGAGTTGACGCGTGAGATTGTGCGGCGGTTCAACAAGTTTTACGGTGACGTGTTTCCTGAACCTAAGGCGCTGCACACCGAAGTGCTGGTGTTGCCCGGCACCGATGGGCGCAAGATGTCAAAGAGCTACGGCAACGCGATCTATCTGGTCGACGATCCGGACGTCGTGCGCGAGAAAGCCCGAATGATGATCACCGATCGCACTCGGATCAAGCGAACTGATCCGGGCCATCCGGAAAACTGCGACGTATGCCAGATGCATCGTTTCTTTCTGGCAAGCGAAGCCGCGGACAGTTTGGATGACGATTGCCGCAATGCAAGGATCGGTTGTGTAGATCGAAAGCGAGCGCTCGCGGATTCGATCATTGAACGCTACGGTGCAATTGCCGCGCGCAGCCGCGAGCTGCGTAGCGACCCGGACAAGGTTGTCGCAATAATCAAGGAAGGCTCGCAGCGCGCGCGAGCCGAAGCGCAGGAGACCATGTCCGAGGTCCGCCGCGCAATCAAAATGGATTGGGATTAGCGTGTTGCGGAAAGCAGTTCTCTGCGTCCCCGGCGTCCTCTGCGGTTTTCTTGATCAGTGCTGGGAATCAACCGCAGAGGACGCCGAGGACGCAGAGTAGGAACGCGATCGTGAATGAGATGACCAAAGAAGCGTCGAGCCAGGAAATCGATACGAGCGCCGCTCAGGGAACTCAAACCGAGTTCGCCGAGAGTAGTGATCAATACAAGGTCAAGCTCTCGATGTTCGAGGGACCGCTCGACCTGTTGCTCTACCTGATTCGCAAAGAAGAAGTCTCGATATATGACATTCCAATCGCGAGGATCACCGAACAGTACCTTGAATACCTGCGCGCGATGGAGGAGTTGGATATTGGCGTCGCGGGTGAGTTCCTGGTGATGGCAGCTACGTTGATTCACATCAAGACGCAGATGCTTCTGCCTCGCGACCCGGACGCGCCAGAGGAAGAAATCGAAGATCCGCGAAACGAGCTTGTATATCAACTGCTCGAGCATCAGAAGTTCAAAGGCGCGGCGAATGTTCTTCACCAACGCGCAATGATGGAAGCGGCGACCTTCACACGCCCGATGGATGAGGACGAAGCGAACCCCGAGGTCGCGGCGACCCTGTTTCAATTGTTTGAGGTCTTCAAGGACGTGATGGATCGGCGCCGGGCGATCAGTGAAATCGAAATCGCCCGCGACGAGATGACCATGGCAGAGAAGATCGCCGAGATAAAGTTGATGCTGAGCGATACCGCCGAGATCAGCGCACGAACCTTGTTCGAACGGGCACAGTCTCGTCGCGAGATGGTGTTGATCTTTTTGTCGGTGCTGGAACTGGTAAAGGAGCTGGTCGTCCGTTTTCGTCAGTCCAAGACGTTTGGCGACATTATTATCGTGAAACGTGAAACGTGATACGTGATACGTGATTCGTGATGCGTGAAACGTGATGAGAGCCGGCGCGTTTGAGCATCAAGTTTCTCGAATCACGCATCACGTTTCACGCATCACGCTTCACGCATCACGCTTCACGCATCACGTTTCACGCATCACGTTTCACGAATCACTTATCTATGACTGTCGACGAATTAAGACCAATAATCGAGTCGCTGATCTACGTTTCTGAGGAGCCGATCAGCGTCAAGCAACTTGCGGCCATACTCGAAGGCGAGTCAGTGGATGACATTCAGACCGCCTCTGACCAGCTAGCCGAAGAGTTCAACGCGCGCGGTGGAGGACTGGAGCTTCGACAACTGGCGGGTGGTTATCGAATAACAACGCGCCCGGAGTTCAGCGAATATGTGCGGCGGTATCTGAAGTCTCAGCCTTCGGCGCGATTATCGCTTGCGGCGCTTGAAACACTTGCGGTGATTGCCTACAAACAGCCGATTACCATTCCGGAGATACTCGAGATTCGGGGCGTGACGTCGACTTCCGCGATCAAGACGTTGCTCGACCGCCGGCTGATTGTCGCGAAGGGACACAAGCAGGTTGTTGGGCGGCCGATGCTGTACGGCACCTCGAAGGATTTCCTTATTCACTTTGGGCTTAACGATCTCTCGGAGCTTCCGAACCTGGAAGACTTCGAAGACTTGATGACCAGTTGACATGTACGGACGGCCCTCCGTGGCCGCCCTTCCTGGGAGCGCAGGCATCTTGCCTGCCTCTTCAGCCACGTAGGTCCGACGCAGGCAGGCACGATGCCTGCGCTCCCAGGGGCGGCCACCGAGGGCCGCCCTACACGCGGTTATGAAAGAAAGAATTCAAAAAATAATCGCGAATGTTGGAATTGCTTCGCGGCGCGCCGCCGAAGAGATGATGCTTCGAGGTGAAGTCACCGTTAACGGCAAGGCGGTCACCGAGCTTGGCACAAAAGCCGATCCCGAACGTGATCACATAAAAGTGCGCGGCAAGCTGATCACCGGAGGCCGCGGGCAGGAGAAGCGCTACTATCTCATCAATAAGCTGCGCGGCTATCTTTCGTCAGTCGCTGATCCGAAACAACGCCCGCTTGTAGCTCATCTTCTTCCGCCGTCTGCCCGGCGCGGGCTTCATCCGGTAGGGCGCCTCGATTTCAACACCGAAGGATTGATCATCCTCACCGATGACGGCGAGCTGACTAATCTAATAACCGCAGGTGGGAGAGTCGAGAAGGTCTATCACGTGAAAGTGAAGGGTTCGCCAACCGAAGAACAAATCGATCGCTTGCGGCGAGGGATCTCTATCGAGAAAAGCAGAACAGCTCCGGCCCAGATCCGATTGATCGAGAAAACAAAGGAGGCCGGCAACAGTTGGTACGAGGTCATATTGCGCGAGGGTAAGAACCAACAGATCAGGCGAATGTTTGACTCCATCAACCACTCGGTCGTGAAACTTCGGCGAGTTCGAATCGGCCACCTTACGGAAGTCGGTCTCGCTTTTGGTGGCTATCGTGAGCTGACTCCTGTCGAAGTGAAGAAGTTCTTCCAGGCGCCGCCTTCAAGAACGCATCGCCAGCCTAAACAGCCAAAGCCACACCGGGCAGACATCAAGCCGCCTGCTCGATACCGGAATGCAAAGAAGGGCTAAAAGATGTTCTGCTTAGTGATGGGATATGTGCCGCTCCACTGTTAAGAGCAGCACGTTGAGGGTCTCCTCGGTAGTACCCTGACGCTCAGCTAGTCTGTGCAACGCTTCTTCGGTGGTGACTTGCCGTTCAGCCAGTCTCTGCAACACTTCTTCGGTGGTAACTTGCCGTTCAGCCAGAGTGTTAAGTATCTCACTGGCGTGTTGCTGAGCGTCAGCGACACGCAACATCATTTGCCCCAGCTCCAGAATTGTCTGCTCCAACTTGTTGAGACGCTCTGCCATCTGAGCCTGCTGGTCGAGGATAAACTGCACAGTAACTTCGATATCCATGCTTCCTCCCTCCCTGTATCTACCTATGAGTTAAGATCATAGATGGTGGTGGGAAGTAAACTCGCCCAGGTCGAATTGCTTCCAGGAGTCAAGCATTGGCAATTTGCCGTCGGCTGTCAAGCATGATTTTTCCCCTGCGCACGTGTAGAATCTTTAGTTCGCGCAGCCCCTTTTGGCGGTCACATGTGCGCCGAGCAAGGGCTGAGCGCTCCAACGTTGAGGAGACTCATGGACTTTGAGCTAAACGAAGACCAGCAACAAATCAAACGAACGATTCGCGAATTTGCTGAGGCCGAGCTTGCGCCGCACGTGTCTGAGTGGGACGAAGCCGCGCACTTTCCTGTCGACCTCCAGCCCAAGTTTGCCGAACTGGGGATTATGGGTGTGTTGTTCCCCGAGGAATACGGCGGCGCGGGAATGGGTTATGTTGAATATGCGACGATCATCGAAGAACTCTCGCGCGTAGATCCTTCGATTGGACTCGCGATAGCCGCACACAACTCACTTGGGGCCGGCCACATCTTCATCGCCGGAAGCGAGACGCAGAAACAGAAATACCTCGTTCCCCTTGCAAAGGGAGAGCACTTCGGCGCGTGGGGGTTGACCGAGCCGAGTTCGGGTTCGGACGCGAGTTCCATGCGTACCACCGCCTCCCGCCGCGCCGGTGGCTGGGTGCTGAACGGATCCAAGAACTTCATCACTAACGCAACGTTTGCGGAGACGACGGTTGTGCTCGCCATAACCGATCGAGCCGCCGGCTCGCATGGCATCTCGGCATTTATCGTCGAGCGCGGGACTCCAGGGTTTTCGGTCGCGAAAAAAGAAAACAAAGTCGGTATGCGCGCGAGCGATACCGCCGCTTTAGTGTTTGATGATTGCTTCCTGTCAAACGCGAATCTAATAGGCGAGCCTGGGCAGGGGTTCATCCAGGCGATGAAAGTTCTCGACGGCGGGCGAGTGTCGATCGCGGCGCTCGCGGTTGGTATCGCGCAGGGCGCCTACGAAGCGGCGCTGAAGTATTCCAGGGAGCGTCACCAGTTTGGGAGACCAATTGCCGAGTTCCAGGCGATCCAGTTCAAGCTTGCGGACATGGCAACTCAGATCGACGCCGCCCGATTGTTGACGTATCGCGCGGCGGCTATGAAGAACGCCGGCAAACCGACTACGAAAGAGTCTTCGATGGCTAAGCTTTATGCTAGCGAGGTAGCCGTTCGCGTATCTGAAGAATCCGTACAGATCCACGGCGGCTACGGATACATCAAAGATTATCCTGCTGAAAAATACTGGCGTGATTCGAAGCTGTGCACGATCGGCGAAGGCACAAGCGAAATTCAACGAACGGTGATCGCGCGCCAGATCTTGAGAGCATGAATAGTCAGTAGTCAGTAGTCAGTAGTCAGTAGTCAGTAGTCCGTAGGTTGTCTTGGCTATTGACTACGGGCTACTGGCTACGAACTACGGACTACGAACTACTGACTACGGACTACTGACTACGGACTACTGACTACGGACTACTGACTACTGACTACTGACTACTGACTACCAACCAACTAATGGACTCACTGGCACAGAAAATTCTCGCGGGAGATAGACGCTCGATCGGGCGCGCGATCAGCCTGGCTGAAGATGCGGGTCCCGGCGCAAGCGACCTCCTGAAAGCAATTTTCCCGGATACCGGGCGAGCTCTGGTAATCGGTATCACAGGAGCGCCCGGCGCCGGCAAGAGCACGCTTGTGGATCGACTGGCTGCGTACTACCGCGCGCGCGATGAGCGCGTCGGCATCGTGGCCGTCGATCCTTCGAGTCCGTTCACCGGAGGCGCGCTGCTTGGCGATCGCATCCGGATGCAGAACATGGCGACTGATCCGGGGATCTTCATAAGAAGCATGGCCTCGCGCGGGCATCTGGGTGGGCTCGCGCGCGCGACGACCGACGCGGTAGCGATACTGGATGCCGCCGGTTATAATAAAGTCATCATTGAAACAGTAGGCGTCGGCCAGGATGAAGTCGACGTAGTCAAGACCGCCGATGTAACCGTCGTCGTGCTTGTGCCGGGAATGGGAGATGGAGTGCAGGCGATGAAGGCGGGGATAATGGAGATCGGCGACGTATTCGCTATCAATAAAGCAGATCGTGACGGAGTCTTGAGAACCGAACGTGAGCTGGAGATGCTGCTCTCGATCTCGGAACGGCCCGATGGCTGGACGCCGCCAATAGTCAAAACTGTAGCGACCGAAGGCAATGGAACCGAAGCGCTCGCTGGTGCGATCGGCGACTATCAGGAGTTCGTTGCGTCTCATCTCGAGCAGGCCGATGGGAAGCGGGCGCTCATCGCGCAGCACCGGATAATTGACCTGTTGCGCGAACGGTTGCTGCAGACCGTACTGGCAACGAGTGTGAGCAAAGAGGAATTAAGCGAGATGGCAGGGTCGGTCGCTGCGCGGCGCCGCGATCCGTACTCAGTTGTGGATGAGATAATTGCAAGATTGGGAATTGGTCCGTAGTCCGTAGTCCGTAGTCAGTAGCCGAAGCGATCAGGCAACAGACTACGGACTACGGACTACGGACTACTGACTACTGACTATGAAAATCGATCATCTTGGAATTGCCGTTAAGTCTATTTCGGATTCGCTTTCGTTCTATCGCGATATGCTCGGGATGGAGCTTTCGGGAACCGAGACGGTTGACGATCAGGGCGTTCACGTTGCGCTGCTTCCGGTCGGCGAGGCACGAATCGAGCTCCTGGAGCCGGTTTCAGCGGAGACGCCGGTTGGCCGCTTCATCACGAAACGTGGTGAAGGAGTGCATCATATATGTTATGAGGTCGATGACCTCTCGTCCAAACTGGACGAACTCAGGTCGCGCGGCGTGCGTTTGCTTGACGGCTATCCGCGGCGCGGGGCTGAAGGAAAACTTGTTGCCTTTCTGCATCCGGCGAGTGCGCATGGGGTTCTCGTCGAACTGGTCGAGAAGGCGAGAACACCACAAGGAGAATAAATGACTCTCAATTCAAATGACTCTGAAAATCCGAACCAGGTCGAGGCGTCGGGCGAACAGGAATCTTCTGAAGCTGCCGGCGAGGTCGAATCGTCGGACACAGTCGAGGCGGCGGACAGCAGCGAGGAGCCGGAGGTTAAGCCTCAGCCTGCAGCCAAAGCCGCCGTTGCATCGCCGGCCGCGGCTAAGTCCAGGTCCGGTGTCTCCGGCAAAGTGATCGCCGCGGTTCTGGTAGTCGTGTTGCTCGGCGCCGGTGGATTGATCCTGCAAAGATCATCGTCCGGCGCTCGCACCGTGAAGCTGACTGCGCACGATATGCAGGTAATCTTCCAGGAGCTTGTGCCGCCACAGAAGCAACAACAGATCGCATCCGATCCCGAGGAAAAAAAGAAGCTCGTCGGCGAGATCAAGAAGCTACTGGCCGTTGCCCAGGTGGCGGAACAGGAAGGCTACGCCGAGCATGCCGACATCAAGTCGCAGCTTGCATTTCAACAAGACATGGATTTGAACACCGCTTACAGGAAGAAGAACAGCGATGCGAAGGCGAGCGACGAAGAGGTGAACGCTTATCACCTGGCTCATCCGAAAGACTTTGATGATTTCCTGCAAGGCAATCCGCGATTTCAGCAACAGGCCCAGGGACCACAAAGAGACGAGCTGAGAAAACAATTCGGGGAGTTCAAGGTCATCGCAGACCGCGCGCGCAAGGAAGGCCTGGATCGCGATGACGCCACCAGATTGCAGATGATTCTCGATCGGGCGCAGGTGCTCGCGGGCGCCTATCTGAGTGAACTGCAGAAGAATGCCGACAAGCTTGTAAGCGATGCCGACGTCGAGCAGTACTACACCGATCACCCGGCCGATTTCGATGAGGTTCGCGTGCGTCATATCCTGATTAGCACGGAACCGAAGGAAGAACCCGAGGACGAAGCCGGCTCAAAGGACGCGAAAGATTCAAAAGACGCCAAGGATAAGAAGCCGGCCGAGAAGCCCAGGACGCTGACCAAAGACGAGGCGCGTAAGAAGGCTCAAGACCTGCTCGACCGCATTCGCAAAGGGGAGGACTTTGCCAAGCTGGCCAAGGAGAATACAGACGATACCGCCTCGAAAGACAAGGGCGGTGAGTACGATTTCTTCAGACGCGGCAAGATGGTGCCCGAGTTTGATAAGGCGGCGTTTGCGCTCAAGCCCGGTGAGGTCAGCGATCTGGTCGAGACCCAGTTCGGATTTCACATCATCAAGCTCGAAGAGAGGCGCACGGCCCCCAATCCTTCGACGGATCAAAAAGTGCGACAGGGAATAGTCGATAAGTTGAAACAGGAAAAGCTCGAGCAACAAATCGCACAAATAGCCAAGGACAGCCCTGTCGTTGTTCCGGAGGATTTTGACGCAACACCGAAGGTCGCCGGTCAACCTCAGACCTCGAGTCAGAGACCGCGCGGGCAGGGAAGATCTCGTAGCGCGCTCGATCCTGCAAGCGCTTGATCGATGCCTCGGAGGAAAAGCAGAGTGGCGGAAGCGTTGATAGGCGTGATCGGTGGAAGCGGGCTCTATCAGATGCCGGGTCTGGGCGGCGTTGAAGAAGTAAGCTTGTCGACTCCGTTTGGGGACCCGTCGGATTCCTTCATCATCGGCTCGCTTGCCGGCGTCAGAGTGGCGTTCCTTCCGCGTCACGCGCGAGGTCACAAGCTGCTCCCGACCGAGATACCGTTTCGAGCGAACATCTACGCGATGAAGCTGCTGGGAGTCGAGCGGATCATATCGGCAAGCGCCGTTGGCTCCCTTCGTGAAGAGCTCAAGCCGATGGACATCGTGCTTCCGGACCAGTTCTTTGACCGCACGCGCCAGCGCAAGTCTACTTTTTTCGGTGATGGGATCGCGGCGCACGTGGGGTTCGGTGATCCTGTTTGCCGCGATCTGGTCGATGCCCTGGAACAGGCTGCCAGAGCGGATCTCAAGGGCATCGATGTTCATCGCGGCGGAACGTACATCTGCATGGAGGGGCCCGCGTTTTCGACCAGGGCTGAATCTGAGTTGTATCGCGCTTGGGGAATGTCGGTCATCGGCATGACTAATCTTCAGGAAGCGAAGCTCGCGAGGGAAGCCGAGATCTGTTACGCGACCGTAGCCCTGGTCACCGACTATGACTGCTGGCATCCGGATCATGATTCGGTGACGGTGGAGATGATCATCGAGTACTTGAATCGCAACGCTGAGAATGCGCAGAGGCTGATCGCGAGCACGATCGGGCGCATTGCCGGCGTAGAGTCCAAGTGCAAGTGCGGCAGTGCTCTTCGACACGCGATCATCACTTCTCCCGACAAGATAACGCCTGAAGCAAGAGAACGCATGAAGGCGATCATTGGTAAGTACGTCAGTTGAACCGAGGTATTAATTATGCGCGGCATGAAGTTAGTTGCCACAATGTTTGTCGTCGTTGTTTTGGGTATATGCAGCTCGATCGGACTAGCGCAGGGTCCATCAAAGCCGATGTCCCCGCCACGCGATTCGGCGATGGAGGTCGCGGCAAAGCACAACCTCGATGTTGCGCGGTGGTACCTGATAAAGCGAAAAGCGTACGACGGCGCTCGGGATCGTCTGCAGGAAATCATGGATACCTATCCGGAGTTCTCGCGGATCGACGAGGTCATGTTCTTGATGGGCGAGGCTCAATTGAAGCTAAAGAAAGACGACAAGGCTGTCGAATCCTACAGCAAGCTGCTCAAGGAATATCCCGACAGTGAGTTTGCCAAGAAAGCCCGTGCGAGGCTCGACGAGATGAAGGCGGCGCCGGCAACAAAATGATGCGTGAGACGTGAAGCGTGATCAGTGAAGCGTGATCCGTGATTCAAGAAATATTGCTAGAGACGCATTAATCTTCAACTGATCACGTATCACGCATCACGAGAGGTGAACTCATAGATGGCAATTCTGGTTGTGGGCTCCGTGGCGTTTGATTCAGTCAAGACGCCCTTTGGAGAAAGAGATCGAATACTGGGAGGCTCGGCGACGTACTTCAGCGTCGCCGCTTCTTTTTTTACACAGGTCAGGGTCGTCGCCGTCGTCGGGGATGATTTCGGCCCGGAAGAAGAAGCGGTGTTTCTTGATCGCGACGTTGATATCTCTGATCTGGAACGTGTTTCAGGCCGCAGCTTTTACTGGAGCGGCGAATATGGCTTCGATCTTAACGTCGCCCAGACGCGAGATACTCAGTTGAACGTGTTCGCGGATTTCAAGCCGAAGCTTTCGGAGGGCGCGAAGAAGACACCTTACTTATTCCTGGGCAACATACAACCGCAGCTTCAGGTAGAAGTGCGCGAGCAGGTCGGCGCGAAGCTGGTCGCCGCGGACACGATGAACTACTGGATCAACAATACGGCGGAGGACCTCGCCGAGATGCTCAAGCGCGTCGACCTCCTGATCATCAACGACGCCGAAGCCAGGGAAATCGGTAAGGAAGCAAATCTCGTCAGAGCGGCGCGTCGCATTCTTTCGATGGGTCCGAAGCGCCTGGTCGTAAAACGCGGAGAGTATGGAGTCGCGATGTTCACTGGGGATTCGTACTTTGCCACGCCGGCTTATCCGCTCGAAAAAGTTTTCGATCCTACAGGAGCGGGCGACAGCTTCGCGGGCGGCTTCATGGGTTACCTCGCTGCCACGAACGCCACGGATGAAGCAGCGGTCAGGCGCGCGATCATCTACGGATCGGTGATGGCTTCTTTTAATGTAGAAGAGTTCGGATGCGAGCGAATGCGCAGGCTTACCTACGATGAGATAAACGCGCGATTTCGAGAACTGCGCGCGTTCTCACACTTCGAAGAGGCGGAAATGCCACCCTTCTGATTGAGGATTTCCTGGGAGCGCAGGCATCCCTGCCTGCTTGGCTTGGGAAGCAGGCAGGGATGCCTGCGCTCCCAGGTCAGTCAGGGAAACAGACCTTACAGCGTTTCAAGCCCCGCTGGATTGCTGCTTCTTCGCTCAGCGCGGAGCGTTCGCAGCGTCCCGGCGAATGGGTTGAGCCGTGATAGAACTCGGCATCCGAGGCGCAGGAGTACACCAGCCGAACCGGTGCGGCCAGTTGTTTTGCCTCAGGCGAGCCGACATCTTTGACGGGAA
>DATNBZ010000106.1:0-23038 GCA_035607285.1 Blastocatellia bacterium | reverse complement strand
GTTCCTTCCAACTCGATTATTGGTGCAGTGCGCAGCGAGGTCAGCGCGTTGGATCCGAACATTCCAGTCTTTTCAATTCGAACCATGGAGGAAATCATGCGGCTGACAGTGAGTAGCCAGCGGTTGACGAATCTGCTGCTGATGTCCTTCTCGGTGTTGGCGCTGTTGCTCGCGGCAGTCGGGATTTACGGAACGATGTCTTTGTACGTGGGCAGCCGACGGAATGAATTTGGCATCCGGATGGCTTTAGGTGCGCAGCCGCGCGGGCTCATTCGCCTGGTCCTGCAGGAAGGATTGTTGCTTAGCGCGGCAGGCGCTGCTACCGGTCTGATCGGCGCCCTTTTGCTTACGCGGACGATATCGAGCCTGCTGTTTCACGTCAGCCCAACTGATCCGGTTATCTTCACCGGAGTGCCTTTGGTGCTGATTGCGGTGGCGATGATCGCTTGTTTTGTACCGGCGCTTCGAGCATCGCGAGTCGATCCGATAAGCGCGCTGCGTTGCGAGTAAAACCTCGAAGTCACGAAACCTGGTTTAGATACAGACGCGACGTGAGTGCGAAGGCCGTGCGATACACTCAGTAATGCACGGGAACCCATAACGGTGAATGAGCATGACCGCTTGCAAGATTGACAGGTGAGGAAGGTGGGCTTGCCCCCGCCCTGGATGGTTGAACGATCTCTTAACCAAGAAAGCGATCGTTCGTTGACCTTCTGTGGAGAAGATCAACGAGAATATGGCACGCTTCTGGTTTTGCGCCGAACAGTCAGGAGAATAACAGGTAGAGAAGAGGGACTGGTCCCCGCCTGCAATAATCAGAAACACTCGGCGGGGACAAGTCCCTCTTCCCTACCTGTTATTCTCCTAACGCCAATTTCAGTTGGTGGATGGTTCATTCTCAGCCTGCGTCGAGAATATCCACGGCCCGCTCGCGAATCCAACTTACGCAGCTTCACAATCTACATCCTGCTGTTGATATCCAACAGGAAGACGTGTATGCTCCTGTTGAAAATCAACAGGAGGCGGAATCGGTGAAAGAAACGACATCCGAAATTCTTCAGGGCACCCTGGACTTGATGGTGCTTAAGACGCTCGAGGGACTTGGGCCGCTGCATGGCTATGGCATCGCGCGGCGCATCGAACAGGTCAGCGAGGGCGTGCTCGAGTTGAATCAGGGAACTATTTATCCCGCGCTCCTGAGACTGCAGCAAAAGGGCTGGATCGATGCTGAGTGGGGCTCGTCGGAGAACAATCGACGCGCGAAGTATTACTCGATTACGCGAGCCGGCCGAAAGCAGCTCGCTACCGAGACCAAAGACTGGGAGCGAATATCGGCGATAATCGGGCGAATGCTCGAGGGTGCTTAGCTGTCCGACAAACTTCAGTTTGTCGCGTTGAAAGACACGCCGCGCGTAAGGGACGACAAACTGAAGTTTGTCGGACTGGAGACGACATGAGTAAGTTGCGAGAGATCGTTTCGAGGATTGGCGGGCTCTTTGCAAAAGCCCGCCGTGACGACGAACTCGATGACGAGGTGCAAGCGCATCTTGAAATGCTAGTCGAAGAGAATCTTCGTAAGGGCATGACCATCGACGAAGCGCGACGCGCGGCGAGACGGAGCTTTGGAGGCGTCACACAAACCAAGGAAGCTTATCGCGATCAAAGAGGACTACCAATGTTGGAAACCCTGGCACAAGATATCCGATACGGACTTCGCATGCTGCGAAAGAATCCCGGCTTCACCGCCGTTGCAGTGTTTACTCTCGCGCTCGGCATCGGGGCCAACACTGCGATATTCAGCGTGCTGGATGCGGTGATGCTTCAAACGCTGCCGGTTCGAAATCCTAAACAACTCGTTATTGTGAACTGGACAGCAAAAGACTGGCCCGGCGTGCTTGAAGATCTCGAGGGAACTAATCGTAAGGATCCGAATCTTGGCTGGATTGGCGAACCGGTCGCATACCCGATTTTCGAAGCGCTGCGCACTCGCAGCACGACGATGTCTGAGGTCCTTGCCTTTTCCTCGAACGTGAACGGCTTCAACGTGCAATTCGACGGCAAGCCCTACTCGGCGGCAACTGAGTCGGTGTCAGGTGAATACTTCACCGGGCTCGGCGTTCAAACGATTCTCGGCCGCCCGCTTCTTCCCAATGATGATGTTGCGAATGCGGCGCCGGTGGCGGTGCTTTCTCACAAGTTCTGGAAGAGCACGCTTGGCGGCGACGAATCGATCGTCGGCAAGACAATCGTAATCAACAACCTTCCGTTGACAGTCGTCGGCGTAGCGCCGCCGGAATTCTTCGGAACACAACCCGGCGAGACGAATGATGTGTGGGTTACGTTGCATATGTATCCGCAGCTCGTTCGCGCCTTGAATTTTACCGGGCCGGGAGAGCCTGACGCAGAAGGCGCAGCCTCGGCTTATTGGAAAGCGCCGAGCACGTGGTGGCTGGTTGTGATGGGCCGGCTGAAGCAGGGCGTCAGCGAATCAGAAGCGCGAGCCGAACTCGAGGTTGTCTTCGATCAAAGCATCGACGCGATGATCACATCCGAGAAGCAGCGAGAGAATCGACCTTCGCTCATGCTCCTTCCCGGCAATAAAGGTTTGGACAGTATTCGAAGACAGTTTTCCGAACCGCTGTTTGTATTGATGGGAGCGGTCACGCTGGTGCTGTTGATCGCGTGCGCGAACGTTGCGGGCCTGCTGCTGTCGCGCGCGACGGCGCGACAGAAGGAAATCGCGGTGAGGTTGAGCCTGGGCGCGAAGCGGTCTCGCCTGATCCAACAGTTGCTCACTGAATCTCTGTTGCTCGCGGTCATTGGCGGAGCGCTCGGGTTGTTGCTTTCCCGGTGGATGAGCGAACTGCTTGTGGCGCTCGTCGCGAGCGGACGCAATGGAATCGAGCTCACGCTCGGCGTGAACGGGAGGGTGCTGTTCTTTACCGCGGGTGTAGCGCTTCTTACGGGATTGCTGTTCGGTCTGGCTCCGGCGTTCAGCGCTACGCGGATGAGCCTCACGGCGGCGCTGAAGGAGGGCGGCGCGGGGAGCAGACTGGGAGCGCGACGGTCGAGACTCGCACGGGCGTTGGTCTCTGCGCAGGTTGCCTTATCTCTCGTGTTGCTGGTCGGCGCGGGACTGTTCCTGCGCACACTGCAAAAACTGGAGACGGTACCGCTGGGATTCGAGCGAGACCATCTGCTCCTGTTTACGGTTTCGCCGGGACTGAACGGCTATAAGGGAGCGGCGCTGGTGGAGTACTACCGGCAATTGCAGCAGCGTATCGGCTCGATTCCCGCGGTCACCGGAGTAGGCCTCTCGCAGCACGGGCCCGTCGGCAGTGGAGCGAGTTCTTCAAGTATCATCATCCCAGGCGTGACGTCAGGGAAGGAGCATTTCGATCTTCACCGGCATATCGTCGGGCCGGGCTACTTCGATGCGCTGGGCATACCGACACTTGTGGGGCGAGTGCTTGATGAGCGCGACAACGCGGGCGCGGCGAAGGTCGCGGTGGTCAATCAAACGCTCGCGCGTAATGCGTTCGGGGATGACAATCCGCTGGGAAAGGTCCTTCGTTTCGGCAGCGACGCAAAGCCTCGCGACTTTCAAATTGTCGGAGTAGTGGGTGACGCAAAGTACAATGATCTGCGGAAGTCGCCGCCGCCGACCGCGTACTTTTCTTATCTACAGTCGATCGACGTCGCAAGCTTCATGACCTTTCAGGTGCGCACAAGGACGGACCCCGAAGCGATCGTCGCCGCGCTCCGAAGCGAAGTGGCCGAGGTGGATGCGAACATTCCAATAACCGGGCTCGATACGCTGGCTCAGAGAATCGACAAGGCTCTTTTGTTCGAACGGATGTTCTCGCGCCTCACCGGTTCATTTGGGCTGCTGGCGCTTGTGCTGGTATGCGTTGGACTGTATGGAACGATGTCGTATTTCGTCGCGCGGCGCACGAATGAGATTGGTATTCGTATGGCGCTCGGCGCGCAGCCGGACCGGGTGTTTCGAATGGTGCTGGGCGAGGGTTTGATTCTCACAGGCGCCGGAGTCGTGGTTGGCCTGGGCGGAGCTTTCTTTGGTACGAAGCTGATATCGAGCGCGCTTTACGAAGTGCCCGCGCTGGACCCGTTGACGTTCGCCGGCGTCGCGGTTCTTCTGATTGCGATCGGGTTGTTCGCTTGCTTCGTGCCGGCGCGTCGAGCGATGAAAGTCGATCCGATGGTGGCGCTGCGATACGAGTGAAATTTTGCGGGCTTTGCGGTCCTTTGCGTCTTTGCGTTGAGAATTCCCCACGAAGAGAATTCTCAACGCAAAGACGCAAAGAACCGCAAAGCTCGCAAAGAAGCTAAGGAGAAAAGCACGCAAAAGCTAAGTTACTTCTTCGGCGGAGGCGGGGCTTTCCTGGGCCCAGCCGTATGATGAGGCGCGGCCGTGCCCGGTGAAGTGATCAGGAAATTACCCATCATTCCCGTGTCCTCGTGCGGAAGAATGTGACAGTGATAAACCGCCTTGCCGGTCCACTGCTTGAATTTCGTTCGAATCACCGCCGTCGAATTTACCGGGACCCAGATCGTATCCTGAATCGTGTTTGGCGTGACCGTCGTCGTTTTCCCGCTGGCATCTGTCGTGGTAATTGAAATCACCTCGAAGTGATTTACGTGAATATGGAACGGGTGGCCCTCGGTCCCACCGTGATGCCCATCGCCAACAATGATGTGCCACTCCTCGACGCCGGTGAGATTGACCACATTCGGCACGGCCGTCTCCTGATAAAGCGCATTGTTGATCGAGAAGTCGCCTCCAACGTAGGGATTCATAACCGCGGGAAACGCGCCGCTGAATTCGATCGTCCTGACTCGCTGAATCTCGCTCGGTTCAATGAACGGATAGTATCGCTTCTGAAAGGGAAGCACGTCGGGCAGCGCCATGTTTTTTGCAGGGCCTTTCACTTCAATCTCGGCGATGGTCTTCTGCGCGCTTTGGATGAACTGCTGGTTCTGCGCTTGCTGTACGATTTGATAGACCTTAGGCGTTGCGCTGGCCTGGATCAGAAACTCCGCGCGATTGGCTGACGCCAGCAGCACCTGCGGAGTTGTGCCGTTGATGGGTTGCGGAGGAATGGCTTGAACCGCGGGAAAGTTCACGCCATCCAGCGCGAGCAGGTACATCGTGTGCCCCTCGACTGCGATCGGCATCATGTTATCCGCGGTCGCATTCAGCATGCGGAAGCGAACCACTTCTCCGGGCGCGACAGTAAAGCGAGGCACACCAAGCTGCTGGACGGTTGGTGCTTGCGGTGACTTGCTGTTGTGAGTCTCCCTGAAAAACGGCTCGCCGTTGATCAGGTAATAGTGAAGCGTATAGTCACCCGTCGAGAACCCGCCCTTGAGCTGGGGCTGGGGTACGTTGACGCCGGTTGCCGGATCGTAAATTGTGACATTGCCTCCGAATGTCTGCCAGATTGCATTCTGCTTCGGATTGTAGTCCCACACATTGGGAACGGTATCGCTTGGAAACAGTGCGAGGTCCTGGATCACCAGCGGAATGTCCCGTGCCTTCGCGATCTCCGGCACCTTATCGATGTCGCCGTAGATGATCACGCCGCCGGCCATGCCGCTCAGCGCCTGAACCGCGGTCGAGCCGTGATGATGAGGATGATACCAATACATTCCGGGAGGGTGATTATCCGGGATCTTGAAGGAGTAGTCGTAAGTCGCGCCGGGTTCGATCGCGATCATGCGCGAGAGCGGATTCGAAGTGCCGAGCGGCTCGAACAGATGTGGCATGATGTCGAGGCCGTGCAAGTGAAGGTTGGTAGTGTTCAGCATGTGCGGAACATTGTGATCGCCATTCCACCCGGTTGAATCGTAGTGCCCGAGCGAGTTCTTGATGCGGATCTTTACCGTATCGCCAGGCCTGGTTTTGAGCATTGGTCCCGGCACCTGGCCGTTGAAGCTCCGGAGTCTGGCCTGAACCTTATGCGCCGGATCATTGGGCTCAAAGGTCTTAGTTATCCACTTGCATTCGAGCGTAGTGTAGTTTCCCGCGCCGGGGTTGGCTGTCTTTGGTTTGTTGGCCTGGGCGGTTGCCAGGTTTGGGGTCTGCCCTTCACCTTTGTTCTGCAGAAGCGAGCCTACCAGCATCGCGCCTCCGCCCTTGAGAACATCACGACGTTTGATCTTGTTCATTAAGTCGCTCCTTTAGCTTGAGGGGTAAGACTTCAAATAACCTCCGATAGAACCTCAGGTTGTCGCACTCGCCAACCGCCAGAAGTGTGAGATTACCTGTTCGTAGTCCGGCCTTCAGGCGGAAGTTTGTATCCTAGGTGTAGGGCTCATTACGAACTTCCGCCTGAAGGCCGGACTACGAACTCTCACACAGCCTATCACTTGTCGCCGACTCTGCTTATTTCGACAAACCGAAGTTTGTCGGACCATCACACTCTTAGATCATCGATTTCAACCAGACAGGCTTCGCGCACGCGCTGAACGGTAGCCGGCGCCTCGAGGAAGAACCAATCCGAGTGCCCTCGATCCTGCCGCGCTGCCAGCACTGCGTGCTTGAGCGCGAAGTATGCGGTGACCGCAAGCACCAACGGCGGCTCGCCCACTTCCTTCGATGAGAGAAGCTCGAAAGGATCGTCAGGCACCAGGGGCGCATCCTTCTTCGGGAACAAATCCACGTTGAACTCCAGCGGTATCGTCGTAGTCGCCGGAACTTTGTAACGCCAGGTGTTGTCCGCATTCAACGCGCCGATATTGGGTCCGTCGGGCTGAAACACAACATCTTCGGTGAGCACGTATCCGAGCCCCTGCACGTACGCGCCTTCGACCTGCCCGATATCGATCGCAGGATTGAGACTCTTACCCATGTCGTAACAAAGGTCCGCGCGCAGCACCGTAGTTTCACCGGTCAGAACATCGATCTCGACTTCAGTGCACGCCGCGCTGTAAGTAAAACCGACGAAGTGATTCACTACTTCGGAGACTCCCGGTTTGAAGATCAAGCCGGAGTCGATCGCTTCGCCGCCCAGTTGAACGAAGCGGACTTGTGACGAAAGATTGACGCAGTCCTGGTTGGCTTGCTTGACGATGAAGACCCACATCGGCGCGGTCTTCTTGTTGACGGTGACAACAGTCCTCCATCCATTTTCGTAGTCCCAGAAGTTGAAGCCGTTTTGCGAGCAATAGTCGGGACCATTCTTGTGCAGCAAATCGAGGCAATAGTCCTCGAGCCTCTTGCGAATAATTCGGCACGCTTCCTGGACCGCACCGCCGTTGAATGCCGTTCCGGTCGAGGCGCCCGTGCTTACCGGATTAGGAACCACCTGCGTATCGAGCGCAGACGTTTCGATAAAGGTCAACGGCAGGTTCAGCTCGCGCGCTGCGATCTGCGCTACTTTCGTGAGCAGCCCCTGGCCCATCTCCACCCCGCCGTGACGCAACAGCACGCTGCCGTCCTGATCGTAGACTTCCACCAGCGCGCCGGCCTGCTCCAGAAACGTTGCGTTGTAGCCGCTCCCGTATTTCACGGGAATCATCGAGATGCCCCGCTTGCGCCAGCGATTCTCCTTGTTGAATTTCTCAACCTCTGCGCGCCGCCGATCAAAGTCTGACATTTTTGCAATGCGTTCCCACACGCGATCGAGATAGCAGTAATCGACAACCTCTCCGTACGGTGTCAACTGGCCCTGCTGATAAAGGTTCTTGCCGCGCACATCTTCCGGCAGCATTCCGATCCGATGCGCCGCGCACTCGATGGCGTCCTCCTGAGCCAGAAGGCCCTGCACTAATCCCATCGAACGCATGGCTCCGTTGCTGGCTTTGTTGGTTTGCGCGACTTCGCCAGTGCTTCCATAGTTCTTGACCATGTAAGCGCTGTCGGCCCGGAGTTGAATGCAATCCATGACCACGAAGGAGCAGTCGTAAGTCGAGCCTCCATCGGCGGTGAAATCGGTATGCATACCTACAATGCGTCCCTGCTGATCGGGGTCGCTGCTGTCGGCGATCGCCACGGCATACTTGCTGTACAGGGGGTGACGGTGACCGATCATCGCGCTGTCGTTTTCGCGCCGCACCGCGAGGCGCACAGGTTGATGGTGCTTTGCCGCCGCCACGGCGACCGCCGAGGAAACATAAGGCGAGCGGGTGGTCTTGCCGCCGTACCCGCCTCCCACGCGGTTGACCTTGACGTCGACGCGGGTCTGAGGGACGCCGAGGATTCCGGCTGCTGCGCTTTGTACACCGTCGGGGCTCTGACACGACGAGTAGAGCACGATCTCATCACGTTCCCCGGGAATCGCGACGCATGCCTGCGTCTCCATGTAGAAGTGAATCTGGGACCCGCTTTCTTGAGTTCCTCTCACGACTTCACACGGAACTCCGTCAACGATTGCCCGATCAGAGTCGCACCATGAGAAATCGCTCCCCGGCCGGCGAATCTTCCAGATGTGGACCGGGTACGGGAATTCGTCCTTGAAGATCGATTTCTTGCGTATTGCTTCGCCGATAGTGAGAATCGGCTTGCCCGCGGGCGCGTAGTCGACGCACACGGTCGAGACGAACTGCGCGATGTCAATCGCAAGCTGCTCGGTCCTGGCAAGCACAAGGCCAATGCATTGTCCGTAGTTGTTAACCTGATCGATCGCAAAAACCGGATCTGAGCTGCTTTGACCACCGCCCTTCGGAATGTCGCTGGCGGTCACGAAGTCGTAAAACCCGTCGTACTTTTGTTTCAGGTAAGCGATCAGGCCCGCGACCTTGACGGGCTTAAAGCTCTTGCCTGAGGGGATGCGATACGAGAACTTAGCGAGCGTCTTCGCGCTTGTTACGACCGCCGCTTCCATCGTGCGCTCGGGAACCGCGAGGTCGTGCGTGTAGCACGCTTCGCCGGTCGCCTGGAGGAATGCCGCGAGCTTGACTAGCGGAAGATCGACCGGGTACTCGTTCCTGAATTTCTCGTAGCTCTGTTTGCCCCTGGTGACCGGTCGGACGTATCTCTCCCCAGCCGACCGGAGATCGCCTGGTATGCTGCCCGGCTCTCGCAGCTCGGCTACGTGAACGAAGAACTGATAGAAGTAACTCTCAGCGAGATGAATCCTGTATGCCTCGCTGAAACCTTCATACGGCAGCCCTTTCATTCGCTTTCGATTTTCTTCGAGATTCACCTGCACGTCGTAGCGCACCAGTGTCAGCGCTTGCTGCAAAGTTTCATCGTTCCACGATCGGCCGATCAAAAACTCTTCAGCCGATTTCGCGTGAAAGGCGACCGGTCCGATCCCGCCCAGCACAATAGCCGCGTCCTCGACCACGCCGGCCTTGTCGAAGCGAACTCGCAAGCCGCCGTTTACAATCGAATGCGCGTTCTCTTCACGCAGCGCCATCTTGTAGGTGCGCGCGTATTCATTTCGCTTCGTCCAGGGGACGTAATAGCGCGCCAGCACTCCGTGTTGAAGCTCCTTTGAATTTTGATACTCGTGAGCGAAATCCAGTATCGGCAAGCGCGTTGTTCCACCGTCGACGCTAACTTCAACTTCGGCATTCAATGAAGAGAGAGCGGTGAAGAGGTCCGATGGGAACGGCTCGCCTTGCCGGATGTGGCGGACCACCAGCATCGTGTTTCCGGCGACAGTAGCAGCGTTTCGAACGATCGTGCCCGCGGTTCTCCGCGCCATGTACCGCAGCGCTTCGAGTCCTTGCAGGCGAGGGCCTCTCGCCTTATCAACAAGTGAGTCGAGTTCATCAAGCAGTTCGCCGTAGGTGACTGCCGAGCCGAACGAGAGCCAATTATCTTCTGCTTCTATGCCTCGCAGCTCGTCGAGTTGCGAGATGTCGATCAGCACATGAGGATCTTCCACAAAGTGGTCATACACACCGATCGAAGTGTTTCCCCCGACGAGCTTCACGTTGGCTACATCGGGGTGCTCGGCGATGATCGCGTGCACTTGCGCGAGGGTGGTGGGCCGATACCAATGATATCCAGCCGCCGAGTAATAAACCGCGCGCGGGGGACGCTGCAGCTTCCTGGGGAACGACGTGCGAATCTTGCGAGCGTGCGGCACACGCTCGGCCGGATCAACAACCGTCTTCAAGCAACCGACTTCGTCGTCGGGGCCCCAGTCACTGGCAAAGTGCTTCATGCCGTAGAGAATCGATCGGTACCCCGTGCACCGGCAGAGATTGCCGTCGAACAGGTCCTCGATCTCCTTTTGCCCGATCGTCTGCTCCTGATTTGTGGCGAGAAAGGCCGTCATATTCATCACAAAGCCAGGCGTGCAGAAACCGCACTGCGAGCCGTTGTCTTTGGCGATCCGATACTGGACCGGGCTCAACTCGCTGCGGCAGCTTCCGGTGCCCTCGGTCGTTGTGATCTCCATTCCATCCAGCGAACACAGAGGCCGAAGGCAGGAGTTGATCGACAGGTGTTCGACCGTCTCGCTCAGGTCATCCCATCGCGAAAGCATCACGGTGCACGCGCCGCATCCGCCCTGCGCACAACTTTTCTTTGTGCCGGTCAGGCCAACTGCCGGAGACCGGAGCCAGTCCACCAACAGGATCGAGGGGTCGACTTTATCAATGACGACTTCGCTTCCGTTCAGAACGAATCGCAAGTCGGTGGCAAACTTTCCAGCCGAATCTGCTGACATGAATTGTTCCTTTCAAAGAGAACGACCACATTTATGCGGGAACTCTAGGGGCGGCTCTCCGTGGCCGCCCCTCCTTCGCCATCGTGGTAGCTTCCTGCGACCAAGGGGCGGCCACGGAGGGCCGCCCCTACATGCATCTTCATCTGCGAGTGGGTTTGGCATCCGGACACGCAAGCGGCAGCGCGTGCGGATTCCTGAACGTCGAATACTGGGCGAACGCAACCGCGAGTTGCAGAGAAGAGTCCAGCGGAATCGCGGTTGTGAAACCTTTGCCCGGGAAAGTTGCCGGATACTTGTAGTCTGAAAAATACGCGGTGTTCGCCGGGCTGAATGTCGTGCACATATCGCAGAAGTTGAAGATCGCCGGGATCGTCCCGCCCTGCAGGTTGAGAAAGGGCGGAGGCGCGGCGAACGCACCCATGTGGCAGCTTACGCAACTAGAGTTGGACTGGTCCACAGTACCCGCGAGCCGCCTCGAACAGCCGTAGTGTTCGATGTTGGAAATGCTGATGGGCGCAAGCACCGTCTCGTATAGCGGTTTGCTGTCGGATTGAGCCACCGCGGGGAAGCTCATCGGGTCGTTGCCAAACTGAACGCCCAGCGGTTTCAGCCGGTCCCAAATCGATCCCGGTTTTGACGGGTCATAATCTTTTCCGTCGTACGCCAGCGTTGAGTACACCCAACGTGTAGGCGAGCGGCTGTCGACCACAGCCAGATCGACTTGAATCAGGTGCACTTCTCTAACCCGTCGGTCGCACAACGAGTACTCGGTCTTCGACTTTGGTACGTGACCGTTCGCTTGCCAGGTGGTCGAGCCTTTCAAGTAGGGAACCTCTTTGTCGGTAGCGGTGGTATTGAGGACCTTGACGACCACGGTGCCTTCCGGGAACGGCATGCCGCGAGCGTAGTTCTTGCCGCCTCGTGTGTAAGTGGCGGGTTCTCCTGAAGCCGGAAACGCCTGGCCGATCGACCATCCGCCACAGGGGTTGTACATCCCGACCGACCACGTTTCAAAAAGCGGATTCACCCCGGCCGTGGCGAGTGCGCCGGGGAGAGTATGCCTGCCGGATCCGCGACCCACCCCGCGAGTCGGGGTAATGAAACTCGACAACGCGGTCGAGAGTTCATTGGTCAAACCGTGAACGAACTCGCGGCCTCGCTCGCCGTCATACGCCATCCACGGCACGTGATACCACTGTGTCCGGCCGTCGACTTTTGTGTTCCAGCCGTCCTTGAAGTCTTGCCCCTTCCTTACGGTGTCGATGATGTCTTGCACGTAGCCTTCCCAGTCCGACCATTTTGGATTCGGGTTGGTGAAGGAGACCTGTCGATTGAGCCAGGGAGCCTCGCATTTGGGTTGCGTCTTCGGATAATCGTGGCTCAACTTGAAACGCTGGCCGCGCCAGTTCGGGGGCGGCGAATCAACGCTGTCTCTAAACGCCAGGCTCGCGGCGGGGCCCGTCGCGCGACTGGATTGACCTGACAAGCTCGAGGCCAAAGCTAACGTGATCAGAATTCCAACAATTATCAAGCCCCACTTGTTTTGACTATTGCGCATGGCTCTCTCCTTCCTGTTCTCGATTCAGTGGACTGCTCAATTGAGGCGGCGAGACCGCGCAGATGTGCGAGGCATAAACCGGACTTCGTCACATCTCCGTTCTCTGGTGGACCGCGCCTCCTTCAAACGATCGCGACTTCCGTGGTTCGAATAATGGTGTTTCTTTGGGCGGAGCCGGCGAAAACCCTCTGCAATCTCACGAGACCCGCCTGAGTGGCGCGTATTGTATACCACAACGTTCGAACGAATGCTAGAAAAATCACAGTTGAGAATCGTAATGCCGATGAAGTCGAAACCACACTTACGCGAGAGCAGGAGCCGGTCATTTAATAGACAATGTATCGACGAACAAAAAGGGGCGGCCACGGAGGCTGCCCCTACATTTATTGTCGACCGGCTAGCGGGTATTGTTGACCGATCATCGGTTCAGATGCCGTGCGTTGCGTTGCTCAATCGCCGCTAACTCCGCATCGTTGTCGTAGCCGAAGAGATCTGCTCGTTTCTCTAGTGAGGTGAATATCTCAAATACTTCGCGATCCGTTCGTTGCGCGGCCCGCTTTTCCTCAAGCCGCCGCCTGCGTATCTGAGGCATTGTCTTCAGCGCAGATGCAACCGACAAGAGGAAGCCGGGTTGCAGGCGGAGCGGCGCCGTTATGCTCAGCACAGCAATCCACAATACGTGCGAGATCATAAGACCGCGATCGTGGAGGTTGACCCAGTGAAATATCAATCGGTGACGCTGTTGCATTCGTCGCACCTTGCGCTGGTTGACCTTTCGCATTGTTGATGAGACTCGATGGTGTACGACCGAGCGAGGCTCGTAGACCACCGACAGCCCACGCTTCCACGCGCGGTAGCTGATGTCTACGTCCTCCCAGTAGATCGGGGCGAGCAGGCTGTCGAATCCTCCGATCTCCAGAAACTTCCGGCGGTCGAACATCGCCGACCCGCCGCCCGCAAACATCGAGTGCAGCGGGGCGGGCGTGTGTATGGCGTCCCCCAGAAATATGTAACTACGATGGACGCGAATGAAGCCCCGGGCGAAACTGCCTAGCTTCCCGGTTCCGACTTCGTGCCCGCTCTCGAGATCAAAGACGCGGCAGTGCGCCGCGAAAACCGATCCGTCCCCGAAGTTTTCTACCAGCGGGGCGATTGCGTTGAGCTCTACCTCGACGTCGTTGTTGAGCAGAAACACCAGCGGGTAGATGGCTGCTTCAAACCCGCGATTGCAGGTCGGACCGAAGCCGCGATTTCTTTCGTTGCTGATCATCCGGAGAGAGAGGAGAGGGGGCGACGGGGAGACGGGGCGAGGGGGCGACTGGGAGACAAGGGGACGGGGCGACAGGGAGACGGGGCGAGGGGGCGATTGGGGTTCGCTTCCCGCATTCAGGAAACCGTCGCCCCGTCGCCCCGTCGCCTCGTCGCCCCCTCTCCCCGCCCCCTCGCCCTGTCTCCCCGTCGCCGCGTCGCTCTCAACGTCAGCGAATCCCTGACTAAGCAACCAAGCAGTCGTGTCATCGATGCTGCCGTCGTTGACTATGATGATTTCTGTTGGACTGTTGAGCTGCTGACTGTAGTGCCTCGTTGCGGCGATGACGGATGGCAGGAATCGCTCGAGCAACTCGAGTCCGTTCCAACTCGGAATGACAATGCTGACGCCGGGTGTCACCTTAACGACTCATAGCCTTTCCTCGCTCATTCAAGAGTTGGATTGCTTCCCTGTATCCATGCAGAGACCCCACATCTACATAAGCGCTGCCCGTTCGTATTCCGCGCGCTCGCCCGCCGCCCTTGAGGTAGGCATTGACCAGCGTGCCTACGTACTCGTCTTGCTGCTCGCGACGGCGCCACAGTTCATAAAGCTCCCGCAGGATCGCCCCGTTCATCTTAAAAGCGCCCCACACCCACGAGGAGTCTGCGTTCTTCTGCTTTACTTGAATCTCAATAACGTTGTTTTGGTTGTCCGTGATGACCGCATCGAATAAGTGAGGCTTCTCGACTGGAAACAAGAGGAACGACAGCGCGTCATTTTCGAGCGCGCACAGCCCGTCTTCAGGAAACCATATGGTGTCGGGAAGCCCGATCAGAACTTGTTCGTCCGCGGGGATCATCGGGAGGGCGCGAAATAGCGCGTCGCACAAACCCGTCGGGCGCGGCTGCACAACATAGCAAATGTCGGCAGAACCAACCTGGCCCCCGTAGTATTCGAGGATGTCTGATTTTCCCGGCGATATCACGAAGCAGATCTTATCGGCCCCGGCAATAATCATTCGCTCGACCAGGTATTCGCTGACTGCCCTCGGCCGCTCTGTGTCGCCTTCAAACCGGCTGCCCACCGGAAGAAGCTCTTTTGAAAAAGCGAGCGGCTGAATGCGGCTTCCGCCACCCGCTGCCGGGACCACTCCCCACATAAACCAAGCCTCCTTCGAATCACCCGATCAGAGGGTAGTGGATCAGTTTGAGGTTCAGAGTTCAAGCTTTAGCTTGCTCTTGAGCTTTATAGTTGAAAAACGGCAAGCTAAAGCTTGAACTCTGAACTGGACCTTCAAACTGAGCCACCTTCAGCATAATGTTTAATGAAGAGGCGCTTCATCCTCGAGTCGACGCCTCAATTCCAGGTATCTGGGATACTCCTTGATATTCCGCAAAACAGCTATCCACGGTCTCGCTGTCAGACCCATGAACAACTCGGCGATCTCACGATCCGAAGTGGCGGAAGCCTCCCGCTCCAGCTTTCGCGCCCGCTTCACGCCGGGCAGGCGGACGACCGCCTGCCAAAACGCCTTAAGAAAGGTGCCGTTCAACGACGCAACAGCGCTCAACAGTTTCAACGCAACCCAGACCGCATGAGACGCGAGCCATACTTTGTCATGAAGGTTGACCCAGTTCATCAGAAGACGATTGCGCTCTGATACTACATTCATCACTCCTCGCAGGTGCTTCTTTCCCATGGTCGCGCCGCTTTTGTGGTGAACGATACTGGCCGGTTCGTAGTGCACCTTCCACCCGCGTTTCCAGGCGCGATAGCATATCTCGACGTCATCCCAGTACATCGGCTCGAGCAGCGCAGAGAATCCGCCTAACGCGCGGAACTTTGCGACGTCGTAGGCTGCGTATCCACTGCACGCAAAAAACGAATCAAACGGTTCACGTTTGTTTGGTAAGCGCGTGGGCAGAATGTCATAGTTCCTGTAGACGTGCCAGAACCCTCGCTTGAAGTATCCAATCTTTCCTCCGCCATCCAGAAAACTGCCGCCGACCCGGTATGCTCTTGGGGATACCGCGAACACATTCTCATCGTCGAAGTGCCGGACCAGCGGGGCAATCGCGTCAGGCTCGACTCCGACATCGTTGTTGAGCAGGAAGACTATTGAATGATGCGCGTTGGAGACCCCGTTGTTCGCCGTATGAATTAGACCCCTGTTTTGCTTCTGGCTGATTACTTGAATTCCACCGTCAGCGTAATTCTCCCGGAGCCATTCGACGCTGTTGTCCGAGCTGCCGTCATCCACAACTATGATTTCAACCTCCGCTCCATACTGGTCGCGATATTGGTTGGCGGCGGCGATGATTGAAGGGAGAAACTCTGCCAGTAGTTCCTGACCATTCCAGTTGGGGACAACTACACTGACGTTGCGCATATCACTCGTTTCCCGATTCCTCGTAGGGTTATGTTCTGTCGCGCGTCCACAATCACGTTTTCTGCTCTGCGTCCTCGGCGTCCTCTGCGGTTGATCTGTTTCCTAACCGCGGAGGACGCCGAGGACGCAGAGTGCTGCTTCAATGCCGGTGATCAGAAGCTGAAGCCGGCTTGCCGGGGTTGGCCATCCGTTCGAGTCCAAGCAGGCTGGTGTGGCTTCCGATCGTGACCAGCGCGTCGCGCTCTTCGATCAGTGTATCGGCCGCCGGGTTAAAAATCATTTCCCCGCTCGCTCGCTTGATTGCTATGACGATTACATCGTGTTCGGAGCGGATGCCGGTGTCTTTGAGAGCGATACCGATGAACGGTGACTGGGCGCCGATCTCGACCTGCTCTATTTCGAGCTCGAGGCGCTCGGTCATCGTCGCAAGCTCGATGAAGTCGGCGACCGCCGGTCTGAGCAGCATCTGTGACATCTTGGACGAGCCCGTTAGCGCGGGCGACACCACCCTGTTAGCGCCGGCCTTCAGCAGCCGGTTTACTGCTGCCTCATCGTTGGCGCGAGCGACGATCCTGGTTTCTTTGTTGAGGTCGCGCGCAGTCAACGTGATGTACAGGTTGTCGGGATCGGACGACACCGCGCATACGATGCCTCGCGCCCGCTCGATGCCCGCCGCTTTCAGAACGTCGTCGTTTGTAGCGTCGCCCATCAGCACCATGTGACCCTGCGTCAGCAAACGATCGGCGATTGTTTCATCGCCTTCGATGACCACGAAGTCGTGTCCGCTGCGCGCGATGTCCCGGATGACGCCGGCCCCAACGCGCCCGGCCCCGCAGACGATGTAATGATTGCTGAGCTTGTTGATGTCCTTGTACATTTTTCGCTTCCCAAAAGTGGAGAGCAGCTCGGACTCTACCACGGCCTGAACGGCGACCGATAGAGCGTAGCCGATTGTACCGACGCCGGTGATGATCAACACCGCGGCGAACACGCGCCCGGCTTCTGTCATTCCGGGCGGCTCGCCATAACCAATCGTCGTAAGGGTGATGAGAGTGAAGTAGAACGCATCAAACCACGCGATGTCGGGAACAATCAGTTTGAATCCGACCGTGCCCGAGGCGATGAGGACTACGATCGCGGTCAGGGCAATCTGGAGTTTTTTCCTCGGCGACATGATGGTTGAAGGTGAAGGTGCATCTTATCTTCGCGAGGGAAGGGAAGCAAGAATGGCGTGGTGTCTCAGTTTGGATGTCCGACAAACTTCAGTTTGTCGCATTTCGGCGTGTTTCGACAAACTGAAGTTTGTCGAACATCCAAACTGAAAGAACGGGGCCATCTCCGTCGGTGAAGGTTATTAGTCGGAAGGCGGAAGATTTTCCATTTTCCAGTTTCCATTTGTCATTTGCAGTCGAGGGTTGCTCGTCAGTCAATGACAAATGACAATTGGAAAATGGAAAATGGAAAATGGAAAATGGAAAATCTTCCGCCTTCTGCCTTTTGCTCTCTGTCCCGTGCCTACGGATTTACGGTAACGGTGACGATGTCCGACAACTGGCCGTAATCCTGATTGTTCCGTTTCAGTCGGATACATTATCAGGCCCGGAGGAGGGTGTATGAGGATTTCCCTCTGCAGGGGCGCCTTGCTGATTCAGAGCCAGCAAGCGTGAAAGGATTTCATCATCAGACAGGACCTTCTGCGTCGTTCGGCAAAGCGCGACGCGCCAGAAAATACCCTAATCGGCGGACGCTCGAGAGTAGTGCTCGTAGATCTAAGCAAACTTGTAAGGGTGCAAACTAAAGCCTGGCCCTGAGCGGTCTGATTGATCACGGGCAGCGAAAGTCTTTGTCCGCGGCGGCGGGAACGTAATAGAAACCCATTACAAGACAGCTTACTTCATCGACTTGAATAACCAGACCTTCCTGATCATTGACATAGGAGACAATTCGTTCGACGTGCCCTTCGTACCGTTTCTCAAACTTTGTTTTGTCTATCTCTAGATCTGAAAATAGCGGAGCGGGTAGTTGATGGACCACAATTTTCAAGACGGTGTCAGCCTGCACATCCCAGCCTCCTGAACCACCGGTCTTGCAATTCCCGGATGAATACTCGAAGAACACATTCACATCTTTTAAGTAGTACCCACACTTACATTCATTAATTCCCGAACCTAACATCCGTTCCACGTCTGCGCGTGTTGAATGCAAGGGTACTATTCCGCGCCATCCTTTTATTCCCGAAGGCGAAGACAGGGGAGAAGACATAATAGAGACACCTAGAATGAAATGCGCCAGCAATTGGATTATCACTGTTCGAAACCTCCGGCTTGTGGACAATGCTGCTCTAGTACCTTATCCCAAAACCCGGACGCGTCAGATTCATTCTTGATGTTGTGATACCGACTTTTGAGGTCATCTGACAAACCACCGAGATTGAAGGCAGCAGTGGCTAGCTGAGAATCACTATAGATGCCTTGGGAATTCGCGAGATGGATCGTTTCATGAAGGGCGACGCGGGTGTAGGCATTCTGAACTGCGTTTTCATTGAAAGGGGAACCAGCAGAAGTTTGAGGTGAGATAACAACGGTGGCAGGCGACAATCGATTTGCCAGTCCGCCATGAACTGTACCAGAAACATTTTCCCCGTTCACGACAGCTTGCTCTAACACATATCCCCCCTGAGCGTTTATAGCATCAAAGAGGTCTAGGGGGTCAACAGAATAGGCATTCATCCCAGTGTCTCCAGCTACCTGATCGATCAGAGCATGCACAAAGTTTCCACATTCATTGTTGTTTTTCTCCAGTAGCTTGCGAAGTCTGCCTCGCAGATTAGTTGGAAGCGGAGTGGGTTTGTCTTGTGGGCCATCGCCATCGTCGCTCCCCTCGCTTTGTCCTCCTGGATTGGCGTAACAGAATCCATAAGATTCTTCCCATTCCTCGCCATCGTCTTCGCCGCCTTCAATGTGTCCCCAGAAGGTAATTATATCGCAAGCCCGTGCATTCAGGCCCAAGGGATCAACATTGGCCACGGGATTGTCCATCGCATAGCTATAACGATTAAGAGTCTGCGGAATCCTCGATGTCCCTGATACGTCCCCAATGCAGTCTGCAGGGGCTGGCTTGCTTGATTGTAATTATCGGAGGTCGTGTAGGTCTGAGTGCCGATGGTTCTAATACTGCTGCTGATCCGCTTGTACTGATCGAAGGTGTAGCGCTCCTGATAATCCGTGCCGACGTTGATTCGCACAATAGCACCGTCTTTCGTCGTTCCATAAATCGGATCAGTGTCATAAGTGTAAGTTACCGTCGGCGCAGTAGTCACCCCGCTGACGGTGTTGTAGCTCACCTGCGAGACACGATTCAGCGCGTCATAAGAGTAAGCCGTGATAACCCCCCGAGCGTCAGTGCGGGTGGCAACAGCATTGAAGCTCGTATACGAATATGTCGTCGTCCACTGATTCGTCTGCGTTGGATCACCCTGTTCGGGGATCTTCTCATTGGTCACGCGCGAGAGCGCGTCGTACTTGTACGTCCGAAGTTGATTCCCTTGATTCACCTGCGCAAGATTGCCGAGCGCGTCATAGAAGTAATTTGTTCCCTGAGTTAGAAAGCCGGAGGAATCCTGCTCGTTGACGGTACTCAGTTGACCGAGTCCATCGCTGAGCCGCTGCGTCTTTCGATTCACCTGATCAATCATCGTCACGCTGTTGCCGTTATGAATGGTTTGCGTGGTTTGATTGTCGGGCAATGTCACGAGGATAGCTCTGCCGAGCACATCATATGTATACACAGTCGCGGGCCCGGGCGTGCCATCAGCCGGAAACGGATTCGTCACCCTCGACACTCGTCCCATTGAGTCGTAAGTCGTATTTACCTGGCCGCCGTGCCGATTCGTCTGATGGATTGCCCTGCCCCAGCCATCGTAATCGGTAGTAGTCGTGATGGTCTTCTGGGTGCCGTTGTCATCGTATATCTTGCTGCCGCTGACGCTCAGCGCAGCATCGTTGTAACTCACGCTGCTGGTCGCGCCGGTCGGCATGGCCATGTATGTTGGGCGCAACGCAGCATCGGGTGTGGTAGTTGTGGTGAAACCATTTGGATCGACACTGCTTGTAGTAAAGCTTGTGTTGAAGTCGTAACCCCGGCCAGTGGTCACCTGCGCGCCGCCCGCCGCTCCTTTGGTTATGTACTCAGGCATTGCCCAGTAGAAGCTCTGCGTAGCCGTCAGCGTCTGCTCGTTGCAGCAAGCGAGTTGTTCTTTGACACTCGCGCCGAAGACATCAATCTTACGCAGTCGCGTGTCCGAGAGATTATTCGTCAGGTCGTACCACTGGGTCGTGCCGGTGACATTGCCTCGAACTGTATAGCTCGCGTTGTAATTGGTACCATGGCCTGGTGGAGGCGCAGGCAAATTCCCCTGCGCATCGCGGTATTCCTCCATTCCGCCCATCGCCGCATAGTCGTCATAGGTATAGGTGGTCTTTGCCATCAGCACGTCGTTAGCGTCATTGGTATCCAGCAATGCGTCGTACATATCGCTTTCGATTACCAGCCTTCGCAGATAGGTATTCACGTAGCTCGCATCAGTTTTGTAAGTTGTGCGAGTGCGCTTTCTGACTTTCCACTGGCCGCTTATTTGAAAGCCGTACTCGCGCATATTCGTTACGTTACCGTAGCTGTCGTAATTGTAATCAACCTTAGTCTGATTCGGGGTCGGCGTCCCGTCGTCATAGGTAACAACGTTGGCTATCTGCGGCTCGCCTCCAGGATCATTCGCGTAGGTTATTACTGATTTGGCCATCGAAACGCCGCCGCTCGTCGTCTTGATCTCGCTCTGCGTCAACAGGCCGTTCGCCACCGATAATGTGTTGGTCGAGCGCGTCAGGGTAAGCGTTGAGTTGTCTGGTCGCGTAGTGGTAAAGGACATCGTCTGAAAGCCAGGACCGATTGAATAGCTATAGGTCGCCTGCGGCGCGTTGGTCGCACTCTCAGTTCGCTGGGTGAACACTGGGGCATTGGTCCGCGCGGGAGTGCTTGCAGTCTGATAGTTGAAATTCACGCTGTTGCTCTCGACACCGTCGCTAATCACGCCGCTCCCGTTGATGCTCATCTGCCGGCGGCCCGACACGTTGTAAATCATCCCGAAGGCCGAATAGCTGAATGTATAACCGGTCTGCGTCGCCGGCTGTAAACGTGCTTGATGAAGTCACTTACAGTAAAGCCATGATGACAATATTTTGCGGTGCTGCGCACAATATATTTGGCGCGGAAGTGCAGCGGTGCGCTTTATCTTGATGAACCGAGGAGACGCAGCCGCTGCGTCTCCTCTTGAGAAGGAGGTATCGCGAAAAACTAGATTACTGCGGATTGTCTTCGTACCGTGGTCGCACGGCGGCGTGGCGTCATCGGCTCACGTTTCTCGAGCGTCACGTTGATTGTCTGTTCGGCGTGGTTGCGAATAATTTTTACCGGCACCGTTCCTTCGGATTTGCTCGACAGGGCCTTGACCAGCGAGCTGATGCTATCGACTCTTTGATCGGCGACCGCAATGATTACGTCACCCGCTTTGATTCCAGCTTTAGCCGCCGAGCTGTTGTCGGCAACCGAAGCGACCAAAACGCCCTTGCCATCCGCTACACCAAAGAACTGAGCCAACTGATCGGTTAACGATTCGGCGCTGATGCCGAGCCGGCTCGTGCTGAACATCGTGAAGTCGCCGGGATTCACAAAAGCAAATTCACCGAAGTTCGGCGGAAACCCTTTCAAGTGCCCCTCGGAGTCCTTCCACTTTTCCTGCGCTTCCTTCCAGGCCTCCTGTGAGTGCTTCATCGATTCTTCGGCGCGCTTGAACGCTTCTTCATTCATCTTCATCGACTTGTCATCAAGCTGAGGCCAGTTCATCTTGAAGCTCTGAAGCGAGCGCCTGGTCAAGGTAGCCGCAAGCGTTTGATGAGAGCCGCCGCGAACGACTTCGATCTGGACGTTGCGGTCGGCGGGCGTTTCGCTGAGCAGGCGTTGCAGCTCTCGCACGCTGTCGACGCGGCGGCCGTTAAAGGACACGATCACGTCGTTCTCTTTCAAGCCGGCCTTTTCGCCCGGGCCGCCCGCGACTACCTTCATCACGATCGCGCCGCGCTCTTCCTGCAGGCCAAGCTCCTTTGTTCGCTCGGACGTGACTTCCTCGAGGTAAACGCCGAGATAGCCGCCCGCGCCCATCTCGAGTCCGAAGACCGCGGAAGATGCGTCGAGCAAGGCCTTCTCTTTTTGCTTTTCTTGTTTCTCTTGCTTCTGGGAAGCGTCCGCCTGGTCCTTACTCTGGTCCTTACTTTTGGTTTTGTCTTTTTGAATCGTGCCGGCGGCAACCAGGCCGACTCCGAGCGCAGCGATTAGTGTGATGATGAGAGATAGGCGTCTGAACATTTTATTCCTCCGAGACTTCTGAAGTGTTGAGAATGCTTTCAGCCTAAACCACGCGCGGGCCGGATGAAAGTTCCAAAAGTTCCCGGGGTGAAAGTGTGCCCCACAATCGCATTCCGCCTCTGCGTCTCTCTCCGGTTTCTTTAGCTTGCTCGTGAGTTCATAGTTGAAAAAACGGCAAGCTAAAGCTCGAACTCTGAACGGGACCTTCAAAGTGACCCACTGCTAAGCATGCTTGTTAGCAGCCGGGGTGACGGCGGTTTTCTTTGCCTGGAATCGCTGCCAGTAATCCTGAACGTATTTCTTTATGGCTCCGTGACCCCACCGAGTATAGAAATCGTAATTCTTCATCTCCTCATAAACTCGAGTGTAGTCCCATCCATCGTGATTGAATCTATACATAGCGCCGATGAGCCCGGTTCGATGCCGTCCGCCGGCGCAGTGAACGTAAAAAGGCCAGTTGCCTTCGTCATTGCTCAGTTTCAAGAACGCATCAATGTCCGCATCTTTGGGATAGTCCTTATCGCTCATGGGAATACTGAAATAAGCCAGCTTCACGGCCTCCGCAGCGGCTTTGGCGTAGGGCATCGGATCATCCCGCAAGTCTATCACTGCTTTTATCCCCAGGTCGGCCAGTTCCTTGTACTCTGAATCGCTCGGCTGAGCTCCCCGATAAAAATGGTCATCCATCTGCCCGAAGTTCTTGATGGTGACACTGGAGAAACTCTTGGAGGGATTGGTCGGCGAGGAAGAACTCGGCGGTGCAAAAGAGTAAACGG
>DATNBZ010000098.1:0-33280 GCA_035607285.1 Blastocatellia bacterium | reverse complement strand
AATCCGCAATTCCCTTTACTCCTGGCGCAGCGCCACCAACGGGTCGACCTTTGTCGCTCGGCGCGCCGGTATCCAACAGGCGACGCCCGACACCGCCAGCAGCAACCCAATCACGCCAAGATATGTGACCGGGTCCAGCAGCGAAATGCCGAACAACATTGTGACAAGCGCTCTTGTCGCTAACGCGGCGCCGGTGAGACCGATTACCAAACCGAGAATTGTAAGTGTCATTCCCTGGCGAATCACGAGGGCAAGGATGTTGCCGCGCGGCGCGCCTAACGCCAAACGCACTCCGATCTCTCGAGTGCGTTCGGTGACGCTGCCCGAGAGCACGCCGTAAATACCTATTGCCGCGAGCACCAGGGCAACCAGGCCGAATGCCTCGAACAGGACCAGGGCGAAACGCCTCTCGGCCGCTGACGCCTCGAGCCTGGCATCCATTGTCGCCAGCCGAACGATCGGCTCATCCTTATCCACCGACCAGATCGCCTGTTTGATCGCTGCAGCGAGAGTCGCCGCGCCGCCGCGTGTTCGAACCGCGATCCATCGCGCCCGGTCCGCGAACATGCGCCACTGCTCATTTGTAATATAGACCGCATCGGTGTTATCGGCCGCAAGCGACGTCTGTTTCACATTCCCAACCACACCGACGACGGAGTTCCACGGCCCGTCTGTTGGCCCAATGCGTAAGCGTTGGCCGATCGGGTCTTCAGTCCCGAACTTGCTCCTCGCCAAAGATTCGCTGATCAGCACGGCTGGGGGCGCGCCGGCGACGTCGTGCCCGTTGAGCAGACGGCCGCTTAGCAGAGGAATTGCCATCGTTTCGAAATAGCCGGGGCTCACCGCATATCTGTAAGCGCCGCTATCGGCTTCAGGGTTGCCGGTTGGGCTCGACTCGAAGTGTACGCCGTAGCCGTCTTCGATGTCGCCGCTCAGCGGTAACTGGCTGGTAAACGCTGCTTCGGCGACACCGGGGACCTGGCGGACGGCTTCCAGAGCTTGAGTATAGAAGCGGTTGGTTGCGGCCTCGTCGAATCGCCGAAATGAAATCTGTACCTGCATCGTGAGCATGTTCGACGCGTCGAATCCGGGATCAATCGCGAATAGACGCTGCAAACTGCGCAACAGCAATCCGGTGCTGACAAGCAGCACGAGGGCGAGCGCTACTTCAGCGACAACCAGAGTCCGCCGCAACCATTGATGTCCACCCGCGGTACGATGCGAACTTTGCTGCAACCCGAGGTGCAGGTCGGTGCGCGAAGCGTGCACGGCCGGAATCAGTCCGACTGCCAGTCCGATCAGCGTCGTAATCCCAAGCGCGAAAACAAAGACACCGCCATTCATGCTGATCGTCCCCGCGCGCGGGAGCCCCGGCGGGCTAAGCGCAACCAGCGCGCGTACGCCGAACTCCGCTACGATCATTCCCAGAGCGCCGCCCATCACCGAAAGCATAAGGCTCTCCGTGAGCAACTGGCGAATCATCCTCATTCGTCCGGCGCCAAGCGCCGCGCGCATCGCGAATTCGCCGCGCCGTTGCGCGCCGCGCGCCAGCAACAGGTTCGTAACGTTCACGCATGCGATCGCGAGCACCAGCAACACCGCGCCGAGGACCGCGAGCAGCGCCGGCCTGACGCCGCTCGTAACGTCATCCTGCAGAGAGTTCACAATCAGCCCTTGTTGAAGCGCCGCGTGCGAAGGCCGCGAGAACTGTGACACCGGATTCTGCGCGATCGCATTGATCTCCAGTCTCGCCTGATCGGGTTGGACACCGGAGCGCAGCCGCCCAACCATGCGCAGATGATGCCCCCACTCTCTGCTGTCGGGTAACAGCGCCGTGTCGTACTGCAAAGGCGACCAGATCTCCGTCGAGGGCGCAAGCACATTTTCAAACCCGCGAGGCATTACACCGATGACGGTGTAGCTTCTGTCGTCGAGCGTGATTTGATTTCCGACGATCGCGTTGTCTTCGCCAAAGCGGAGCCGCCATAACCCGTCACTGATTATCACAACGGCCGGCCCGTTAAGCTGATCATCTGACTCCTGGAAGTCTCGTCCGAGGGCCGGCGTGACACCCAGCACACGGAAGTAGCTCGCACTCACGCGCTGCCCTTCGAACCGTTCCGGTTGATTCATCCCGGTTAACGTCGGCTGCCAGACTCTCATCACCGCCAAAGCTTCGAAGGAGCGGCTTCGGTCGAGCAGTTCGCGATAAGTGCCGAACGTTACATTGACGCGCGCGCCTCCGTTGCCGAAGTCCCAGACCATCGTGATCCGGTCGGCATGCGGATACGGCAGCGGCTCGAACAGAATAGGGTTAACCGCGCTGAAGATCGCAGTGCTGGCGCCGATGCCCAGGGCCAATGTGATTACTGCTACCGCTGTAAAGGCGGGTCTCTTCGCCAGCATCCTCACGCCGTAACTCAGGTCTTGAAACATCTCGTCCTCCAATCTTTGCGGTTGTAGCAGCAGGGCATCCCAAACGGCGCCGAGGCTGCGGCGAATCAAATCAATTTTGGTTCTCCAGTTGAGCTTGTCCCAGTCGGCAAGCAGCAGCTCGCGATACTGCAACTCGGCTTGCCACTCTTGCTTCCAGTCGGCGCGCAAGCGACTCGGCACGATCACACCGATCGTCCGGATTAACCAGAGGTACGGTTTGAGGTGCTTTCCTTGTTTTCGAGGCGATAACATCAATAGAGTTCTACTCGCGATGAAGACAAGGCCCTTCGCTGAAGAACATAATACCTTGCGCAAAGAACGCCAAGGACCGCAAAGCACGCAAAACAATCGGCAATTCCTCACTCGCAACGCAGCGCAACCATTGGATCAACTTTCGTCGCCCGCCGCGCCGGTAGATAACAAGCCAGCAGCGCGACCACGATCAGCAAAAGCGAAAGCCCCGTGAAAGTGATCGGATCCGTCACGCTCACCTGATAAAGAAAGCCGGTCAGCACGCGCGTTAAAGCAAACGCTCCGGCCAGGCCGATCGTTATTCCGGCGAGCACCAGTTTCATTCCCTGAGTGATCACCAGTTTGAGAACGTCGCCGACCTCGGCGCCCAGCGCCATGCGAATCCCGATCTCGTGCGTGCGTTGCATGACTGCGTAAGAGATGACGCCGTAAATACCGGCCGCGGCCAGAATCAAGGCAAGGCCAGAGAAGGAACTGAGCAACAGCATATAGAAGCGCGGGTCGGCGACTCTCTGCGCGATGACCTGTTCCATCGGGGCCAGGTCATAAAGCGGAAGCTGCTTGTCGACAGCTTGCAACTCGCTTCGCAAACCCGCGGCGAAGCTCTGCGGCTGACCGGCGGTGCGAATGACGAAAGTCAGATCGCCGAGCATCCAACGGCGCGAATCGAGGACTTGCCAATAGGGTTGATAAACCGCGGGAGACGCGCGCTCGCCGACTTCCTGTTGCTTGGCGTCGGCGGCCACGCCCACCACTTCGCGCCACGTCTCGCCTGAGAATCCGATGTTCATGCGCTTGCCGAGCGCCTCTTCATCAGGCCACAAGCGGCGAGCCAACGCCTCGCTGATGATCAGCACGCCGGGCGAATCAGCCGTGTCGTGTTCGTTAAACGCGCGGCCTTTGAGCAAGGGAATGCCCAATGTTCGAAAGTAATCGGGGCTGATCACAAGCTTCCTGGCGAACGAGCCAGGGCGACGCTCAACGTCTCCTTCGACGGTCAGATCGCCTTGAATGCGAGCGCCGTTCTTGCCGAGCGGGAGCGCGTTGACGATGCTTGCGGTTTGCACTTCGGGGTGCTCGGCGAGTCGCGCGAGCGCCTGCTGGTAGTAAGCCTTGACCTGTGCGGTTTTTGGATAGTCAGCTTCGGGCAGCGTGAGGCTGGCCGTCAGCACGTTATCGGGATTGAAACCCAATTTGGTTTCGCGCAGGCGAGTGAAGCTCTTGAGCATTAAGCCCGCCCCGATTAGAAGCACCAACGCCAGTGAGACTTCAGCTACGACGAGCAACCCGCGCAGGCGATGACGCGCCGCGCCTCCGATCATCCGAGCGCCGCCCTCTTTGAGCGTTGTGTTGAGGTCGAGCTTCGACGATTGAAGCGCCGGAGCCAGTCCGAAAAAGATTCCGGTCCAGAAAGAGAGCAGCAGCGTGAAGCCCAGCACCCATCGATCGATTCCAATAGCATTGAGACGCGGGATCTCCTGCGGCGCAGCCGCGAGCAACACCTTGAGAATCGCGAAAGCCAGCAGCAATCCGAGGCCGCCGCCCAGTAGCGCAAGCAGCACGCTCTCAGTCAGCAACTGGCGCAGGATCCGCAGCCTGCTGGCGCCGAGGGCGGCGCGAATGGCCATCTCCTTGTGTCGAGTGGCCGCGCGCGAGAGCAACAGATTAGCTATGTTGGCGCAGGCGATCAGCAACACGAAGCTCACCGCGCCCAGGAAGATAAGCAGCGACGGCCGGACATTGCCGACCATGTTTTCCTGCAGAGAAACCACGTTGACGCCTTGTGCCTGATTGTCAGGCGAGGCTTCCGGCGCCGCTCGGAGCGCGATAGCCGTCAGTTCGGCCTGCGCCTGGGCCGGCGTCACGCCTGATTGCAATCGAGCGATTACGTGCAAGTAAGCGTTATTACGTTTTGGATTGAGGGCGACCGGCACCCATGCGTCTGCTTCGTCGGGGAAATTGAATCCGTCGGGCATCACTCCGATCACCGCGCACGCGTCACCTTCTACCTTGACCGTCTGGCCGATGACCGCCGGATCAGCGCCGAAGCGCCGCTGCCATAGCCCGTGACTCAGGATCACCGCGGTGCCGGCGGCCGGTCCGCTGTCGCTGGTGAACAAAAGGCGTCCAGTTTCCTCCGGCAAGAAAATGCGCCCGAGCGTCGGTTGCACGCCCATCGTGGCGAACAGACTTCCGGTGACTCGAGCTACGCGGACCCGATCAGGCTCCGCGCCGCCCGTCAGGTTGCCGGGTTGCGCTCCGGTGTGTGCTGCCATCTGAGCGCAGCTCTGACACTGGCTGCGCCACTCGACATAATCAGGCCCGGTAACTGTATTGATACTCGCAGTGCGGCTGCCTGGTTCGGGAGCGGAGAAGACCGTCATCAGACGGTCAGGCTCCGGGTAAGGCAACGGGCGAAGCAGCACTCCGTTTACTACGCTGAAGATCGCGCTGGTCGCACCGATGCCCAACGCCAGCACGAGGATCACGACCGCGCTGAAGCCCGGCCGCTTGAACAACATTCGGATGCCGTAACGCAGGTCTTGAAACATCTCATCCTCCATTCTTCGTGGCTGTAACAGCAGCGCATCCCAAAACGCGCCGAGACTCCGGCGAAGCAAATCAAGTTTGGTTCTCCAGTTGAGCTTGTCCCAATCAGCCAGCAGCAGCTCGCGATACCGCAACTCGGCTTGCCACTCTTGCTTCCAATCGGCGCGCAACCGACTCGGCACGATCACACCGATCGTCCGGATTAACCAGAGGTACGGTTTGAGGTGCTTTCCTTTTTCGCGCTTTAACGACATCCAAATCTACTCCCGATGAAGGCAACGTTTAGCGCAAAGAACGGAGTACGAATGTCAAACGGAGCCACAGATGAACACAGATGAACACAGATCAATAGATTCCAGTTCCAATCTGTGTTTATCCGTGTTCATCTGTGGCTAACATCTTGTTACTCGCTCCGCAGCGCCACCATCGGGTCTACCTTTGCCGCCTTGCGCGCGGGAAACCAACAGGCCGCCAACGCAACCAGTGTCAGCAGCGACGCAATGACTGCGAAGGTCAGCGGATCAGTCCCCTTCACACCGTAGAGCTGATCGGCGACCTGGCGCTGCCACTCGTCCGCGCTGAAATACTGGCTGGCCAGCAGGCGCTTCAGCGCATACCCCGTCAACGCGCCTACTGCGAGTCCGAGCATCACGAGTTTCATGCCTTGCCAGATCACCAGCCGCAAAACGTCGCGCGCTTGCGCGCCGAGCGCCATCCGAATGCCAATCTCGTTGGTGCGTTGCGCGACCGAATAAGCCAGGACGCCCGACAATCCGATGGCCGCCAGCAAAAGCGCCAGCCCGCCGAAGAAACTCAGGAGCCGCGCGGACAGGCGCTCCTGTCCCAACGTGGCCTCCGCGCGGGCCGTTTGCGAAGTGAGTTCAGTGACCGGCAGGTTGCTGTCCAATTCGTGAACCACTTGATTCACCGCAGCGGCGAGCGCGGTCGGTTCTCCCACCGTGCGCAAGGCGAATGACATGTCTCCGAGCACCGCGATTTCCTGTTGCCACGGGGTATAAACCAGCGGCTTGATCTCTTCGCGTTGGCGCATGTATTTGGTGTCGGCTGCGATACCGATGATTTCGACTTCGCGTTTGCCGGCTCTAAATGTTATGCGCTTCCCAATCGCGTCATCGTCAGGGAAGAACTTGCTTGCGAACGTTTCACTCACGATTGCGACTTGAGGCGCGCGCGCATCATCTTGCGCAGTGAAGCCGCGTCCTCTCAGCAACGGAATCTCCATCGTCTCAAAGTAGTTCTCGCGCGCCATCTGGCGATTGGTGGAATGGGGCTCGGCGGTCATCGCCTCCTCGCCGGGGAGCAGAATGCCGTTGACATAATTGTCCTGGGCGATGAGTGGGACTTTCCCGAACGTCGCCGCCTTCACGCCCGGCAGGTTGTCCAGCCGCGCAAACAATTGCTGATAGAACTGCACTAGCCGCTCGTCCTTGTAGCCGCCCTGTTCCGGCTGCAACTTGAAGAGCAAAAGGTTCTCTTGATTGAAGCCCAGGTTGACGTGTTGAAGGTTCGAGAGCGTGCGGATGAACAACCCCGCGCCCACCAGCAGCAATAGCGACAGCGCGACCTGCGCGACTATCAGTGCTTTGCTGAGGCCCGACACCGCGGACGTCGTGCGACGACTCTGTTTGAGCGACGTCGCCAAATCCAACTTTGTCGCGCGCCACGCGGGCGCCAGGCCGAACAGCACGCCGGTCAACAATGAGACGGCCATAGTGAACAGAAGCACTCGCCAATTCAGATTGAGGTCGACGCCGCTGGGAAAGAGTCTCGTGTCCTTGTCGCTCAGCGCCATGAGCGCGCTCTTGCCCCAAAAGGCGAAGAGCACTCCCGCCGCGCCGCCGCAACTCGCGAGCAGTACACTCTCGGTCAGCAGTTGCCGGATCAGGCGCCAGCGTCCCGCGCCGACCGCAAGCCGCACACTGATCTCCGCGCTGCGCATCGCAGCTCGCGCGAGCAGCAGGTTCGCTACGTTTGCGCACGCAATCAACAGCACAAGCGCCACCACTATGAACAAGCCGTAGATGGCGGTTGAGAACTCCCTGCGCATGTCCAGCATCCCGCGGCTGCCGGATTCCGCGATCAGGCGCGGGTAATCTTTCGGGTCGAGTTGCACCGGGTCATTCGCTTTGCGCGGCGGCGGCATGAGCTCCAACGCGGCGGCCTGGAAAGTACCGTTCAAACTCGCGCGCGCCTGTTCGAGGGTCGCGCCGGGTTTGAGCCGTCCCATCAAATTCAGCCACCAAACGCCTCCCTGTTTTGACGTGCCCAATCTGCTGCTCTCGCCTCGCAACAACCGCTCGCAGACAAGAGGGACGGTGACGGAAGCGTGATAATCCACTTGCGATATGTCGTTGAACGCCGGCGACATTACTCCGATTATGGTGAATGTGTGCTTGTTGAGTTTGAGGGATTGCCCGATGATCGCGGGATTCGCGCCGAATCGCTCCTGCCAATACTGATGGCTAAGCACGACCACGGGCTCGGCGCCTGGCTTGTCGTCTTCATCAGTAATGGCCCGTCCCTGGATCGCTTTCACCCCCAGGCCGGTGTAATAGCCGCCAGACACACCCTGTCCATTTATGATCTCCGCCTGGTCTCCCACCACTGCGGTTAATTCCCGGATTGGAGCGAAGGCAAAGAAATCGCTGAGCGGACTGTCCGGCGCAGCGTCGCGCGTCTGGCTCATCTTGTCAAAGACCTCGTAGCGAAACAGCGAATCCCCCTCCGTGCCCGCCGGCGTGGGCACGTACGAAGTGCCGCTCATGCCGCTCCTTCTGAATGTGAGCCCGGCCTCGTACTCAAACAGCACCAACTGTTGAGGCTCGGCAACCGCCAGGGTTCTGAGCAACACCGCATCCACCACGCTGAATAGCGCCGTATTCGCGCCAATGCCAAGCGCCAGTGAGAGCACCGCGACCAGCGTGAATCCTTTGTGCTTGAGTAACATTCGCGCGCCATAACGCAAGTCCTGAAACATCTCATCCTCCATTCTTTGTGGTTGCAACAGCAGCGCATCCCAAAAGGCGTCGAGGCTTCGGCGAAGCAAATCGAGTTTGGTTCTCCAGTTGAGCTTGTCCCAATCAGCCAGCAAGATTTCGCGGCAGCACAACTCAGCTTCCCATTCCTGCTTCCAATCGGCGCGCAATCGGCGCGGCACGATCACGCCAATGAGGCGGATCAGCCAGAGCCAAAAACGAAAGCGCGTTATGGGTCTCGAACTGGACATTTTCCTTGCTTGCACTCCGCGGCTTACGCGGAAGTTCGCAGTACGGGCTTCGTTCGTAGTACGGGCTTCAGCCGGAAGTTTGTATCGGTCTTACGAACTACCGCCTGAAGGCTGGACTACGAACATGACATCGATCAGCCTCGCTGACGAGAAGGCTTTGCGGAAGCGACGGGCAGGCTTCGTTCCAGGAGCCGATAGCGTTTTACTGCTTCGGCGAGCGCCTGTTCACCGTCGCGGGTGAGTTGGTAATACTTGCGTGACGGCCTTCCGTCGCGCTGGGCGATTCCTTCCTTCTCCCACCTGGAATCGACCAGCCCGTTTTCTTCGAGCCGTCGCAACGCGGGATAGACGGTGCCGCTGGGCAACCCGGTGATGTCCATGATGTCGAAGCCGTATTTGTAGCCGCCCCCCAGCGCGTGCAGGATAATGGCCGCCGAGTGCGAAAGGTATGGTTTGGTCATCGATTCTCCTTAAGTAGAATACGAATTATATAGAACACTACATAGCCTCCCGAATTCTGTCAATCGAAAAATGAGGGCGCCGATAACGTGAAGAAACCGCTTTGCGAGCTTTGCGGTACTTTGCGAGCTTTGCGTTCAACGTATCTCTTTCTCGATCCGTATTCCTTGCGCAAAGCTCGCAAAGTACCGCAAAGCTCGCGGCGTCGGTTGGTTACTAAGACGACTGCCCATAACACGGCGCAATTTGTCGATTGGATTACAAAACTGTCTCAGCCCTCAGGTATCACTGCCGGCTGCGGCGCGGAAAAATGCTATGCGTCTTTGGCTTTTCTTGTGGGTTATCTTACGACCCGTCTGGCGTGGAAATTGCTGGAGCGGGGATATTCCGCGTTTCGACTCAGGCACTGCTACCTTAATCACACGGTGCACCCCGGTTGTTGAACGTGGACGAACGAGCCAACGGGTAACGGGGATTCCATTCCAGTCAGCAGCATTCACCTCAGACAGATAACCAAATACTGTTCTGGGCGTGGACAGAAGGACTCTTAACATCAGGCGAGCGATCGAAGCTTGTCTGAGCGTGGAAACCTCAACCCTCAATCTCAGGCAGGTAGCGGCCAGTGCTTCGTCCCGGGATTGGGGAAACAGCACATTTCAAATCAGGCAGGTAAACCAACCTTGTCTTGGGCGTAGTTTGCGCCAGGCGCTCAATTGGAGGTAGCTCTATGAAGATTCTGAAGCTAGTCGTTCTCTTGCTCTTCGTCGGCTTGCTGATTTCTCCAGTGATGAAGCTCAGTGTGGTGAGAGGTCAGACTTCGGTCTTTCCAGGGCAGGTCAAGGGTTCGATAGACAGCGACCCTGCTCCGGGCGACGTTGCAAGGTGTATCTTCACCGAGGCGGCCACCGGATTTGACGACCGCTCGATCAGCGAACTCTTCGTTCCTGACGAAAAGCACAATGCCGATCAACAAGTCTTTGACGACTTTGAGTTGATACCTAACGGACTTGGACCTGTTTATAATGCCCAGTCCTGCCGTGAGTGCCACCAGAACACCACATCGGGCGGCATCAGCCAGATAACCGAACTCCGCGCAGGTATCGTCTCACACGGTCTCTTCTTCAACCCAACGGTAAGGATCGTCGATGACAATGGCGTCGCGCGTTTCATCGAAAACAGGTCGCTGATCAACGATCGAGCCATCTGTCCGGCTGGCCCACTGATATTTACCCTGGTGCCCGATGAACACGGTCACCCGTTCAATCACCCCGACGCGAATATTCAGGAGCGCGTTGATAACATCGTCGATGCTGCGCACAATCCGGTTCCCGAAGAACTGATTGTCACGACCTTTCGCACGTCTCTGAACCTGCTCGGAGACGGGCTTGTCGAATGCGTCAACAGCAACTCTCTTCAGGCGATTCGCGACGGCCAGCCTGCCGGGCAAAAGGGAACGTTAGTCCTCGTGAAGTTACTCGAGGTCCCTAACGATCCTACGTTTCGCGTTGGACGTTTCGGCTGGAAAAATCAGCAGGCAAGCCTGCTGTCGTTCTCGAGCGATGCGTATCTCAATGAGATGGGCATAACAAACCGGTTTCCACCGAATAACGAAGAGGTAACCAAGGTCTGCGACGAAATTCCCGACTTCGAAGATAACGAAAACCCGCCAGGGTCTCAGGACATAGACACTTTCGCGCGGTTCATTCGCGCCACGAAAGCGCCGCCCCGGGCGCCCCGTTGCGAGACGTGCCCCAACCCTGATCCGCAGATCGTTCACGGCTCGCAGCTTTTCGAACAAGGCCAGATGGGCTGCGCCATCTGTCACGTTCGCACGCTGCAAACTGATCCTGTCGGGACCTGGATCAACGGCAACACGTTCCAGATACCTCAGGGCCTCGGCTGTAGGATATTTCACCCGTTTGGCGACTTTCTTCTCCACGATATCGGCACCGGCGATCACATTGTCCAGACCGTCGATGCCAATGGCGATCTGGATCAAAGCACCGCCAATCTCATGCGCACGGCCCCGCTCTGGGGCGTACGAACTCGTGACCGCCTGATACACGACGGCGAGTCCCTGACTTTCGTCGATGCGATCAGGAGGCACCATAACCAGGCGCAACTGTCGTTCGACGCCTTCTTTGGATTGGATTCGCATCACTTCACGGACAGTGACCGCAGTGATTTGATCGCCTTCCTCAAATCGCTCTGAGGTTGTCCGATAAATCGCGAAGCCACAGGGGCTGATCGGCGGTATTCGATCGGCCCCTTTCCCCAGAAGAAGGGACCAGTCAAAGGAGCAAGTTTATGAAGCGAATCCAGAAGCGAGCGGACTCTATTCTCAGGCACGGAATATGTGGCGTTGTTGCGGCCTCGTTGTTCGTTGCGACTCAAGCTCAACCATCGGCCGCGTCGCCGGCGTCGCTCATGACCGCAGCGCCCGAACGCGTCTCGAGGAATGGACCCAAACGAAATGACCCGACGATTCGTGAGGTTCAGGAAGTTGTCGCGCGCAGTGGCCAGAATGCCTTTGCGCTGGACGGGCGCGGTTTTGTTGTTGGAGATTTCAACGGTGACGGCTCACAGGACATTGTCGTGGTTGTTAGACCCGCCAACGACATGCTTGCGAAGGTGAACAGCCAGTATGCGATATGGAAACTCGAAGACCCGCACCAGATTGTGGCCCCGGATCTTAACAAGCGCCTGCAACGTACGCGTGTCCTCCAAAAGACGGTTCGCGTAAGCGAGAGCGATGTTTTGCTGATGGTCATTCACGGGCATGGCGATAACGGATGGCGTGACCGAGTGGTCAATGGGATTTATGTTTTGAAGAATGTCGCCGGCGCCGGCATCCGCAAACAAACAATGAAGGAGTCGTTGATTGCGACCGCTAAAGAAAAGAATCCCACGATTCTTAAAGGAGACGTGATCAGGCAGATACTAGCCGGACAATCTGGCTTTCTCTTCTGGACTGGGGCCGCATACGCGTGGCACGCAATGAATTGAAACCGGCAACAGGGCGGTGTTCGGTTAGCCTCTGCGTGCTTTGCGGTCCTTTGCGTCTTTGCGTTGAGTATTTGAAGAATAAGACCCAATACTCAGCGCAAAGACGCCAAGGACCGCAAAGCTCGCAAACATTACGTTCACTGTTTGGATACTGTCAGACCTCGCGAGTTCGTTCGAGTAGATCGCACGTAGCCTGAAATCGATTGAGTCTTTTCATAGCCGCTATCGCGCGATCGAGCGCGGGCGTGATGTACTCGACGTAAGTCGAATTACCTGAAGCTGCCTGTGACGAGTACGTCCCTATCGCCTTCAGCATTCGCTGAACGGTCATCAAGTCAAGCTCAGTTCTAAAGGCATCGACTCTTCCGAGCGGGAGCTTCGAGGAGGATTTGATGGCGACAAACCGCGCGATCAGTTCTTCGATCGCCTCTTCGGGCAGCGCGGTGTATGGATCACTCAGCAGCGAAGCGAGGTCGTAACTCACCGGTCCCATTCGCGCGTCCTGGTGATCGATGATGAACATTTCTCCCTGGTGCATCATCAGATTGCGCGCGTGATAATCGCGATGGGTGAGCACCCTCGGACGGGCGGCAAGTTCGGAACAGAGCGCTTTGAAATCCGCTTGCACGGCGTTTGAAGTTGCCGGATCGAGGCGAAAACGCAGATAACGATTGAAGTAGTTTGCGAAGAAGAACCCCAACTCCCATCTGAGCTTCGCTTCATCAAAGGCCAAATGCGAGCAAATGGAATCGGCTCCCAGAGCCAGTTCTGTGGCATCCTGAATCCTGACTACAAACTCCAGAGCGCGCCCGTAAGCTTCAACCACTTCGGAGTCCGAGCGTCCGTCGCTCAGCCAGTCCTGGAGCCTGAGATCGCCAACATCTTCGAACAGCATCATAGCGTCCGCGCCCGAAACGGCGAGCACCTTCGGCACGGGCAAGCCTGCCTTCAGAAACAGCGCGGTAACCTCGATGTGAGCGCAGGGATCGTTGGCGAAAGTAACCCTTGCCGACGGATTAGACACTTCAGCTCGCGCGAGCCTCGCTATTGCGAGTTCACTCTCATCAAAGGCCTCGCGGTAGACCGCTGCGATGACCGTCGAGCTTGACGTGAGGGCCGCGGCGCGCAAGTAGGAACGCGAAGACGCGTCCCCGGTCAGTGTGGTGACACTTACCTCTTCGGCCGGCACATTCAATTGACGCGCTGCCAGTCGAGTTATGATTGACGATCGATCTGTCTCTGGAGCTGAAGTCATAATTTATTTTTCGACTATTCGATAGGAACGATAAGATTTGGCCCAACGATCTCGCCGCGCTCGAGATTGCGAACGAGTTCCCGCCTTACGACGACCGCCCGGTCTATTATTGTGTTGGCGGGAATCCGAACGCCTTCGCCAAGCACGCTATCTCGAACCCGTGCGCCCGCTTCGACGGTGACGTTATCCCACAGAACGGAACGCTCCAGATTCGCGCCGTCATTGATGACGCAGTGCGCTCCGACGATCGACGAACCAGCGCCGGACTCGAATGCGCCGGTCATCAATCGAAGGCTGGCCTCGAGGTAACGGCCCAGCGTGCTCATCTCGTACCACTCGTCCTTTGAGAGGTGTCCGACCACCGCCTCGCCGGCTGCGATCGCCCGGGGGAAGACATCAATCGTCGAGTGCGAAAAACCTTCCGGCGGAACGTATTGAAAAATTCGAGGAGAAAGCACCTGTACTCCGGTGAACATGAGCGGCGCAGTCTCGATGGCGGCTGAACCTGTCACGGGATTACCGGACGCGTCGGCGCCCGCCGTTTGCGAGTGAGCGAAGTCGGGGAAACCGGCGAAACGAGTAATCCGGCCTCGAGCGTCAGCCTCAACGATGCTGAAGCGCTCGTGCGCTCGATTCTCTCGCAAGACAAGAGTCGCAATCGCGTTTTGCCGGCGATGCTCTTCGATTGCCTGGACAAGATCGATGTTGGTGATGATCTTTCCGTTTATAACCAGGAAGTCGTCGTCGAGGAGCAACTCGCGGATTGGGTTCAACGCGCCCGAGGTCCCCAGGATCTCCGGCTCGAACGAGTAATTGATTCTTACGCCAAACTTTGAACCGTCTCCGAGCGCGCGGCGAATTGAATCAGGTTGATGATGAAGATTGACGATGATGTCTTGAATACCGTTCGCAGCCAGATACTCGACTGAGTAGGCGATCAGCGGGCGATTGAGAAACGGTATCGCGGCTTTGGTGCGATCTTCGGTGAGCGGCCAAAGCCTGGTGCCCAACCCCGCAGCTAGAATCAATGCTTTCATCTTAGTCATTGGTCATTAGTCATTGGTCATTAGTCATTGGTCATTAGTCATTGGTCATTGGTGCGACAGTCATTGAGCTCCACTCAACTTGACTAATGACCAATGACCAATGACTATGTGAAGACCAAATCCTCTAACGGGACGCCTCGCTCGCGGCAGCGTTTCGCTTGAAGCTCGGGATAACTCTCGCGCACTATGTCGCTCGAAGAGAACCCTGAAGCCTTAAAGACGAACGTGACCGCATTCTCATTCCCCTCGATCTCGATGAAATTCCCCATCGGCGTTTCATCGAAGACGACCGCAAGCTCTTTGCCGTCGACGGTGAGTTGATAAGCCGTGCGGTATTTTTGGTACCGGAACGACCGCTCAAATCCAAGGCGCGCAAACAGCTCGACCGAGCGCTCCGGGGAAGTAGTCTCAACCTCAATCTCTTCTCGAACCTTTACTACGGAGTCGGTGTCGCGAACGGCGCCCTTGAAGGTGATCCAGCCTCTCCCTCTCGCGAAGCGAACCCGCAGGGCGCTTCCCTGCGTCAAGAGGGCGTGTTGAGAGGTATCAAGCAGCCAGTTGTCCTCGAAGTGCCGCGGCACAACGATCTTCAGCTCAAAGCCGGCGTCATACAATCGGCTCAGGTCATCACATGCGAGTTTCACCTCGGATTCAACCATCGTGGCGGTACTCGGCGCGTGCTCGGAAGATTTCATTGTGTGTTCTCGGGTTCCGCTCGCCACGTGATTATTCCTGTTGGCCCATCGATGCGTCAAACTGGCGGATTGGTCATTGGTCATTGGTCATTGTCGATGTGCTACCCAGGGCTGTGAGAGGCGGGCAAAAAGTTCGTAGTCCGGCCTTCAGGCGGAAGTTTGTATCTCGATTTACACTGAATTACGAACTTCCGCCTGACAGGCTGCTGAAAAAAGGGATGCGACAGCTCTCGCATCGGATGGCGATAATCCCACCAACGCAGTTGGTGGTTCGTTCATACTCAGCCTACACAAGAGAGACGGCCGCCACTCGTCCTGAATCCCACCAACGCAGTTGGTGGATTGTTCATACCCAGCCTAACTCTCCGGTCGGATTCACTTTCGACTGATCAAACCCAGGTTGAATATGAACGATCCACCAACTGCGTTGGTGGGATTCAGAACCGAACCGGGCCGGCGTTGCTTTGTAGGTTGAGTATGAACGAACCACCAACTGCGTTGGTGGGATTGGAACTGAATACTCATGCATCACCGCTTTTTTCAGCAGCCTGCTAAAGGCCGACTACGAACATTGCATTTTTACCCAGTCTGGCTTGACTTTTAAACACGTCGCCCTTAACGGCCCTACAGTCCTTCGTGCTATACATCACTTATGATTTGCGCCGGCAGGATACGCTTCCGCAGGCTCAGCATTAGGACGACACTCTTCGATCCCAGTTCTTGCGGCTGAACAAATTTCCCGGGACAATAGACGGACGTTCCAGGTTAGCTTAGCCGAGGGCGCGGGACCGTAGGGATCGTATGATCGTGATGAAATTCGGCGGAACGTCTGTTCAGGACGCGGCCGCAATTGCCAATGCAGTCGAGATTGTGTCGAGCCGGTTGGATCGCGCTCCGATTGTCGTAGTGTCGGCAATGGCTCGCGTTACCGACATGCTGATTCGCGTCTCTCGAGCGGCAAAGGAAAGTCGATTCGACGAAGCATTGGCAATGATCGAACAGATTCGAGAACGCCATTGGGCGACCGCTCGTCAGCTTCTCGAAGGATTGGATTCTCTCGAAGCCGCCGAGCGCGCAATCGAAAAGCTGGCCGAGGAATTGATGGCGCTGGCGCGTTCTGCCTCGACGTTGGGTGAGCTTACTCCGCGCACACAGGACGCGATCGTCTCGTTTGGCGAGCGACTTTCGTCGGTGATTGTCGCAGCCGCAATGCGCGCGCGAGCGATAAACGCCGAGCTGGTGGACTCGCGCGACTTCATCATCACCGACGATCGGTTTACAAAAGCAGCGCCGTTGATGGAAGCGATTGCTCAGCGTGCGCGCGATGTGATTATGCCGTTAATCGACACTGGCCGTGTGCCCGTCGCGCAAGGTTTCATCGGCTCAACCGCGGACGGTCTTACGACGACGATTGGCCGCGGAGGATCCGATTATACCGCCGCACTGATAGGAGCGGCTCTCGGAGCTGAAGCAATCCAGATATGGACAGATGTGGATGGGCTGATGACCGCTGACCCGCGAATCGTTCCGGGCGCTCACCGTATCCGCGTGATCTCTTTTGCTGAAGCGTCGGAGCTTTCGTATTTCGGAGCCAAGGTTTTGCATCCCAGCACCGTACTGCCGGCCGTCGAGAGAGGAATACCTGTCCAAATCTACAACACGCTCAACCCTGCGTGTGAAGGCACGCTGATCGTCGAAGAGCCGCGCCCGTCCGAGAATGTAATAAAATCAATCGCATTCAAGCGGGGCGTCACTATCGTCAACGTCAACTCGACGCGAATGCTGCTGGCGTTTGGCTTCCTGCGCACAATCTTCGAAGTGTTCGACCGTCATCAGACTTCGGTGGATGTGGTTACTACCTCGGAAGTGTCTGTTTCGATGACGCTGGACGACACCGAGCAGCTCGACGCGATCAGGCGTGACTTGAGCGGCATCGGCGATGTCACCGTCGAACGAAACAAGGCAATCGTGTGCGTGGTCGGCGACAATCTGAAGTTCACGCCCGGCGTCGCGGCCCGGTTATTTCAGGCAATCGAGAACACCAACGTGAACATGATCAGCCAGGGCGCATCAGAGATTAATCTCACTTTTGTAATTGACGACGCCGATGTCGATCGAGTCGTAGGCTTGCTCCACGACCAGTTTCTCCGCGAAGTTGACTCCAGCGTTTTTGATTAAGAATCGAAATCCTGAATCAATACACAATACTCAGCGCAAAGACGCAAAGGAACGCAAAGCACGCGGACCGTGAACGGGGAAGTCGTCGGCTTGCATTGCCGGTGCGCTTGACGTAAGACAGTAAGTCGACACCGAGACGTGCGATGACCAAAGAAAAAGCTAAAGCGATCGCGTGGGGTCTGCTATTCACTCTGATACTGGCCGGCTTGATCGTTGCGGGCTCGCGCAATCTCTCTCATTTCGACGCGGCGCTGGTCGGCTACACCTTCGCGGTGCTGTTCGCGACTTTTGCAATCGTGTACCGGTACGTGATGTGGTTACAGAGGCCGCCGACCGCGCTCTATTGGAAGCGCGGCTGGCAAGTATTCTTTCGGCCTTCCTATTTAATAATCAACATTACCAACTGGTTCAAGCGAGTAGTCGGTGAATTCGCGCTGAACAATTTCATCTTCAGGCGGGGCAAGCAGCGGGGCGGCGCCCACTGGTTGATCATGTGGGGATGCGTGCTTGCCTGCGCGATCACGTTTCCGCTTGTGTTCGGATGGATCCATTTCGAGGCCCAGCCCGATGATCCGACTTGGTATCGCACCTTCCTGTTTGGCTTTCCGACGCTGGCGTTTCCGATTCATTCGATCACCGGATTTCTGATCTTTCACGGGTTGGTGTGGGCGTCGTTTTTCGTAGTTGCGGGCGTGATGCTCGCAATGAGGAGGCGAATGCGAGATCACGGAAGCGCGGCCCTGCAGCAATTCGGCGAGGACTTTTTGCCGCTGATTCTCTTGTTTGCGGTGAGCGTGACTGGTTTGATGCTGACCGCCAGCTATACATGGATGAAAGGCTACGGGTATGAGTTTCTCGCGATACTTCACGCGCTGACCGTTATTTTTACTCTGCTATGGCTGCCGTTTGGTAAGTTCTTTCACATTTTCCAGCGTCCCGCTCAACTCGGAGTGGAATTCTACAAAGACGTCGGAACGCGTGAGAAGGCGGCGGAGTGCCGCCGTTGCGGACAGGCATTCACATCGCAAGTACACGCTGAAGATTTGATTCGAGTCGAGAAGGCTCTCGGTTATCGATATGAGATTAACGACAGTCCGGCCGTACACTATCAATGGATCTGCCCAAGGTGCCGGCGGGCAATGGTAGTGCTGGCGCAGGGGCGGCTCTGGCAGCAGGAACTAGGCGCTGAACCTATTGGGTTGAACGCGCCGCCTGCAATGCCGCAGTCGAGTTTCGGTAATCCGCAAACGGATTTTGGGCCGTTGGGTGATGAAGATGCCAGGAATTTCCATGCGTAGCTTTGCGGTCCTTTGCGTCTTGGCGTTGAAACGAGAAAAGAATTCTCAACGCAAAGACGCAAAGGACCGCAAAGCTCGCAAAGCTCGCAAAGAGGTGGTCGCCTGATGTCACAAGCTCCGGAAATCAACGCCGTCATCGAACGCTTCGGGCCGCATACCGCGTACTCGACTGGCGCGCGTCTCGCCACCGGAGTCGAACCGGACAAGCTGGTAGACACGCACTGTTGCTTCTGCGGCCAGCAGTGCGGAATCCGGCTCAAAGTCAAAGACAACGAAGTTGTAGGCTTCGAACCGCGAGAGGACTTTCCGTTCAACCAGGGCATGCTCTGCCCGAAAGGTGTGAAGCGCTATCTCCAGGGTTCACATCCCGACCGATTGCTCAGCGCATATCAGCGCGACTCATCCGCTCCCGCTGGATTTCGAGCAATGGACTACAGCGAAGCTGTCGATCGCGTGGCTTCCGAGATCAAACGCATTCAATCCGCTTTCGGCAACGACGCTTTCGCGGTGTTGACCGGCGCGAGCCTGACCAACGAAAAGGCATACCTGATGGGCAAGTTCGCTCGCGTGTGCCTCAAGACTGCGAACATCGATTACAACGGGCGTCTCTGCATGGTGAGCGCGGCCGCGGGCAACAAGAAGGCTTTCGGCATCGACCGCGCAGCGAACCCCTGGTCCGATATTCTCAAAGCTGAAGTCGTCTGGATCAGCGGCGCCAATATCGCCGAGTGCGCGCCCATCACTACGAACTATGTTTGGCAGGCTCGCGAACACGGAGCAAAGATCATCGCCGTCGATCCGCGAATCACGCCAATCGCCCGCACGTGTGACCTGTTTCTTCCGATCAAGCCGGGCCGTGACATAGCGTTGTTCAACGGCATCCTTCATTTGATGATCGAAAACGATTGGCTCGACCACCGCTTCATAGACGAACAGACCGTGGGATTCGAAGGCGTCGCCGAACACGTGAAAGAGTGGACGCCCCGGCGAACGGCCGAGGTAACGGGAATTACGGAGCGCGCAATCCGGCAAGCCGCCCAGTGGTGGGGACAGGCCAAATCGAGCTTCCTGCTTCACGCACGTGGTATCGAACATCACAGTCACGGAGTGCAGAATGTGCTTGGGGCGATCAACATCGTGCTGGCTTCGGGACGCATTGGACGCGAGAGCTGCGGCTACGCGACCATCACCGGACAGGGCAACGGGCAGGGTGGACGCGAGCACGGCCAGAAGTGCGATCAGCTTCCCGGCGCGCGCGACGTGAGCAATCCAGAGCATCGCGCTTATGTCGCGAAAGTCTGGGGCATAAACCCGGATGAGATTCCCAAAGCCGGCGTCGACGCCTATGAGATCTTTCGCAAGATCGATCGAGGCGAAATCCGCGGGTTGCTGTCGATTTGTTTCAACCCGAAAGTCTCGCTGCCCGACAACAGCTTCATCACGCGAGCGCTGGAGAAGCTCGAGTTCTTCGTGGCGATCGACTTCTTTCTGAGCGAGACCGCGCATCACGCCGACTTTGTCCTGCCCGGCTCGCTTCAGGAAGAAGACGAAGGCACGACGACACAAATCGAAGGCCGAGTGATCAAGATCAACAAGGCCGTCGACTCAACCGGCGACGCTCGCGAGGACTGGCGCATCATTCAGGATATTGCCGGACGTTTGGGCCGCGAGCACGGATTCGCGTTCACCAGCTCGCGCGAGATTTTTGATGAGCTTCGAGTGGCTTCACGCGGCGGCATTGCCGACTATTCAGGAATAACCTACGAGAAGATCGACAAGCAATACGGCGTATGCTGGCCGTGCCGCAGTGAGGATGATCCGGGCACGCCGCGCCTGTTCGAGCCGGGCTCGTGGAACCCGATAGCGGGCGGCGCGGGGCCGTTCTACTTTCCCGACGGCAAGGCCCGCTTCAATGTAGCCGCTTACTCGCCGCCTGCCGAAGACACCGATGAGGAGTATCCCATCATCCTCACCACCGGGCGCGTGGTGAGCCAGTATCTTTCGGGCACGCAGACTCGTCGCATCGGGCCGCTGGTCGATCAGTATCCTGAGCCTCGCATCGAGATGCACCCGCGCCTCGCGGAGAAACTGGGGATTCGCGATGGCGAGTTGACGACGGTTGAGTCTCGCAGAGGGAGCCTGACGTTGCGGGCGATGGTCGTAACGACGATTCGTCCCGACACTATTTTTATTCCATATCACTGGGCGGGTCGTCAGAGCGCCAATCAGTTGACGATATCGGCGCAGGATCCGATTTCTAAGATTCCGGAGTACAAAGTGTGCGCCGTGAGAGTGAAGAAGGGGGAGCGATGATTCGTGATGCGTGAAACGTGAAACGTGATTCGTAAAACGTGATTCGTGACGAGGATTCTCGAGGGATCACGTTTCACGTTTTACGAATCACGTTTCACGTTTTACGCATCACGCATCACTCTTGCTATGCCGGTCACAGCAAACATGGAGTTTTTCATCGACGCGACTCGATGCATCGGGTGTCAGGCGTGCGCGCAGGCGTGCAGCGAATGCGACACGCATAAGGGCCACTCGATGATTCACCTGGAATATCTCGATCGCGCGCATTCGGTGCAGACTGCGCCGGTTGTTTGCATGCATTGTGACTCGCCGACCTGCGCTGAAGTGTGTCCGGCCGACGCAATCAAGCGCACCGATGATGGCGTAGTGCAGACCGCTCGCAAGCCGAGGTGCATCGCCTGCAACAACTGCGTGCTGGCTTGTCCGTTCGGCGTGCCAAAGATGAAGACCGAATTCAAGCTGATGATGAAGTGCGACATGTGTTATGACCGCACGTCGGCGGGCAAGCGCCCGATGTGCGCGACGGTCTGCCCGAGCCAGGCGCTGTTCTACGGCACTCGCGAGCAGATCGAAGAGATGAGACCGCGCTCGGCCGCGATCAATCAATTCAAGTTCGGCGAGCAGATCATAACAACGAAGGTCCATATGATGGCGCCCAAAACGGGCGGCGCCGAATATGTCGACGTAACCGCCGCGATGAATGAGCAGGCAAGCGGCAAGAACATCACGCTCAACATTCTCGATAGCGTATTTGAGTAGAGCACCAGGCTTGCTCGAGACTGTCTGAAACGTTCGTAGTTCGGCCTTCAGGCGGAAGTCTGTAGCTTGCATCTACGCTGAATTACGAACCTCCGCCTGAAGGCCGAACTACGAACGTTTCACGCAGTCTCTTACGACAAGTAACGATGATTCAACAAGACCGCGAGCAAATTACCGTAGCGCCGGATGGGCGGCCCGATTCCGAGCAGCCACAATGGCGGCAGGATTTCCCCATCGACTGGCCTCAGGACAACTACATCGCGCGGCGCGACTTCACGAAGTTCCTGGTGCTGACCAGCCTTGCATTCGCAATCGGGCAATTCTGGATCGCGATTCAGAACTTCTTTCGCGAGCGCCGAGGCGAGTGGCCCATTCAGCGAATCGCGGGCGTCGATGAAGTCCCGCTTCAGGGCGCGCTCACCTTTTCATATCCGTCCGAACACGATCAGTGCGTTTTGATTCGCACGGGCCAACAGTCGTTTGTCGCGTTCAGCCGGCAATGCACCCACTTGTCTTGCAGTGTCGTGCCCGAACCCGAGAGAGGGCGCTTCTATTGCCCGTGTCACGAAGGCGCATTCGATTTCACGACCGGCGCGCCGATCGCGGGGCCGCCGCGCCGGCCGCTATCCAGAATCAAACTCAATTTCAAACAAGGTGTGATTTATGCCACAGGCGTCGAGCTGAGAACTTTATGAGAAGACGATACACGCGCGAACAGAAGACGACGATCGTCTATGGGATCCTCTGCCTGGTGTTGATCCTGGTCGTGCTTCAGTTGTGGCTGCTGACCGCAACGATGAACGCCTACCTGGGCGGCGATGACGCGATAGTCTGGCCCGCGGCGGCGGTTAGTCTTGTGTGTTTTGCATTGAACGCGGGCTTGCTGTGGTATCTCTACGCGATGGAGAGGTCACGGTCATGAGTTCGGATTCACAAACGTCGGCCGGCAATGCTCGCCAGTTGTTGCTGGGCACCGCGGCCTTCGCGCTATGCTTCGCTGTATTCGGGTCGGTCTCGGCGATGATGCCGATCATTCGAAAGCAGCTCGGGCTTACGCCGATACAAGTCAGCGTGGCGATAGCGATTCCGGTGCTGCTCGGCAGCCTGGGACGCTTGCCTCTTGGCATACTCACCGATCGCCTGGGTGGGCGATTGATCTTTACGATTGTGATGGCTTGCTCGATCGTGCCCGCGATGCTGATGGGATTTGTTGCGGCATATTGGCAGTTGGTTCTGTGCGGTCTCTTCATCGGAATCGCGCTCGCGAGCTTTTCTGTTGGAGTCGGGTTCGTGAGCGGCTGGTACCCGCCCGCAAAGCAAGGCACAGCGCTTGGGGTCTACGGGGCGGGGAACATCGGCCAGTCGCTTGCGGCGTTCGGCTCACCCTTGCTGGCGAGCGCGCTCGGGTTTCGTTGGGGGTTCTGGATGTTCGGTCTGCTGCTGCTCGTGTGGGTGATCGTCTTTTGGATTGCGGCGCGGAATGCGCCGCGTAGAGGTCCGGTCAAGTCATTTGGCGACGCGCTCCGTCCGTTGCGCCAGTCGATGAGTTGGGTGCTGAGCCTGTACTACTTCCTGACCTTCGGTGGATTCGTGGCGATGTCAATTTATCTTCCGACGTTTCTGACCGAGATGTTCGGACTCACGCCTCAGGACGCGGGCTTTCGCACGGCGGGGTTTGTGGTGTTGGCTACTGCGATGCGGCCCGTTGGAGGCTGGCTTGCGGATCGCATCGGCGGCCGAGTGATATTGCTCTGGGTTTTTCCAGCGACCGCGGCGATGGCGATCTTCATGGCTTGCCCGCTTATGTCGACTTTTACGATAGGCGCGCTGGGTATGGCCGCCGCCATCGGTTTGGGCAATGGAGCGGTCTTTAAGCTCGTGCCCGAGTACTTTCCGAATTCAGTGGGCAGCGTTACAGGATTAGTCGGGGCCGCGGGCGGACTTGGAGGGTTCTTTCCGCCGCTGATCGTCGGAGGCGTAAGGCAGGCAACCGGCGCATTCACATGGGGCTTCGTGCTGCTGTCGCTGTTCTCAGTTATCTGTTTGATGGTTGCGTGGAAGAATGCGGCCTCGAGGATCAGGGTTTCCGGTGTTTGAGCCAGTATTCGCGAAAGGCTCGAAGGCGGGGAAGTGACTCGCGATCTCGTTGTCGGTTAGCGGCTGCCTTGCTGGCGATGATGTCGTCAAGATGGCAAACGGGGAAACCCTCGACGTCGACGTGTCTGCGCCACGCGTCGTCGAACCGTTCGATTCCATCCGGAGCAAAGATCAGGTCGAGGTCAAACGGTCCGTTCTTTAACTGAACAAAATCCTTTCCGCGCTCGATTTCCGCCGCTTGCTCGCCGCTTAATTCAAACTCTAAATCACGGAGAGCAGCTACCAACGCGCGGCCATTCTCAGGTGACCGCTCCGGGAAAACATCCGCATCTTGCGTGGTGTCTACAAACCCCAACAGGATGGCGCCGGTCTTTCCGATGAACAGGTATCGCACGCCGTGGCGCAAGAAGGCGTCTCGTATTTCTTGAGCCTGTCGGTATTCAAACGCGGCCATAGCCTAACCATGAGGGAAGGTTTTCTTCGCACCAGCGGCGATAGTCTTCCATGGTGTCGAAGGAACGGTAGCTTGCATCATCCATCACGGGTTTGTAAGTGTGAATGAAACTGTAACGCATTCTGACTTCGAGCGGACGTCGAGCCGCTGCCTCGAACTCCGCCAGCCAATCCGGCGGAATGGCAACGTTCTCGCCTTCACTGTTGGGTAAAGACCGATTCGCTGATTCCTGATCGGGATTGGTTTGCGTACTCATGATTCAAGGTTGAATCTAGCATTGTGGAGCGGACCGCTACAACAGCAGTGAGTCGATTCACTTTGATGTTGTGCATGACTTGTAACGTGTGGTCAGTCCTTTGCGTGCTTTGCGGTCCTTTGCGGCTTTGCGCTGAGTATTGGGTATTGAAGGAGCAAGACACAATCCTAAGCGCAAAGCCGCAAAGGACCGCAAAGCACGCGGAGGTTATCAAGCAACGCAGAAGCCGAACACTACCAAAGATTGACTGTCGCGAACGCGAAGGTGTATTCTAAGCCTTGTTGATAATTCGATCGTGGCGATTTAAGCAAATTGCTCCACGTAAAAAACTGCTAAACAGTCCGGATTCGACCCCGCGCAGTTTAGCGCGGGGTCTTTGCATTTTTTGGGCGTAGCACAGGCTTCAGCCTGTCCTCTTTATGCGATCTAAGTGACAGACTGAAGTCTGTGCTACGAATACGGGTATGAAAGACTTTAGAGACGCAGTTACTGACGATCGAGTTTACGTCTTCGACGGCGCAATGGGCACGATGCTCTATCAGCGCGGCGTTTACATCAATCGCTGCTACGATGAGCTGAACCTCGCGAGTCGCGACCTGGTGCTTGGAGTCCAGCGCGATTATGTGAAGGCAGGCGCCGACATCATCGAAACCAACACCTACGGCGCGAACCGCTTGAAGCTGGCCGGCTACGGGCTCGACGATAAAGCTTATGAGATAAATCACGCGGGCGTTCGCATAGCTCGCGAGGCCGCCGGCGAGCGGGCCTTCGTCGGAGGCGCCATCGGGCCGCTGGGCATTCGCATCGAGCCTTACGGGAAGACCTCCGCCGAGGAAGCGCAAGCCATATTTCGCCAGCAAGCCGAAGCCCTTCTTGAAGGCGGCGTCGATCTGTTCGTGCTTGAAACCTTCTCCGACGTCGCTGAAATTCAGCAGGCCATTCTTGCCGTTCGCTCGGTAAGCGATCTGCCGATCGTGGCCCAGATCACTATTCAAACCGACGGCAACACCAGCTATGGGACCGCGCCGGAGACTTTCACAACCCAGCTCGATGAATGGGGCGCCGACGTCATCGGCCTCAATTGTTCGGTTGGCCCGGCGACCATGCTCGAGGCCCTCGAGAAGATGAGAACGGTCACTCGCCGCAAGCTCTCGGCTCAACCCAACGGTGGATTGCCTCGGCAGGTCGACGGGCGAATGTTTTATATGGCTTCGCCCGAGTATATGGCAAAGTACGCCAAGCGCCTGATCCAGGCGGGCGCCAAGTTCGTGGGCGGATGCTGCGGCACAACTCCCGAGCACATAAAACAAATCGCGAACGCCGTAGCGGCGCTCTCACCCGGACGCTCGACGGTCCGCTTGATGGCGCCCGAAGAAAAGCCGCCCGACGTACAAGTTGTTCCCAGGGAAGAACGCTCGCGCTTTGCAAAGAGAATTGCCGCGGGCGAGTTTGTGACTTCCGTCGAGATTGTGCCGCCCAAGGGTTGTGATCCGTCGAAGATGCTCGAAGGCGTGACCTTGTTGAAAGAAGCGGGCGTTGACGCGGTGAACGTTCCGGACGGTCCGCGCGCGCAGTCCCGAATGGGCGTGCTCGCGGTTTCGACTCTGATCGAACAACGTGTGGGAATCGAAACGGTCGTCCATTACTGCTGTCGCGACAGGAACCTGCTCGGGATGACAAGCGACCTCCTGGGCGCGGCGGGTCTTGGCCTGCGAAACCTTCTGATTATCACCGGCGACCCGCCGAAGATGGGACCTTACCCGGAAGCGACAGCGGTGTTCGACATCGATTCAATCGGACTGGTGAACATGGTGAATCGGCTGAATCACGGTCTCGACATCGGGGGCAATCCGATCGGCGGCCCGACGGCCTTTCATATCGGCGTTGGCGTGAATCCGTGCGCGGTCGATCTCGACTACGAGTTGCGCCGCTTCGAGTGGAAGGTGGAAGCCGGTGCTGAGTTCGCGATTACACAACCGACATTCGATGTCGAGCAACTCAAGGCTTTCTTGAAGAGAATCGAACATTGTCGCATTCCGATAGTTGCGGGCATCTGGCCGCTGGTGTCATATCGGAACGCGGAGTTCCTGGCCAACGAGGTGCCTGGCGTCATCGTGCCCGAGTCGGTGCTAAAGCGAATGCAGCGAATCACCGACAAGGATGCGGCGCGCGAGGAAGGGCTGGCAATCGCTCGAGAGACGTTGCTGGAAGTAAGAGGACTCGTGCAGGGCGTGCAGGTGTCCGCGCCGTTTGGGCGAGTTCAGTACGCGCTCGATGTGTTCAGCGTTTTGTAGATGCCATGTAGGGGCGGCCCTCCGTGGCCGCCCCTCTTGCGGTCAATAAAGCGATCTCCAAAGAGGGGCGGCCACGGAGGGCCGCTACATCAGTCGAACCGGATGTCGAGAATCTACGCTTTACAACATCTTGCGGCTGAACCGCTTGGCATTATCGGTGAGGCTTTGGAGGTCCGAGGCGTAACCGCGGAATATGTTCGTTTGTTCGAGGGCGAGCCGGTCCCGGACGATATGCGCGAGGCTGGCGGTCTTATCGTGATGGGCGGGCCGATGGGCGCATATGAGCAGGACAAATACCCGTTCTTGTTAAGTGAGATCAGATTGATCGAGGCGGCTTTGAAGGCCGGGAAGCCTGTGCTTGGGGTTTGTCTGGGGAGCCAGCTCGTGGCAACTGCGCTGGGCGCTGAAGTCAGAAAGGGCGATCGGAAGGAGATCGGCTGGTTCCCGGTTACACTGACGGAAGCGGCGAGCGCTGACCGGTTGTTTGGCGAGATTGAAAGCAGCTTTACCGCGTATCACTGGCACGGCGATGTGTTTGACTTGCCGCGAGGAGCGGTAACATTGGCCACATCGGCTCAAACGCCCTGTCAGGCGTTTGCTTACGAAGAGCGCGCGTACGGGCTTTTGTTTCACCTGGAAGCCACGAGAGAGATTGTCGAGGACATGGTCCGGGATTTCTCCGACGAGCTTGATGAAGAAGGGATCTATGGCGCGGAGATCATCGCTCAGTCGCGCGATCATTTGCCTGGGCATCAAAGGATCGGGAAATCGGTGTTTCAAGAATGGGCAAGACTCGTCGGAGTTTGATAGTGGTGTATGAACGTGGTTCCCGGCAATGCAGTCCTCTGCGTCCTCCGCGTCCTCGGCGGTTTTCTCGATGATTGGTGGGAATAAACCGCAGAGGACGCTGAGGACGCCGAGGAGGGCGCGATTGTGACCGAGCAACACACCATATGCAGACGGTCCGTCGCTTGAACTGGCTTTGGCGGCGATGATACGTTGAAGAGGTTGAGCAGAGAACGATCGCGGGGCCACTGACCGCCGATCGTGAACCATGAATCGGGGTTTGGCCTGTTGATGAAAAAGAGAATTGTCCTTTCGGTTTTTGCGGCAGCGGTGCTCGCATTGACGGCGAGCGGCGCGCAATCGCAAACGCTCACTATTCAGACGCTGCGTGGCTATCTGGACAAGATGGGCCTGCGTTACGTGCCTCACCCAAAGAACTCGGATGCGGTGGTCGTCCCGCGAAGCGAAAACAAACGCGCAGAAAGGCTCGACCTCTACGTCGAGGTTCGGAAGGATCAATCCGTGGTGCTATCGGTCTATCCGAGATTGCGCGGCCGATACTTCACGCTGGAGCGCGTAACCGATCGCGAAAAGCTCTTCCAGCGATTGCTCGAGACAAATCAGCGTTCGTTCGCCGCGTTTTTCGTCGACACACAGGGAGATATCGGCGCGCGCTTTACTTTCACGACCGAAGGCGGGGTCAGCTACGATGCGTTTCGCGTCGCGGTGACCGAGCTGCTCCGAATCGCTGATGAGTACACGCCGACACTCGACGAATACATGCGCAAGGAGGAAAAGCCCGCCGAAACGAAGCCTAATCAGTGAGTCGATGGACGGGGCCGATCTTGTTCGCAGGTGGTGGTTATGAAAAACAATATGATTGCAACTGTGTTGCTTGGTCTGTCGGTCTCAACAGGTGCATTCGCTCAGCAATCCAATGCGCCACAGGAGCCGCCGCCCAAGGCTGCGAAGCCCGCTCCGCCGAGACTCTCGTTCGCCGAGCGCATCAAGCAGTACCTCATTCGAGTCGGCGGAACCGTCGACGAGAGCAAGAGCACCGCCGATATGATCGTCTCCAATTCCGCCAACCTGAGAGGCGGTAAGGTGACGATCGTGATCGTGAATGATCACCGCAGGAACCTGCTCGGTTTCTACGTCTACAACTTCGGCAGTCTGAAGAACGCTACGAACAAGGAACAGGTCTACAAGTACCTACTTGAAGCAAACGACTCGATAACGATTGGAAGCTTTTTTGTAGATAGCGACGAAGATGTCGGTTACAAGTACCTGGTTAGCGGCGGCCAGACGATCAGCCAGGCGGCTTTTGAAACGGCTTACATCACGATGGCGGCGGTGGCCCGCGAACGCAAGCCTGAGATCAGGAAGATGATCGGCGTCTCGAGCGAGAAGGAAGATAAGCCGCCCGAAGTTAAGAAGGCTGTGGAAGAAAAACCACCAGTGTAATGTAAGGGCGGTCCTTCGAAACCACCCGAGGCCGCGAGCTTTGCGGTGCTTTGCGAGCTTTGCGCAAGGAATCCGCTCGAGGAAGAGAGATACGTTGAACGCAAAGCTCGCAAAGTACCGCAAAGCTCGCAAAGCGGTTTCTTCACGTTATCGACTCGCTAAGGCGAGTTCGGTTACTTCGTGGCCAACCCTACATTAATTATGACCGAACGACAGGAACGCACAACGCTACTTCAGGAATTACTCGCCGAGCGCATACTCGTGCTCGATGGCGCGATGGGCACGGCTATTCAAGCGCGCAATCTGAACGCGAATGACTTCGGCGGCGTGCACCTCGACGGCTGCAACGAGAATCTCGTGCTTACTCGGCCGGACGTGATCCTCGACATTCATCGAGGCTATCTCGAAGTTGGCGCAGACATCGTTGAGACAAATACTTTCGGTGGTACTTCGATCGTCCTTGCCGAATACGGGCTTCAGGATCAAGTTCACGTAATCAACGAAACGGCCGCCCGACTGGCGAAACAAGCCGCCGCTGAACATTCGACCACGAGCAAACCAAGATTCGTCGCTGGATCGATGGGTCCGACTACTAAAGCGATCTCGGTCACCGGCGGAGTAACGTTCGATCAACTGATCGACAACTTTCACGATCAGGCTGCGGGGCTGGTCGCCGGCGGCGCCGATCTTTTGATCGTCGAAACTCAGCAGGACACTCGCAACGTGAAAGCCGCGCTTATCGGCATCTGGCGTTTGTTCGACGAAATCGGATTCAAAGTCCCGTTGATGGTTTCGGGCACCATCGAAGCGATGGGCACGATGCTCGCCGGCCAAACCGTCGAAGCGTTTGCGACTTCAGTGATGCACGCCGATTTGTTGTCGGTAGGCTTGAACTGCGCAACGGGGCCCGAGTTCATGACCGATCGCATTCGAAGCCTCGCCGAGCTGGCGGAGACTCGCGTGTCGTGCATACCGAATGCGGGATTGCCGAACGAGGACGGCATATATCTCGAGACTCCCGAAAGCATGGCGACTACTGTCGAGCGCTTTGTCGATCACGGCTGGATCAATCTTGTCGGCGGTTGTTGCGGGACTACTCCCCCGCACATCCGAGCCCTTGCTCAGATGGTAGAAGGCAAACGCCCGCGCATTCCGGCGAAGCATCATCGAAGCTTGTTTTCAGGAATCGACTTCGTCGAAGCGAGTGACGATCAGCGCCCCTTGATCGTCGGCGAGCGAACCAATGAAGTCGGCTCGCGCAAGTTCAAGCGCCTGATCACCGAAGAGAAATACGAAGAAGCCGCCGAGATCGCGCGGCAACAGGTGAAAGGCGGCGCGCAGATCTGCGACGTGAATCTTCAAAACGCCGATCGCGAGGAGTTGTACGACGTCGACCGCTTCTACGAAAAGATGATTCGCGTGGTGAAGGCGCCGACGATGATCGATACAACCGATCCAATCGCCATCGAGCGAGCGCTTACATATTGTCAGGGCAAGTCGATCATCAACTCGATCAACCTCGAAGACGGCCTCGACAAGTTCGAGCGCGTGACGCCGCTCGCTCGCAAGTATGGCGCGGGGTTGATCGTCGGGTGCATCGACGAAGACAAAGAGCAGGCCCAGGCAATCACTCGCGAGCGCAAGCTCGAGATCGCGAAGCGATCAGTGAAGTTGCTCAACGAAGAGTACGGTATTCGGACTGAAGACATCATCATCGACCCGCTTGTGTTTCCCTGCGCCACGGGTGATCAAAACTACGTGGGCAGCGCGGTTGAGACGATTGAAGGCGTGCGGTCGATCAAGCAGGAGATTCCTTACATCAAGACGATTCTTGGGATCAGCAACGTCTCGTTCGGCTTGCCCGACGCGGGAAGGGAAGTGCTCAACTCGGTCTTTTTATATCACTGCACGAAGGCCGGGCTCGATCTGGCAATCGTCAATTCAGAAAAGCTCGAACGCTACGCGTCGATTCCGGAAAACGAGCGCCGATTGGCCGAAGATCTGTTGTGGAATCGCGGCGACGATGCAATTGCCGCGTTTGCCGCGCACTTTCGCGGCGCCGCTTCGAGACAGAAGAAGATCGCGAGCGACCTGCCTCTGGACGAGCGGATCGGAAACTACATTATCGAAGGCACGAAAGAAGGCTTGATCGCCGACCTTGAAACGAAGCTCAAGGAAGCCGCGCCGCTCGATATCATCAACGGGCCGTTGATGGCCGGGATGTCGGAGGTCGGCCGCCTGTTCAACAACAACGAACTGATCGTCGCCGAAGTGCTTCAAAGCGCCGAAGCAATGAAAGCCGCTGTCTCTTTTCTCGAACAGTTCATGGAGAAGAGCGACGACAGCTCGCGCGGACGGATTATTCTCGCGACCGTAAAGGGTGATGTACACGACATTGGCAAGAACCTCGTCGACATCATTCTTTCCAATAACGGATATCAGGTTGTGAATCTCGGCATCAAGGTTCCACCCGAAGTCTTGATTCAAGCGGTGCGCGAGCACAAACCGCACGCGATCGGCTTGTCAGGATTGCTGGTGAAATCGGCTCAGCAGATGGTGCTGACCGCCGAAGACTTGAAAGATGCCGGGATCGACCTGCCGATGCTTGTTGGCGGCGCGGCTTTATCGGATCGCTTTACCAGAACAAAGATCGCGCCGGCTTACACCGGGACGGTTGCTTATGCAAACGACGCGATGAACGGGCTCGATCTTTTGAATCGCATTATGGATGCCGATTCGCGCGCGCGCCTCGAAGCCGAGTTGCTCGAGCGAGACCTTGGCATCAAGCCGCCCGCTCCGCAAGTTCTATTTGATGAAACCGAACAACGCAGCTCGAAGATCTCGCTGGATGTTCCGATACCGGCTGTGCCTGATCTCGCGCGCCACATCGAAGAGATTGGTACGACGAGCTCCAGTCACGAGGAGATCAGCGATCTCGACGGCATATGGAGCTACATCAATCCTCAGATGCTCTACGGCAAGCATCTGGGTTTTCGCGGGCGGTTCGTCGATGCTCTTGCAGCCGGCGACGTCAAAGCTCGCGAGCTTGAGTCACACATCGAACGCGTGAAAGAAGAATGTCGCGCGGGCGCGATGCGTGTTAGAGCGGTGTGGCAATTCTTCGAAGCCGAGCCGAATGGCAACTCGATCAACTTGTACGACGGCGTTCAGAGTTCAGCCTTCAGGCTGCCTTCCTCCGCGTGCTCTACATCCTTGGCGGTTGATAGTCCTCTTGCGACGTTTCGCTTTCCGCGCCAACGCAAAGAAGACGGCCTAGCGCTCAGCGACCTGGTCTTACCGCCGAGCAATGACGGGCATCGAGATCACGTCGCGATGTTTGTTACAACTGCCGGTGAAGGCATACGCGAGCTCGCCGAGGAAGCAAAACGCGACGGCGAGTACTTGCGATCATACGCGCTTCAAGCTCTTGCGTTGGAGACGGCGGAAGCGGCCGCGGAGTGGTTGCATTCCCTGCTTCGAAGGGTTTGGGGATTTCCCGATCCACCTGATCTTGCGCGCCAATCGCTGTTCCAGGCCCGCTATCGAGGCAAGCGATATTCGTTTGGTTATCCCGCGTGTCCGGACCTCGAAGCGCAAGCCGAGCTATTCCGCCTGCTGCGCCCCGAAGACATCGGCGTCGAATTGACGGAGGGCTTCATGATGGAGCCCGAGGCTAGCGTATCGGCGCTGGTGTTTCATCATCCGCAAGCCGCTTACTTTTCGGTAGGCGCGCAAGAGATGGCCGAAGCGACGGCGGATTAGTACACAGTCATGCTTTCCTTGATGGACCTGTACGGCGCCCTTCCTTAGAAACCGCCCAACGCCGCGAGCTTTGCGGTCCTTTGCGAGCTTTGCGAAAGGAACCCGCTCGAGAAAAAAATACGTTAGCGCAAAGCTCGCAAAGGACCGCAAAGCTCCAGCGTGAGCAGTTGGAATCAATATGCGACGAACGGTTCGGTGTAGACTACCCTCACGCGGACGCCGTTGATTCGCCTTGGAACGCTTGGAAAGCTTGCCGCGTTCGAATCTACGTAGACGACGATGGAGGCCGAGTTCGGATCGTTGTCCGACGCTCCGACGCCGACTCCGATAATCCCCGGTCTCGACATCAGGTCATTCTCCCTGGCTCGCATGGCCAGCGTCGCGCGGTCGATGGACGCGCTCGAGGGCGCGGACGCCTGCGTGCCTGAAGCTATTTCGGGAGCGGTTGCGCAGGTAGTGCCCACGAAGCTCACCACGCTTCCAAGCGCAGTCGTAAGCTTCAAAAGCACCTCTGCAATTGGATTGGCAATCGTTGACGAGCTGCTGCCTGCAAACAGCAATGCAACGGGGTGACGGCAACTGGGGTTATCGTTGGACAGGATCAACGAGCCCGAGTCACCGCCGGCGCTGAAGGTTGTGCTGTTGATTACAACCTGATTCGTGTAGGAAACGG
>DATNBZ010000084.1:0-10670 GCA_035607285.1 Blastocatellia bacterium | reverse complement strand
CGTCTGCTGACCCGCCGCACGAGCTCGCTGGAGCAAAGATTGCGCCCCGTCCAATGCCTGGCGCAACTGCCCGCCGGCAAGCTGCTGCTCGATGCGGGACGCCGCCGCATTGAACCGCGCGTGATTCCAGGCGTCGCCCATCGCCGCCGCGGCGGTGTCGCGCACGTGCCCCACTCGCTCCAGCAGGCCCGGCTTGCCGGCGTTTTGCAGCAAGCTGTAGAGCGAAGTGGCCAAATCAATAGTCGCCTCAGCATTCCCAGCACGCTGCACGAGGTCGAGCAGCACAAAGAGGTTTGGCAGCTCCAGCCTGGTCAGCGTCGCTGCGACTTCGATGTTTTGGCCCTGCTGCTGTCGCAAGAACTCGGCATACGCGAGTATCGCTTCGACCCAGCGCGCCGTCAGTGCCTCGCGCTCCGCCGATTCCATCCGCCCGCGCAAGTAGGGGCAGAGCGCGGGATTGAGCGTGAGATGGTTGTATCGGTTCGGCGTCGCCAGCCCCGTCTCGACCAACTCAACCGCCAGCGAGGCCACCTCGGCCTCTTCCCACTCCATCATCATACGGAGTACCTGCAGTTGGACCCCGCCGTGAAAAATTCCGAGTACGCGCGCCCGGTGCCGGTTCGCCTCAGACATGCGGCGCAGGGAAAGCTCAACGCTCGCGAAGACCGATTTCTCCCGGCTACCGGGGTATCTCTTCTCCATCTCCGCCATCAGCTTGACGAGCGACGTCCGGGTTGCCTCGACGCCGCCACTGCGCAGCGCCGGGGCCAGCAACGCTAGCGTGCGGGCGTGACAATGGACGGCATCCACGAGTTGCTCGATCTCTTCGCGCGCGGCATCAGTGGAAGAACCGGCATCCCCGCCGGCGGTGTTCAGCACGCGCTCGACGAGCTTCACCGCGTCCTCGCGGTCGAGTTGGTGTAGCTCTCGCCGATGGCGCTCGGCATCGAAGGGCGCGGGCAGCGCCTCGCGGCTGGTGAAGATCAGCCGCGTGTCGCCCCTCGCATTGAGTCGCGCGCAGAGTTTGAGGATGGCGTCCAGTTCGCGGCGGGCGTCCTCGGAGAGAGCCTCCGGCGTTTCCTTCAAGATGAAGGGCGGCAGCAGGATGCTCTCCATGTTATCGACCACCAGCAGGGTCGGCTGCTCGGCGAGCGCGCGCTCGACGGGCAAGATAGCTTTTTCCATGTCATCGAACGTGGCCACGGAATAGTCTTTTCCCACAAGCTGACGGCCAAGTGCATCGAGAACCGCGGCGACGTGGCTGTGAGTCTCGACGGAGACGAATGCGGCGCGGCGCGTCTGCTGCGAGCGCACCATCCAACGAGCGAACTCGGCTGCGAGCGCGGTCTTGCCTTCGCCGCCCTGACCGCGCACAACTGCGTAACGTTCCTCTCGCAGCAGCCGCTGAAGCGCGAGCAGCTCGCGGCTGCGCCCGATGAACCCGGTCTCCGGCACCGGCGGCAACTCGCCGAGGCGTGCGGCAAGCGCGGTCTGAAAATCCTCCCGAGTCTGCTTCGCGGGCATGGTCTTGAAGAGCTGCGGGTCGTCCTTTTCCTGATAGAGCACGGGCACGAACCAATCTTCGAGGCGCAGCTCGCCCACGCCGAAGATGCGTCCGCGGAAGGTGTCGTCCTTGAGTTGGCGCTGACCTGCGAGCATTGCGTCGCCCACTCGTTTTCCTTCTGCGAGCGCTCGGTAGAAAACCTCGACGAACCGGCGCGCTGTCTCGACAAGCACGCTGTGGCTCATTGCCACCACCGAGGCGACGCCGACCTTCAGCAACTCGGAGGCGACGGACTCGGACGCTTTCTCGGCCTGCGCAGTCTGGCAGGCTTCGAGGAACACGAGCGGGATTCGATGATCGCGCAGCAGTGATCCCAAGCCTGTGCCGTGCTCTATGCTGTGTTGTGTGAAGACCGTTACGTGCCGGCGCTTGCCGAGCTTGGCGATGTCCGCAGGGTGCTCGAAGCAAAGTCCACCGAGGCCGACCGTGCGGTCATAGACGCCGTGGCCATCGAAGTGGACTACGTGATAGGGCTTCTTTTCACCGCGAGCGTGGTCGAGTTCTTCGCGCAAAGCCGCCAGCGTGGGTGGACTGAGGACGTGAATCTTGACCAGGCCGGGCAGCGATTCCATCGCCTCTACGAGCGGCAGCGCGCTCGCACGATGGTCAATATAGCTGCATTCATCGTCCTCGGGCCGCGCGGTGACGAGCAGGATGCGAATTGGCGTGGCGACGACGGGCACGTCGAGCACCTTCGTGTTCGGCAGCCGTCGGCGGACACGCGTGGGCATCGCGCCTTGAAAGAGATACTGATCACCGTCGTGGAGCAGTTCCCACGGCAGGCCGAGCAGGAGCGTGGCGGCTTCCCTCGCGGTATTGACGTCGGCCTCGGGCGCGCCGGCTTCGAGCGCGACATCAACGTGGACGGAGAAGCGGCGACCAGCATGATCGTCGATCTTCGCCCACGCGTTCATGACGTTTTCCCTGTGAGCCACAGGCATCGCGGCCTCGTGCAAGAGCTGTCCCCACGTCACGAGGTCCGCTTCCACTTTCCGCGCGCGGTCCTTGAAGTAGTGGCTGGGCCAGACAGCGTACTTTTCCAGATACCAGCGCAGTTCCTCCGCTTCAATGGGCCCGATCGGAGCGATGAACCGCCAGCTCTGCGCGCTGTGAACGTGCGGCTGGCCCGGCTTGGCCGGTTCATAAACGAGCCGCGCGCGAGCGGAGGGGCGCCGGACGCCGTCCTGCTCGTGGAACTTCAAGTCGGTTAGTTCGAGTACCAGCTCTTCCAGCGGCTCGGCCTTAGGCTGCGGAGTGGGAGCAACATCAGCGGGATCGCGTTTGCCGAGCGCAACGAGGATCGCATTCATCGCCGCCTCGACGCCGCCCGCGTCGCTGCTCACGGGGATGTAAACCGGTTCCTCGCCGAAGAACTCTTCGAGTACACCGAGCCTGGTTCCGTTCAGCGAGAGCGGGATGACCGGGAACTTATCCTTGCCGCGCCCGTCCCGCACGTCGAGCGCGTGGCGCAGTTCCTTGCCGACCCACTTTGATTGCAACGCATCGGTGCTGACCACGACCGCGTAGGACGATGCTTCGTCGATGGCTTTCTCTATTTCGTGCCAGAGCGGATCGCCGCCACGCAGCTCGCGCGAATCGATCCAGCCATCCTGATCGTGATCGGCCAGCGTGTCGCGGAGGTCGCGCACGAACGCGTCGTCCTGCGAGCTGTGAGAGATGAAGAGCTTAGTCATGTCGGACGGTCCGGGTCTGCGGTGATCAATCGGAACTAAGTCGGCGCAATCTTACGCCTCTGCGGTCGTGTGATCAAGTTCACAGGACAACTCTGTCTTTGTGGATCCTTAACGAACTTGAACTGCATTGCAAGAAGCGTGGGAATCCGTCAAATCACGTACTAGTTGCTTGTAACAAGCATTTCGCTAGCGATTAAGGGTAGTCCTGTATGGGCGGTCCTCCGTGGCCGCCCCTTAATGAGGAATCGCTTTCTCGAAGGAGGGGCGGCCACGGAGGACCGCCTATACAGGACTAGCGAGTTCTCTGGTACACCCCAACTAGTCGCGTAACCTGGCGACGATGGCCGCATACTTTCCAAGACAATCGAAGTTCGAGGGCAGCGCCTCCAATCCATGATCGAGGTCATGTCCGATTTCATCAGCATGATCGGCGGGCCACAGTTCCGGCCCATCTCCCCACGTCGCTGAGCTGAGGCTGACTAGTCCGTCGTTGTCTTCGCCGGTCTTCTCCTTCACGATGCGATGCGGTAAAGCAAGCTCTACGCAGGTATCGGGATGAATACTCAAGCCCTTCATACCCCGTCCCACTCCCGCTACGGAAAACTTTTTCGTTCTGTCGTTATCCCGGAATCGAGCGTTGAAGTCCCTGGCGCCTTCCGTCGTGATGCTATGAAGCCCTCCCAGTTCGATGCCCACGCCGGCAAGACGAGTCCGGAGAGTCTGAGCAAACACATTCTCACCGCCGATGTTCAAAGGGTCACCGAGTGCTACCAGGAGGTCCGCTATCGGCGACCCTTTGTGCGGTGTGCCGATCGTTGTGAGGGAAGTGATTCGGGAGGCCATGTTTTCGTCATTGTCGGGCGAAAGCAGGTAGCGAGCGTCAAGCCCTCCCATGCTATGCGCAATGATGTGTACTGGTTCATTAGAGTCGAGCGCTCCGCCTGGCCCCAACGCATTCTGAATCTGAAGGCCTAGCTCCTTGCCGCGAACTTCTATGGTTCCATCAGGAGCAACTTGCGTTACAAGGATGTGCAGTCCCGGAAACCTTGCGGTGAGATGATCCCTGACTCCGTTGAAGTAATCTATGCCATGGAAAGACGCAAAGCCAAAGATGCCGTGACTAAGTACAATGTTCATTTCTACATCTCCATTTGAAATTGCAGGTAGTGTTCGGATTCTGCGTTGCTTAATAACCTCCGCGTGCTTTGCGGTCCTTTGCGTCTTTGCGCTGAGTATTGGGTAATACAAAATACTCAGCGCAAAGACGCAAAGGACCGCAAAGCACGCGAAGGACCCACTGTCCAGGAGCCGTCTTGTTTACTCGAGCAACCATGTCGCGAACGAGCTGGGCGTTTGTGAACGGCTGCCAGCCGTGCGGTTTCATAGGCCGCCCGTACTCGAAGACGGCATCGGCTTTCGGATTGTCCGCTGACTTCAAAAAGTCTTCGAGAAGATACACCGCGAGATTCAAATAGTAGTTGTCCATGTCGCCGCAGTAGACATGAATCTTGCCGACCAGATCCGGGCCTATCTGTGGCCAGTTTTTCTCCAGGTTGTACCTGAGATCGTAACCGTGGTCACGCATGTAGAGGGCGACCTCCTTATCGATCTTGCCCGTCAGCCGATCCCACACCGGGCGAGGATAGCCGTCCTTGCCAATCGGCCCGTAAGCGGCGTCCCACGCTGCGATCTGTTGACCGGAGCGCACGTTGCTTCCGAGGACCGCCTCGAGGCGACTCATTTCCCTCATCGTCAGAGTGACTTGTCCATCGGCGTTTCTCGAGAGAGGCCGGATGAGCTTGCCCCAATCCCCATTCGGCATTTCGAATGCGTTGTCGTCCTCATAAATATTCGACATTTGGTAACGCCGGAAATCGACAGGGTCGGGATACAACACCCATGTGCCGTTGAAGAACTTCGAGTGGATTACCTGTAAGGCCAGAGCTTCCCAGCCTCCGGTCGAACCCCCGGTCAGCACTCGCGCGTGCGGATCGCGGATGAGTCTGAATTTTTCCTCCAGGTACGGAATCAATTCCCTCGTAAGCGCGTCCCCATAAGGACCGTTGTTAACCGAGTTCACCGCGTATGAGTCATCGTAGTACGGCGTCGGATGTTGAAACGTAACGGCGATCGCGCGGGGGAAGTCGTCGGACATCCAGGCCTTCGAGAACTCGTATCCACTCTCCCTCGCGCTCGTGCTCATTCTGGCTTTGCGCTGTGCTTCGCTTTCAGGAGTGCTCGGCGCCTGAGTTGTGAATCCGAAAGGTGCGCCGAGTCCGAAGTGACCTTGAATATAGATCGCGGGATATTTCTGGTTCGCGGCTTGATCGTAACCCTTCGGCAATAGCAGCGTGGCGCCGAGGTAGATTGGATGTCCCCAGAACTCGGACAGCATTTTGCTTTGAAGCTTCACCCGCTTGACCCATTCTGTGTCTCGCGGAATCTCCACCGGAGGCAGCTTCTTTGTGAGGCTGAGACTGACGTTGAAACCTGTCGCGGGATCAAGCCGAACGCGCTTCACTTCACTGACCAGATTGCCCGGCGTTCGATTCCACCGCTGGCCTTCCCACTGATCCAGGTGCACCCAGATCACGTGGCCGTCCTTTCGATGAACCTCCGTGTAGACGTTTAACAATGCCTGGACATAGTACTCGCCTGCGGGAAGCTGGTTCAGCGTGTCAACCGGATATCCCAGCACAGATGTATCGACGACCGCGTTCTCACCGGGCCGCAGTGCATTGACGTCCAGACCGAAAAACGGAACTGATGCGTTGTAGGAGCCCGCCTGTAGTCTCGGTTCGGAGCGATCGTTTTTCGAGATCATCACGAACACTCGGCCAGTGACGGGCCCGTTATCGAGCGACGCTGGATAAGAAATCGCGAAACTTGCGTTGGCCGATGTCGCGTGGCCGGAATACGCCGCCAGCAACGACACGAAGAGAACTACTCCAACAACGATTAGAATCCGTAGTTTCATTTTCCCTCCCAGGAACACTTCACACCCGAGATGTTCTCAACCCGCCGCAACCGAATAACGCCCACGTAGTAACGAGTTTATTCGTTTCTGAGAATCCCAACGAATAAATTCGTTACTACGTGGGAAGCCCGGCCCTTAATCACACCTGCCTCAATTCAAGAGGCGCGCCTCATTCAAGAGCCGATGATCTCGCAGAACTTCTTCAGATCCACATTGCCTCCGGAGACGATAGCTACTATCGGACCCTGCCCCGCTTTTCCAGTCAACGCCGCGGCGAGCGAGAGAGCGCCGGCCCCTTCTGCAATGACACGCGCTTTTTCCGCCATCAATCGCATCGCATTCCTGGTCTCGTCCAGGCTAACCACGATGCAGCCATCCATCACCGGCTTCATTCGCTCCCACATCCGTGGAAAGAGACTCTGACCTCCGGCGCCATCCACAAACGAAGGCTGCCAGTTCTTGAAAGTTTGTGGAGCCCCCATCGCAAACGAAAGCGCGGCGGGCGACGCGGTCTCCGGTTCAGCGCCCCAAACCTTGATCTCCGGGTTGAGCGCCTTCAGCGCGCTGCCGACTCCGGTGATGAGCCCGCCGCCTCCAATGCCGGCGATGACTGCGGCGGTGTCGGGCGCGTCTTCAAATATCTCGAGACCCATTGTCGCGTGACCGGCGATGAAATTATGATCGTCGAACGGATGCACGAAGGTCCCCTCGATGCCGGGAAAGGAGCGATCCTCGAGAGTCTTCCACGCAACGTCGTATGAAACCGGGAAGAGCTTTGCGCCCAGCGCGCGCATACGTGAGATCTTGGATTCCGGCGCCGTCTCGATTACAACAACCGAGCAGGGGACTCCCGCCTGACGCGCCGCATACGCGACGCCTTGTCCCGCGTTTCCCGCGCTGATCGTCCACACGCCCTTACTCCGCTCAGATTCTGAGAGAAGCGCTACGGCGTTGGCGGCGCCGCGCAACTTGTAGGCGTTGATCGGCTGTAAGTTTTCGAGCTTGAGCCGGATGTCGGGGAAGTCCGGTCCCAGTTCAAGCCGGACCAGCGGGGTGCGCAAGATGGTCCCGGCGATTCTCTCCCGAGCGGCTCGGACATCGGCAAGCTCAATTGGTCGCACAGCTTCGAGTTCTATTGGCATTGTTATTTGTCTCACTCACACATTTCTTATCGCGCTGACGATTTTGGCAACGCTCTGATCGAACTTGTCGTCGCGGATATCGAGGCATAGAGATTCTCTCAGCCTCAGAAGAATATGGCCCAGGTTATTTCGCAAGTCGTAGAGCCTGGTTTTCTGACTGTTGAGATCACTGGTATCTATCCTCTGGGCATTGTAATCCGGGAGCAACCTGTCGATCTCCTCGATCTGCAAATCAATCTGTCTTATCGCCTTGAGCTGGAAGTCGTTTCTAAAGAAGTCATCATCGAGATAACAGGCAATAAATCTTTTCCTACCCGTGAACTTTTCCTGGTAAAAGGAATCGATGCTTTCCAGGGCTACCCAGGCGGAGAGGAGGCTGCGGTTCGATACGATAGAAATCGTAACACCCGTTTCACGGATCGAGCGTTCAATGAACTCCTGGATGTTTGCGCCTGCTTCCATCGCTGCCGTATCAATGCGTACGACGATGCCGCTCTCCTCGAGAGCGACCTTCAACTTGTCCGCGGCGTCGCTATCAGCATGATTGTATGAGATGAATGCCGTCGATGCTTCTGAAGCCGCGCTATTTTCTATCGATGAGTCCGCTGCCGGCGCGATTGGCGTGATCTCATTCAGCATCTCCAGTATTGCGTAGCGGACTCGCGTTCTTGTTTTGTTCTCTTCGTCGATAGTGATCAAGCCGCGCCTGCTGTCTTTCTTATTCTTAGCCAAGTCCGCCTGGTACTTGATCAAATCGTTAGCGCGTTCTTCGTCTTCGTGAGTGTAAGGCTTTAAGTCTTCAAGCGCCCTCTCCAATTTATCAGCGGCTATCAACTGCCTGATACCCTCAAACATCGCAGCCTCCCTTGATGAGTTGTTGTATCCCGGGCCATGTCGCGAGCCGTCAGCGCCATAAGAAACCGGCGCACGCTGAGGAATACACCCGTCATCGCCGCCTTCAGCTAAGCCACCTACCCACTTTCGTCAAGAAGCCTTTTTGTTTGGCCGGATTGTCGGCTCTCTTCCTTAGCCTGGAAAGGATGCTTTCCCCGGACACGAATTCAATCACGAATGTAACAACCGACAACATGAACGCAATTAAGCAAAGTAAGATAATTCCGTAAAAGAAGAACCCCGCCACGACCTCTAGAAAAGCGATTTCAGCCATTTGGTTATCATATTTCATCCATAATGAGAATAATGTTGCGCATATCCCCGGAAATGCTATAAGCAGAGCAAACCTGATGAGCATTCTCCTGCGCTTTTTCTTTTGTTCCGATAGTTCTCGCTGCAGTTTCTCCTCGTGTATCCTTCGATACCGAAGGGCTTTCGCTTTCAAGATCGGTGCAACCAACGTATCGTGACTTACCTCATACAGGTACCCGCCTGCGCTGTGCGGCTCTGATCGGATGATATGCGTGTCAGTTAACTTACGTAAGAATTCGGCACTGATATCAAACATGTCGTGAATTTGGCCCTCATACAAACTGATCCTTCGGTTTTCGTTGGCAAATACCAGCCCTTCTTCGATGAAGACTCGAGCCTTCATTTGCTCCTCCTCGGTTCCTAGCTTCTTGATACTGCTGTCATAGTAGTTTTGATAAATACCTTCAAGGTTGCCAATGTCCGATTCTTCCACATATTTACTCTTGGTGATCGCCAACAACTCCTCAACGTAAGCACAAAGAATCTGCAGTTGAAACGACTCAATAGGCTTCGTTTTGTTTTGCGTCAAATAGTTGAGTATCTTATCCAGCGCCTCCTGTTGATAGGTGAAGGGCCGTGTCAGGAATTGGCCGGCCCTCTGTGCGGGGCTCGTGATGGCATCCTCCGCCTGCGCACGAGAAAGAGGTTTCAATTCATAACAATTCAGCAAGATGCTTGGAATCTGTGATGCCAGGGTATCCAGCAGGCTCATCCGATCGGAACGAATGGACATCAACACTTTTAGATTCACCGGACGCCGCAGGAACTCCCATTGACCGGGAGTAATCAGGGAGGAATCGTTTCTCGTCGCCAGGCGAAGGGCTCTCTGAGAATCTTCCGGCGTCCGTCCGTACAATAAATCGGCAAGAGTCTGCGCAAACTCGTTTACACCTTCCGGGTAAGTAAAGAGTTCTTCAAATTGATCGAAGACCAGCAGGAACGTGGTGTGTTCCGGGAGCGCTAACTCCAAACTTTTGATGTGGAGCCACAATGAGACGTCTTCCAGATCGAGCTTGGTCAGAAAGCTTTCCTGATGGGGAAACGCGGCAATTCCTTCTTCGGCGATATCAAGCGGATGTCTTAAGTTGCCTTGAGTGTAACTGCCAAATCGTATCGGGATGACATGGTACTGATAATCGGCTTCAAGCTTGGGCACCACGCCGGCATTCAGAAGCGAGGTCTTGCCTAAGCCCGACTTGCCGTATAACACGGTGGTCTTCTCGACTGTGATAAATGTCCCCAACTTGGAAATGTCTTCATCGCGGCCGAAAAACAGTGCTTCATCATCCCGGGTAAATGGTTTGGAACCGGGATACCGTGTCCTTAGGGCTGGTGTCTCTTTTGTGTCTATTGCCATGCGGTGAGCGTGGAGACCGAGTCCGGGCCCGCCTAAGCGCTATGCAAAAATTCCAGCTATCGTCTGCACTGCGTCGATAATTCTGTTCTTTTCGACGTTAGCCGCCTCTTCGGTGGTCTTTCCTTGTCGTAGCTTTTTTTCGATGCGGCTTAGCTGGGCGGCATGTTCGTCCAGCTCGTTGAGCAAGTCTTGTCTCTCTTCGGCTTTAGTCTCAAAGGCCTGGTCATCCAATCCTTCCAGGAATTGGTAAAGCCTGCTCTGGGCCTCGCGGACTTCATCTTTCTTGATGAGGCCCCTGATCTCATCTTGTATCGAAACTTGAGCCTTCAGCCTGATCGGTCTTAGCAGGTTTTGACGCTCGCATTCGTCATAAAGGCGCTTGATGTATTCGTCAATCTTGTCATCCACAAACTCCAGACCATAGTTCCCGGCATAGAAGGTTCGCAGCCGGTCCTGCGTGCCCGCCCCCACTTCCGAAGCGATTGAGAGTTTGTTCTCGTCCAGGAACAGTTTGAGTAACAACTTCAAGTACCATTTCTCGAAATCAAATCCGAGAAAAATAAAGTAGACAGAGTCCTCCAGCAGGCTCCTTAGATTCTGTGGAAGCTTGAATTCCCTGATAATGGAAAGCATGTATTGAATGAGATCGTCATGGGTAAAGATCAACGATTGTTGGTTATCAATGCTGCCGAATAAGTTGTACAAAAGCGGCTTCTCAGCAGTGGGATTG
>DATNBZ010000069.1:0-81176 GCA_035607285.1 Blastocatellia bacterium | reverse complement strand
CAAGGAAAGCCCCGTGAACGGGGCTACGAGCTTGACCCGGCTCGCGACCCAGGCGTGAACGCCTGGGCTAGGGAAAAGCAGGCCTTTTTTTCACACAGTCTCTGCGTTGGTGGGATTTGAACTGAATACTCATGCATCTCGACTTTTTCAGCAGCCTGCTAATTCTTCTTCTTGACGAAGCGAACCCAATAAGGCACGTGAAGTGTCTGGCCGCCGCCGGTAATCAAAACGTAGCCGGTGTAGTCCCGCCTCTGAGAGCCGGCGACTGCAGCCATCGTTATGGTTACGGTACTTGCCTGGCCTCGCGTGAGTGAGAGCGAACCAGTAGAAGACGTAACCGTGATGCCGTCTCCCGGATCGAGTTGCTGCACACCTACCGTGAACGAGTTCTGTCCGTCAATCACACTGGTGACCTTCAGATCGATGCTGACGCTGGCGTCTTTCCCTTTCAGCTTTCTGATCCCGAAACTCAAACTTGCCGGTGCGAGCGTCGCTGTAATGGAACTCGCACGCGAGAGATCGACTCGCCCCCCGCCGGTATCGAGTACTCCGACTCTCGCGATTTGATTTGGTGTTGTGAAAACATCGGTTGTAGCCGAGTTGACCAAAGCCGACTTGACCTGGTCAGGCGTGAATGACGGATTGAGTTGCTTGACCAGCGCCGCGGCCCCCGCCACGTGTGGAGTTGCCTGGCTGGTACCGCTGATCGCCAGAAACCCGCTTGGATCCACAACTTCATCGGGGTCGCCGGTTCTGATCGCAGCAGAGTAGATGCTCACTCCAGGAGCGGCAACATCCGGCTTGAGCGCTTCCAGCGGTGTAGGACCTCGCGAGCTGAAATCCGCAAGGACATCAGGTGTGAAGCTGCCTGAACCGAATGTGCCAATGCTTAGCGTAGCGCCAGGATTTGCCTTGACGAAGTCGAGTAGGGCCAGTCCTTTACTTCGCACGATGAAGAACGAAGGTATGGTTGTACCAGTGACCTTCATCGTAAATAAGTTGTCGCCACCACTGGCACTACCCGCAGTGTCCTCGCTTGTATCCCTGTTAAAGACGATGACCGCCCTCGCTCCTGCCGCGGCCGCCGAGTTGACCTTGACGGTAAAGTCACAGTTACCTCGCTCGATCAGAGCTATTTTACCCGTCAGCGACCCGGCGAGAATACCGTTGCACCCTCGGCCCACGGGATCCGCATAGACATACGGTAATGGGCCAAGAGTAGTGTCGAAAGCCGCTGTGCTTTCCACGCCCAGCGTAGAGCCGATATTGGTCAGCGTCGCCGAAACAGGATCGGGACCCGCGACATTGATTGTCGGCCCAACGAGGTGGGCATTCGTAGCGGCCGCAACGGTGATGGCGGATGGCGTAGTTCCCGGGGAGGTGATAGTAGCTGCATCGGGCCCGTCGTTGCCCGCTGCGATTACGACGACGCGACCCGCAGCCACCGCGGCTGCCGAGGCGGTCTCTGAAATATCCGGGGCTGGGCCCGCATCTGTTCCTAAACTCATGCTGAGGACATCGAAGCCGTCGGCGACTGCTTCCTCGATGGCACGAGCTATAACGTCGGTTCCACTGCCGCCGCCGCTCCCATTAAACACGCGGTAGTTGCCAAGATAAGCCATCGGAGCGACTCCGGAGACCGTGCCTAACGGCGATGTAGCGGCCCGGCCGGCGGCGATGCCCGCGACGTTTGAACCGTGCCCGTTTTGATCGGTTGCATCCAAACCGTTAACGAACGACTTTGCGACAATCACTTTGTTGTTGACCAGCCCATCGCTGTTCCGATTCGTCTTGGGAAATCCGGCCGGCATGCTGAAGCCTTCACCTGAAAACAGCGGATTAGTAATGTCGATTCCGGTGTCGATTATGGCTATCTTCATACCCTGACCCGCAGCCCCAGCGCCTCCGAGCCTATCCCACATTGCCGGCGCGTTGATCAGGGGAACGCTCGCGTCCAGTAACGTATGGACTTCTTTGACTAATTCAACGTGCTTAACACCGGGCAGGGCGGCGATGGCCGCAAGCTCGCTCGACGAAGCTTCGATGGAAACCGCGTTCACGAGTTTACGCACCTCGGTTCTTACGAGAACGTCAGGTGAGACAAGTGCCGCTCGCGATTTGAAGCTTGCGTGCTCGGCGTCGAGCTGAGCTTCATAAGTGCGCGCTTCGGTGGAATCGAAATCGACCTCTGCGCGCGGCAAACGTGCGGCGAGTCGCTGGTGAACCGCGACCGGCTCGCCTTGAAGCTCGACTACCGCGGCGATCTTGCCGGTTGTCGATGCCGTTTGGACGGACGCGCTCGAACGGGTTGGGCGGACGCGCGCGCGCGCGCCTGAGATGAGCCCCGTGGATGCTTGCATTGCGAGCGCAAGCGTCATAAAGAGTGCGGCTGCAGATAACTTCTTCATCCAAAAAACCTCTTGGTGCGGTATTAACCGCGTTGTTTTCGTTGATGGAAACGCTGCGAGATTGGCACATTATACTCGAAGACTTCAGTTTTGAGCGAGTGCGGCGTTCAGGCACGGTTGAACGCAATTCACGATAAATCAGACGCGCCGGCGGCGGCTGGAGTCACATTTTATTTTGCGCGGCATAGACCACGGATGACGCGGATAAGACGGATCAACGCGGATCTGATCCGTGATGATCAGTCCAATCCGCGTCATCAGTGGTCTATTCTTCTCCTGGCGGTTCCGCCGGCTAGAGTCTCACTATCTTTTCTTCGTACTCGGGCAGCCCGAGCTTGCGAGTCACGTTGCGAGTATCTACAACCAGCGGAGCGAGTCTGAGCACTCGAGCATAGTCGACTCCCGAATGATCGGTCACGATGATCGCGCAGTCACAAGCGCTCAGCGTTTCGTCGGCGAGCGGGACCCCGGCAAGCGAGCCTCTGCCGTCGAGCGTCATCTCGGGAATGAAAGGATCGTGATAGCTGACCTCGGCGCCTTTGTGCATCAATTGATCGACTATGCCAAGCGCGGGTGATTCACGAACGTCGTTGATGTCGCGCTTGTAGGCTACTCCAATAACCAGAACGCGCGAGCCCTTGACCGGCTTTCCCTGCGAGTTCAATCCGTCCTGCACCAACTGAACGACGTGGCGCGGCATATGCGAGTTGACCTCTTCGGCGAGCCCGATGAATCTGGCTTCGAACCCGTGCAGCCGAGCCTTCCACGAAAGATAGTGCGGGTCGAGCGGAATGCAATGGCCGCCAATCCCCGGCCCGGGATAGAAGGCCATGAAGCCGAATGGTTTCGTCGCCGCGGCTTCGATAACTTCCCAGGAGTCTACGCCCAGGTGATAGCAAAGCTGCGCCAGCTCGTTCACCAGACCGATGTTCACCGAACGATAAGTGTTCTCGAGCAGCTTTGTGGTTTCTGCCACTCTCGCGCTCGAGACCTTGTGCACTTCACTGACTATCGTTTGATAGAGCGCGGCTGCAACGTCAGTCGATAAGGGCGAGACCCCGCCTACGACTTTCGGAATGTTGTGAGTTTGAAACAGCTTGTTTCCCGGATCGACGCGCTCCGGTGAGAACGCGAGGAAGAAATCTGTATCGAGCACCAGGCCGGTTTCTTCGAGCATGGGCAGCAGCACTTCGTCGGTCGTGCCGGGATAGGTAGTCGACTCCAGCACGATGAGTTGAGGCGAATGAAGATGGTTCTTTACCTGCTCGGCGGCCGCCAGAATGTAGGAGATGTCCGGTTCTTTTGTCTTGCGAAGCGGGGTCGGCACACAGATGATCACCGCGTCAGTCTTCGCAAGGTTCGCGAAGTCGGTCGACGCTGCGAGCTTTCCGCTTTTGACCAGTGAACCGACGTTTTCAGTCGGCACATCCGGAATATAAGACCGGCCGGCATTGATGGCATCGACACGCGATTGATCAAGATCGAACCCAATTACGCTCAGCCCGGCGGTGGCGAACTCGACCGCCAACGGCAGCCCGACGTAGCCGAGTCCAATCACGCCTACAACCGCGCGCCGCTCATTTAATTTGTTGAGAATCTTCTCGCTCATTCACTAGAACCTCAGTTGAGATGGTCTCGGAAAGTGAGAGGCTGGGTGCAACCGCTATGAAACAACCCCTCGGCGTCCGCGTCAATAGAATAGTCATATCCGTGCGAATCCGTCGACTCAGCATTCAACAGGGATAGACAGGATGCACAGGATTTTTCTTCTTACCCTGTTCTTCCTGTCTACTGTTAAACATTGATTCGACGGGTTCGCTCGGATTCAAATCGTCGCGACTCAGCATTCAACAGGGACAGACAGGATGAACAGGATTTTTCTTCTTACCCTGTTCTTCCTGTCTATCCCTGTTAAACATTGATTTGACGGGTTCGCGCGGATTCAAATCGTCGCGACTCAGCATTCAACAGGGATAGACAGGATGCCACAGGATTTTTCTTCTTACCCTGTTCTTCCTGTCTATCCCTGTTAGACATTGATTCGACGGGTTCGCGCGGATTCAAATCGTCGCGACCCAGCATTCAACAGGGATAGACAGGATGAACAGGATTTTTCTTCTTACCCTGTTCTTCCTGTCTATCCCTGTTAGACATTGATTCGACGGGTTCGCGCGGATTCAAATCGTCGCGACTCAGCATTCAACAGGGATGGACAGGATTTTTCTTCTTATCCTGTTCTCCCTGTCTATCCCTGTTAAACATTGATTCGACGGGTTCGCGCGGATTCAAATCGTCGCGACTCAGCATTCAACAGGGATGGACAGGATGCACAGGATTTTTCTTCTTATCCTGTTCTTCCTGTCTATCCCTGTTAAACATTGATTTGACGGGTTCGCGCGGATCAAATGGTCGCGAGCAGTTCGTCGCGCGTAACCGACGCCGTGCCCACCTTGGCTACCACGACTCCCGCCGCATGATTTGCCAGCACCGCAGCCTCTTCAAGCGAGGCGCCGCTTGCAATCGCGAGCGCAAGCGTAGCGATCACCGTGTCGCCGGCGCCGGTCACGTCGTACACCTCGCGCGCCACCGTCGGGATGTGAGTGACGCCATCTTCCGTGAACAATGTCATGCCCTCTTCGCCTCGAGTGATCAACACTGCACGGCACTCGATCGAGGCCAGCAGCTTGCGGCCGGCCTCGGCCAACGATTCCTCGCCGTCAATTTCTATCCCCGCCGCCTCAGCCGCTTCCTGATTGTTGGGTGTGATTACGGTCACCGGCTGATAGTGAACGAAGTTACGCATCTTGGGGTCGAGGCAAACGGTAATTCCTTTCTCGTGCGCGGCTGTAAGGACGCTCGATAAAAGGGCCGGCGTCAACAGACCCTTGCCATAATCGGAAACGACAACGGCATCCGCCGATTCGAGATCACTCCGGAAGATGCTCAGCAAACGCTCTTCAATTTCTGGCCGGATGGGAGTGCGGCTCTCGCGATCGGCTCGCACGACTTGCTGGTTGTGCGCGATCACGCGTGTCTTGCTGGTAGTCGGCCGATCCGCATCGATTACCAGCCCTTCGGCGTTCACGCCGACATCGCGAAATGCCGCGCGCAATCGGTCGGCGTCTGAGTCGTTGCCTACCACTCCGATAGCTATCGCGGATGCGCCGAGCGTTACGAGATTGGAAGCCACATTACCCGCGCCGCCGAGCGCAAGCGTTTGCCTGTCGACTTCAACAACCGGAACGGGAGCTTCAGGCGAGATGCGCCGGACACGGCCCCATATGAATTCGTCGAGCATTACGTCGCCCAGCACCACAATGCGTTTTCCCGCAAAAGCGCCGGTGAGAGTTGCTGCTCGTTCTCGAGTGAGTTTGTTCATACTCATAACGAAGCGGATTTGGCGGCGGCGGCTTCCAGTACTTCATCTACCGCTGAGATCACCTGATCGACTGTTATTTTGTCGATAGTGTTCCGGATCTCATTGTCGGGCCTACCACGCTCGCCGCCCAGCACGCGACAGGGAGAATCAGTCCACGGGCGCCAAACGTCTGGATTCGAAGAACCGAAGACGGCGACGATCGGACATTTAAGAGCTGCGGCGAGGTGCATCGGCCCGCTGTCGTTGCCTATGAAGATTCGACCGAAGTCCCCGATGACTGCTTTCAGCTCGGCGAGAGTGACTCCCGACAACACGCGAGGTCGCGAGTTCGATGATTCGGCGATTTCGGCGGCCAACCGTTGCTGTCCGGGTCCCGCAACAATGAGGCTCTCGAGCCGCCATCGGTTGGCGAGATGATCGATCACTGCTGAAAATCTCCGGCTGCTCCAGCGTTTCGACTCGAACGTCGCGCCCGGCGCGACAATCGCGAATCGCGAAGAGGTCAACTGCGCGGCTGGAAACTCGGCGGCCAGTTTCGCTCGCGCGCTTATTGCAGCATCGGAATCGATCTGCAGAGCGAGTTGGGCCTTCGCGGGCATTGGTACTCCTGCCCAGTGAAGCAAGGCCAGTTGTTGTTCGACGCTGTGAATGCGGTCGCGTTTCAGGATTACATCGGGCCCCGGCGCGCGATCGGTCAGCATCCACGAGCCCCGCTGGCCTCGATAGGCGAATGTGTGTTTGGCGCCACACTTCGAGGCTATCAACATACCGGTCGTTCCCCCGTGAAGATTGAACGCAAGATCAAACTTTTCACGCCGGAGTCGACCGATCAGCGTGCGCTTCGAAGCAATTGATTTTTCGGTTACAAAGAGATGTGCGATGAGTGGATGTCCTTCCAGAACCGGAGCAGCAAGTGGCTCGATCACGACAGAGAGCTTAACGCCCGGGCGCCAGTCGTTAAGAGCCTGAAGGCATGGCGTCATCAAGACGGTGTCCCCAATCGAGCGCAAGCGAATGAGCAACACTCTTTCGACGCGCGTCCAGTCGATAGCCGGCGGCGAGCCGGTTGAAGTTCGCTGTGTGGCGCGCGTCACTCTTCAATCACAGCCTCGTCGACGAGCATCACCGGGATATCATCGCGTACCGGGTACACGCGCTTGCATTGTGTGCACTTGAGTCCGCTTCCGTCGGGCTTCAATTCGACTTTAACCTTGCAAACCGGACAGGCAAGTATCTCGAGAAGTCTCTCACTTACCGGCATGTGCGCCTCCTGTTATCGAGGTCAGGAGTCTAACACCGGGATTCCGCGAGCGTCAATTTTCGGCTCGGTTTGGCAGGGGGTAGAGACTGTTGACCGGTCACAATCGTACTCCTCGGCGTCCTCCGCGTCCTCGGCGGTTCTACTTGATCATTAATGGAAATCAACCGCAGAGGACGCGGAGGACGCCGAGGACTGCAAGCTGGCCGCTCTTGTCATCGGCCACCTCCGAATATAGTATCCGCGAAGAGAAAACGATCCATGCTGAAGGACTTCACGGACGAGTACGCGCGTTACAGGGCCATCGGCGAAAAGGCGCTCCGCCAGGTGCCCGGCGAGAACCTGAACGCGGTTATTGGCACGGACAACAATTCGATCGCCGTCATCGTCAGGCACATCAGCGGGAACCTGCTTTCGCGCTTCACCGACTTTCTCACCACCGACGGTGAGAAGACATGGAGGGACCGGGATTCGGAGTTTGAAGATAAGAAATATGAGGCGGAGGATGTCGAAAAGATGTGGGCGGAAGGTTGGCGTGTACTCGAGACGCAGCTTTCGATGCTGACCGATGAGCACCTTCAACAAACAGTCTACATCAGGGGCCAGGCATGGACTGTTCACGAAGCGCTGTGCAGATCGCTCGCTCACGTTTCATATCATGTCGGGCAGATAGTGGTTTTGGCCCGGATCTTCAGCGGCGGAAATTGGGATTGGATCAGCATACCCAAAGGCCAGTCTCGCGAGTACAACACTAACCCCACAATGGAGAAGAAACCGGAGCAATGATCCTTATGAAAACTAGAATCCTCATCAGCATTTCAGTCCTCGCCTTAGCCGCATCCGCCGTCAGCCTTGTAGGGAAAACCACGCAAGAGCCGAAACCGTTTCCGCCACCGAAGCACGAGCCGGCGGTCGTTACGCCGGGAAGGTCCGTTGGGGATCCCCCGTCGGATGCTCTTGTTCTGTTTGACGGCAAGGACCTCTCGAAGTGGCGCGCGGCATCGGGCAATGGTGAAGCGAAATGGAAGGTGCAAGGCGGTTACGTGGAAGTGGCGCCGGGAATGGGCGACATCGCAACCAGGCAGGAGTTCACGGATTGCCAGTTACACATCGAGTGGGCTACGCCGTCCGACGTGAAGGGCGAAGGTCAGGAGCGAGGAAACAGCGGTGTCTTTCTGATGGAGCGCTACGAAGTGCAGGTTTTGGATTCGTTCGAAAACAAGACCTACTTTCACGGCCAGGCCGGTTCGATTTACAACCAATACGCTCCGCTGGTCAACGCTTCGCGCAAGCCCGGCGAGTGGCAGAGCTACGACATCATCTTCAAGGCGCCGCGGTTCGATGAGCAAGGCAAGGTCACCGAGCGCGCGCGAATCACCGTGCTTCACAATGGAGTGCTTATACAGAACAACGTCGAGATCTACGGCAACACCTGGCACGATCGTGCGGCAAATTACATTGCGCACGGCCCGGGTTCGCTCAGGCTTCAGGACCATGGGAATCCAATCCGGTATCGGAATGTGTGGATAAGAGCACTGTAGAAATATGCCTAACGCGGCTCAGTTCGGGTGTACAATTGGTGCCATCGTTTTGTAAAGGAGGACACTCATGACGTCCCTAACCCCCGCTCGAGTCCGGTCATCAGTTGGTTCGTTCTTAAGACCAGCCGTTCTGCTCTTCGTGGCGCTCATCTTCTCCACGAACGCGGTTGCCCAGACAGGGCTGCCTAAGGACGACGTGGCGTTGGACATCATTCTCACGGGGACAACAAATCCTGCGATCAGGCTCGCGTTGAGTAGGGGCTACAGCTCCACGCAAATTCGCCGCGAGCAACTGATGGTTATCGATGCAAACGCCGCCGGCGACTTCGCGAGTGTGTCGCTGGCGGCTGAACATGTTGGCGACGCGATCAGGATAACGCTGTTTATATTCCATAATGGTTCTTCAAACCCCGACTTGTCGACCGAGAGGAAGCCAAGGCTGACCGCATCGTACTCTTACTTGCTTCACGAGGGAGAATCTATTCGTCCGCCTGAACTGACTCAGCTTGGCATAGAGCCTTTCGAGCTGAAGCTAATGGTGGCAAAGACTCGCGTGTTGAATCCGGGTGAAGAGTTTCCGATAGTCAATAACACGACGGCTCTCGCGGTTGAAAGACTCGAGCAGCACCTTGAGGGTTATCGGCTCTGGCTGAAAAACACATCAAGCAAAAACGTTTCGGCGTTCAACGTCGCGAGTGGAAGAACGGGGTTTGGAGCCGAAGGGCGAAGAAATACGCCAGCCATCGCAGCGGGAGCTACGTCCGACGAGATACGGCTTGGGATGGTTGAAGGACGCGGCATAACGATCACCTTCGCTGTTTTTGAAGATGGCACGTTTGAGGGCGACGCAAGACAAGCTGCTCCGATTTTGGCGAAGGCAGAGGGGATGAGGATTCAGGCGCCGCATGTCTTGCGCAAGATCGACCAAACGTTGGGCGTCTCTGACAACGAACTGGTCGAGGCATTTGACAAAACAGAGAGCGAGTTGTGGCTCATACCCGAAGCGATCGACAAACCATCCGCGCTGGAATTACTGAAGATCAGGTTCCCGTCGCTCGATGAAAAAACCTGGAGTGTTCTCTACGAAGGTCTGAAAGGTGGTCTCTACGACGCGAGAAATATCGCGCTCGCGGACATGGGCGTGAGTCGACGAAGTGTTAGAGAGCGTCAGCTACGTATGAGAGATGACGCCGAAGCCTCGAGGGCCCTTAGAGCGACTCTGGAGCAGGTGAAGCAAACTCTGGAAGAAATCATTTCGGGTAAGCGTAACTGATCAGCTAAATTCAAGACACGCTCTGGGCGTGATTAAGAATAGGACTTATGGTGGACGGGGCACCTCGTCGATGGAAGCTCTGGAGAATTCATAGAACCCCGTCGGGGTAGAATGTTTATAGTATCGAGATCGCTAGGTTGCAAACCCGTAGGGGTGGAATGTTCTGCGCGCTAGAGGTTTATGCCGCTCCTAACGGAGCTCGGAAGTCCGCGTGCGGTATTTACTATAAACATCGCACCCCTACGGGGTTGCCGAGCGGAACGCTCGATCGCCGCTTCGAAGTGCCGCGACCCAAGTCCGATTTCTAATACACCCCACCTCTCTACAGGCAAGAGTCTAGTTAGACAGGACCCGTGATAGCCGGGTTGATATTGTGCCGCGGCATTGACTGGCTTTACCTTGCAGGTGTATTAATCTCTTCAACGATCTTCCTGGGTAGAGGAGAGGAAAATGACTGACGACATGACTACCCGGCCTACCATCGAAACAGTCCTTGAAAGAATCGGCGCGTTCGATGAGAAGATCGACGACCGAATCAACGCCCTCGAGAAAACGATCGACGACCGGATCAACGCGCTTGAGCAAAAGATCGACGAGCGGATCGATGCCCTTGAACGGAAAGTTGATGCGCGCTTTGATCAGGTTGATGCGCGCTTTGCTCAGATTGACGAACGCTTTGCTCAGATTGACGAGCGCTTTGCTCAGATTGACGAGCGCTTTGATCAGGTTAATGCACGCTTCAGTCTGGTGGATAACGAAATCGATCGTCTCGCTAGCGTAGCTCATCATACCAAAGCTGAAATGCACACATTGCGGCTCGCGTTCAGAGAAATGCAGGCGCATTTGAAAGAGGCGCTCCCCGTTTTGCAAGAGTCCTGACCAATCGCGGAACAACCACCACTTCGTCCGCTATGACGCCCGCCGGCGCGTAAGATTTGCTGCGCCTGTTTCGCTCCGCAAAGCATTCCGCAAGGCGTTCGTTGATTCACAAGCAGCTCTCACACTATTCTCTCCACTTGGGTGAACGTGAAGCGCGCCGATTGTTGGAGATCACCCTCAGGAGGTTGTGTGTCAGCACGATTGCTTCTCGTTTTTGCGGTTACGGAATTTCTCCTTTGTCTGACTCCCGATCCTGCAGTCTTGTTGGTTGTTTCGCAAGGTCTGAGGAGCGGGTTCAAATCCAGCCAGAAGGGCATACTCGGAATACTCGTCGGTAACGCGATTTACTTTATCCTTTCGGCGCTGGGACTGGGCGCGCTTTTGATGTCGTCGGCAACTTTGTTCCAGGCAATCAAGTGGACGGGCGCCGCGTACCTGGTGTTCATCGGTCTGAGGATGTTGTTGGCGAAAGAGCGCCCGGCGAATCCGGATCTCTCGATCGAAGCCAAACCATCGATCAGACTTTTCTCCGAGGGGCTCGTGACCCAGTTGTCGAACCCAAAGGCGATAGTATTCTTCAGCGCGCTTCTGCCTCAGTTCCTGTCACCGGACGGCGGCGTGGTCGAGCAGTTTGCAATGCTGGGAATCGTGTCGCTCGGAATAGAAGTCTGCGTTTTGTTGACTTATGGATGGGCGGCCGAGCGAGGCAGCCGGCTGATGCTCAAGGGAAGGTTTTCCATACTGACGGATCGAATAGCAGGAGGATTCCTGATCGGCGCAGGGTTGGGACTTGCTGCGATGAGGAGGCTGTGAATGTTGAATAGCCGTTCAGTCTGCCGCGCCGATGCAGGTAACCGCTGATTTGGACTGGCTTCGAGTAGTGGGTCAGGTTGAAGGTCCGGTTCAGAGTTCAGGCTTTAGCTTGCCATTTTTCATACCATAAAGATCGAGAGCAAGCTAAAGCTTGAACTCTGAACCTCAACTTGACCCACTGCGGACAGAGTCTGGCTTTGCGGGCGGGAATTGAACGCGCTATATTGACGCTCTCCCAGTGGAACCGGCGCGGTAGATCTCATTGCGCTTATTCTCGAGTGCCGAGTGCACTCCCATCTGGAATCATGGCTACAACGAAGAATCCTTTCAGCCTCTCTGCCTCAGCCGAACCGGACCGTCTTGCCGACATCTACCGCGCGGCAGCCCGGATAATTTGCGAAAAAGGTTACGACGCTACTTCGATGAATGATATTGCGGAAGCTGTTGGGATCACGAAGTCGGGTCTCTATCATCACGTTTCGGGAAAACGAAATCTGCTCTTCAACATAATGAACTTCGGATTGGATTCGCTCGAAGAGCAAGTCATCGCCCCGTCGCGCGGCATCGCTGATCCGGAGCGGCGCATAAAGACGATCATCATCAACCACGTGCATCTGATCACCAGCCGCAGCACGCCGCAGGGCAATAATCCGGTGTCAATCGTTCTTGATGAAGTTGCAGGCCTGACCCCGGCTCAGCGGCGCAAGACCGATCAGCGTAAGCGCGCTTACGTGGATTTGATCAAAGGCACCCTCAAGCAACTGGAAGCGCAAGGACGATTGAGGGACGTCGACCTGGATGCTGCGACATTCAGCCTGCTCGGCATGATTCTTTGGGTCGCTCGCTGGTACAACCCGGATGGCCGCCTGACGCCCGAGCAGGTCTCCGAAGAGATTACAAACATCGCGCTGGGTGGCCTGCTCAAACCTGAAGCTGGAAGCCCTAAATCGTGATTTAGTCGTCGTTGTAATTAATCACGGCAGTTCATACCCACCTCGTGCGTTGGTGGGATTATCGGCATCCGATGTGAGCTGTCGCGTCCCTTTTTCAGCAGCCTGCTAAGTACTCACATTGCCACAGAGGGACGCCCACGGAAGGACGCCCTTACAGGTCAAAAAGGAGAAACGGGGATGACCACCAAGAATACCTATCCAGATAGTCAGGAGGCTTTTGGCAAGCACAGCCGCCGCGGTTTTCTAAAAGGGATGTCACTCGCAGTCGCTGCCGCGGGCGTGACGTCCGCGCTTCCGCGTGGCTCTTCGGCCCAGACCGCCGCGCCTTCTCGTCCGGCCGGTAGTCTCGGAAGCAACGCCGAGAGCGCACTGTTTCATGTAGTGGAAACTACTTCGGGCAAGGTTCAAGGGATAGCTACCGCCGGGATCAAGGAATTCAAGGGCATTCCGTACGGCGCATCCACCGGCGGCAAAAACCGGTTCATGCCGCCCAGGAAGCCCGCGCCGTGGACCGGTGTGCGCGAGTGCTTCACTCACGGCCAGTGTTGTCCTCAAACTCTTTCCAGCCTGCGGTCGGAATATGGAATGATGATCCAATGGGATCAACAGTCCGGTGGCATGGGTGAGGATTGCCTGGTGCTCAACGTATGGACGCCCGGGGTAAACGACGGAGCAAAGCGAGCCGTGCTTGTTTCGTTCCACGGCGGCGGCTTCAGCACCGGGTCGGGCAATGCGCCTGGATTTGACGGCGCGCAATTGGCTCTCTTTGGCGACGTAGTGGTGGTTACAGTCAATCATCGGCTCGCCAGTTACGGTTACACGCATTTGGCCGACCTGGGCGCGCCGCCCGAATTCGCTTACGCCGGCGTGAGCGGAATAATGGACCTGGTCGCGTCGTTGCAATGGGTGAAAGACAACATCGCGAACTTTGGCGGCGACCCCGGACGCGTGATGATCTTCGGGCAGTCGGGCGGCGGCGCAAAGACAACGACGATGCTTGCGACGCCTTCCGCAAAGGGTCTTTTTCACCGGGCCGCGGTGCAGAGCGGCTCGTCGCTCCGGCTCACCACGCGCGAGCAGGCCACGAAAACCGCCGAGCTGCTGCTGGCTAAGCTCGAGATCCCGAAGTCACGGATCGCCGACCTGCAGAAGATATCCTGGCAACAATTGCTCGAGGCTCAGGCCGCAGTCGCTCCCGGGCTTGGCGGTGGTTTTTCGCCGGTCGTCGACGGAACGATTCTTCCGCATCATCCGTTCGATCCAGTCGCGCCGCCGGAGTCGGCGGATGTGCCGATCATAGTTTCGACGACGCTCGAAGACGCCGCGCTTGCCCTGACAAATTTTGATCTTACCGAAGCCGCCCTGAAGACGATTCTCACGCAACGGTATGCAGAGAAGGCGGACGAGATTCTCGCGCTTTACAAGCAACGCTATCCGCAGAAGTCGCCTTTCCTGCTTCAAGCTCAGGTGTTCACGGATTCGGGTTTTCGCCGCTCGGCAATCGCCCAGGCTGAGCGCAAGGCCGCGCTTGGGAAGGCTCCGGTGTTCATGTATTTATGGGAATGGGTATCCCCGGGCTTTGGCGGGAAGTTCGGTGCGGTACACGGCACGGACGTGTCTGCTTCATTCCACAACGTGCGCGACAATATCGTTGGAGTTGGTAACCCCGAAGGCAAGGTGATGTGCGATCGGCTGGCGTCGGCATGGGTGTCTTTTGCGAAGACCGGTGATCCGAACAACGCGCGCATCCCTCGCTGGCCGGCTTACGATGCGACGAGTCGCGCAACGATGATCTTCGATACAGACACTCGAGTCGAGAACGATCCGCGCAGCGAGATTCGAAAGTTCTGGGAGCAGCAGCCGCCGGCGCGAAGCATCGCAGGCTGACGAGCTTGGCAACTCTCAAATTTGCTTGTACCTTTGGAGTGCGGCGGCAAGGTACTCCGCGACGCCGCTTTGGCTTCGAATTGTATTGTCAGCAAAGCGGCGTCGCGGAGTACCTTGCCGCCGCACTCCAAAGCAACGGCACCGCGGAGTACATTGCGCCGCGCTCCAAATTAACACTCGACATTGGTAAGGGAGAGACTGATGCCTGCGATGACAATCAACGTCAACGGGAAGGACCGGATTGTAAACGTCAGTCCGGACATGCCGCTGCTCTGGGTGTTGCGCGACACGCTCGAGCTGACCGGCACCAAGTTCGGTTGCGGAATGGGGCTGTGCGGAGCATGCACCGTCCACCTCAACGGTGCGGCGGTGGTCAGTTGTCAGACGAGCGTAAAGACCGCTGTAGGCAAAACCATCGTGACTATCGAGGGCCTGAATGCGAACGCCGAGCATCCGGTCCAGGTGTGCTGGCGCCAGGCCAACGTTCCGCAATGCGGCTACTGCCAGAGCGGACAGATTATGGCCGCCGCGGCATTGCTCAAACAGAATCCGAAGCCTGACGATTCGGACATCGACATCGCGATGCGAGGCAACATCTGCCGGTGCGGAACCTATCAGCGCATTCGCCAGGCGATCAAAATGGCGGCGGAGGTGAAGAAATGAATCGCATCGACCTCGTAACACGCCGCACTTTCTTAGGAGGAGTATTCTCGGCTGGAGCTTTTGTGCTCGGCGCTCGCCTCTTGCCGGCCCAGGGTTTCTCGGCCTTCGCAGGCACGAGCACTGCAAGCGGAGCCGACAATGCCGCCTGGCATCCGAGTGTCTACCTGGGAATCGAGACCGACGGCGCCGTGATCGTCGTCGCGCACCGTTCCGAAATGGGCACGGGAATTCGCACAGGACTGCCGATGATAGTGGCCGACGAACTCGACGCCGACTGGTCGCGTGTGAAAGTAGAGCAGGCCCTCGGTGATGTAAAGTACGGTTCGCAGAACACCGACGGCTCGTGCTCGATTCGCGATTTTGGCGATGCGATGCGCGACGCCGGCGCGACTGCTCGGCTTATGCTCGAGCGCGCGGCGGCTTCCAAGTGGGGCGTGTCCGCCGATGAGTGCAAGGCGAAGAACCATGAGGTCGTTCATGCTTCCAGCAAACGTAAGCTTGGCTACGGAGAGTTGGCAACGCTGGCTGCCGCGCAGCCGGTGCCTAAGAAAGAAGAGCTGAAGTACAAACCCGCGTCGGAGTACCGCTACATCGGCAAGGATTTTCCGACGGTTGACCGCGACGATATCAGCGCCGGACGCGGGACCTTCGGGATCGATGCGCGAATGCCGGGAATGGTGTATGCGTCAATCGAGCGCTCGCCGGTGCTTGGCGGCAAGCTCAAAAGTTTCGACGACCAGGAAGCTAAGAAAGTACCCGGCGTGCAGCAGACCGTGGTCATCCCGACGTTCAAGCCGCCTCACGGGTTTCAGGCGCTCGGCGGCGTGGCAGTCATCGCCGATAACACCTGGTCTGCGATGAAGGGCCGCGCGGCTTTAAAGGTTGAATGGGAGTCCGGCGACCATGCGGGCTACGAATCGGCCGCATACAAAAAAGAGCTGTTCGAAACTGTTCGCAAACCTCAAAAGGCCGCGCGCAACATCGGGGACGTGGACGCGGAGTTCGCGAAAGGCGGCAAGACGCATGAAGCTGAGTACTACGTGCCTCATCTTTCGCACGCTCCGATGGAACCACCCGCCGCGGTAGTCGAATTCAAAGACGGCAAAGTCGTAGCCTATGCGGCAACGCAGAACCCTCAGGCCGTCCAGGATACGGTTGCGGCGGCGCTGGGCATCGACAAGAAGGATGTCGAATGTCACGTGACGCTGCTCGGCGGCGGCTTCGGCCGCAAATCGAAACCCGACTACGTTGCGGAAGCGGCCATCCTGTCGAAAGCCGTCGGCAAACCGGTCAAGGTCGCGTGGAGCCGCGAGGACGATATCCGCTTCGATTACTATCACACCGTCTCGGCGATGTACGTCAAAGCGGCGCTCGATGAGAAGGGCAAACCGACGGCGTGGCTGCAACGTTGCGCGTTCCCATCCCTGATGTCGACGTTTAGCCCGGCGGCCAACTCTGCCAGCGGCGGCGAGCTGGGTATGGGCTGGACGAACTTGCCGTTCGACATTCCTAATCATCGAGCGGAAAACGGACCGGCTCAGAATCATCTTCGCATCGGCTGGCTGCGTTCGGTGGCGAACATCCAACACGCCTTCGCGATTCACTCGTTCGTCGATGAGTTGGCGAATCTCGCCAGGCGAGACCGGGTCGAGTATCTGCTCGAGGTGTTGGGCAAGCCCCGCACGATCGATCTCGGTGGGAAGAGTCCGCTTGCCGCCAAGTACCCGCTCGATACCGGCCGGTTGCGAAACGTGATTGAGGTTGCGGCCGAGCGCTCGGGTTGGGCGAAGAAGAAGCCGTCGAAAGGCCGAGCGCTTGGCATTGCCGCGCACTGGAGCTTCTACACTTACGTTGCCGCCGTCGTCGAAGTAGAGGTGGATGACAACGGCAAGGTGAGAATTCCTCGCGTCGATATGGCGGTTGATGCGGGCCGTGTGATAAGCCCGGATCGCGTGAAGGCTCAGTTCGAGGGCGCCGCGGTGTTCGGCGCCGGCATAGCGTTGCTGAATGAGATCACCGCTTCGGGCGGCAAAGTTCAACAGTCGAACTTTCATGACTACAGGGTCCCGCGGATGGAGGAGGCGCCGATCGAAACGCGAGTGCACATCGTGCAAAGCGACGCGCCGCCCGCCGGAGTCGGCGAACCCGGTGTGCCGCCGATGCCACCCGCAATTTGCAACGCGATATTTGCGGCAACCGGCAAACGCATTCGCGAATTGCCCGTCAAGAAGCAATTGGCGTGATTTGGAGTGCGGCGGCATCTGTGCGTCGCCGCCGCTTTCGACTAGTAGTGAGCTAAAGCGGCGGCGACGCACAGATGCCGCCGCACTCCAAATTAGACGCGCGACAATCTAAACCAAGAGGTATCCCATGCGCCGTAATCTGACTCTGCTTGTTTTCGCTCTGGCCGTCGCCGTTTCCACATCGGCACTGTCACCCAACGGCAACATCAAAGTTGAAGGCGGGTTGATCTCCGGCACGACCGCCGACGGCGTTCGCAGTTTCAAAGGCATTCCATTCGCAGCTCCGCCTGTCGGCGAGCTGCGCTGGAAAGCGCCGCAGCCGGTCGTCGCCTGGGATGGAGTTCGAAAATGCGATGCCTTCGGTCCGGCATGTCCGCAGTCTTCCTACCCGCAAGCCTCAATGTATTATTCACCACCAGAGAAGATGAGCGAGGATTGTCTATACCTTAATGTTTGGACGGCCGCCAACGCCGGCGAAAAGCGGCCGGTGATGGTGTGGATTCACGGCGGCGCGCTGACACGAGGCTCCGGCTCGCGGCCTACTTACGACGGAACGGCGCTGGCGAAGAAGGGCGTGGTGCTGGTGACGGTCAATTATCGTCTGGGTCCTCTCGGGTACCTTGCTCACCCGGACTTGACGAGCGAATCAGCCCGGCACTCGTCTGGAAACTATGGCGTGCTCGATCAGGTTGCGGCGCTGAAGTGGGTGCAGAAGAACATCGCAGCCTTCGGCGGCGATGCGAAGAACGTCACGATCTTTGGCGAATCCGCCGGGTCGTGGAGCGTCAACACTCTTGTCGCGACGCCGCTGGCCAAAGGGTTGTTTCACCGCGCGATCGGCGAGAGCGGCGCATACTTCGGGCCGATGCCCTACCTCAAAGATGACCGGAACAAGTTAGCGTCAGCCGAGAAAGTCGGTGTGGCCTTTGCCAAAGCCGCCGGCGCGGATTCAATCAAAGCGCTTCGCGAATTGCCTGCCGAGAAAATCGTCGACGTCTTCAACAATGATGCGGAGGGGAAGAAGTTCAGAACACAGCCGTGCGTCGATGGATGGGTGCTGCCCGATGAGATCCGAAATATCTTTGCCCGGAAAATGCACAATGATGTGCCGGTGATTGTCGGTTCGAATGCCAACGAGATGACGACGCTGACCACTCCGGATTCGGTGCCAAAGACGATGGAGGAATATCGCAAACGAGTCTCGATGCAGTACGGCGAAATGATTGCGGAATTCGACGCGGTCTATCCGGTGAAGACCGGCGCGGACATCGCACCCGCTTATCTGGGCGCCCTGCGGGACGGGCTGTTCACGCTCAACATGCGGACGTGGGCGAGAATGACCGCAAACGGGCGATCAAAAGCTTACCTCTATTCTTTCAGCCACGTTCCGCCCAATCCGCGGAGCAAGTATCTTGGCGCTTATCACGCCAGTGAGATTCCTTACGTGTTTAATAATCTCAACCGTCAGAACCCGCTGTTGACTGAGGCCGATCAGAAACTCGCCGACACGATGATGAGCTACTGGGTGAACTTTGCGAAGACCGGGGACCCGAACGGCGCAGGCTTGCCGAAGTGGGCGTCCTACAACCGCGAGTCGGAGCCCTATCTGGACTTCGGTGATTCGGTTCAGGTGCGAAATCATCTTTTGAAAGAGCAGGTTGATTTCATCGAGCAATTTCAGAAACGCACGCTTAACTGAGCCCCGCGCGGATGACGAAGTCAAAGAGAGAAAGATTCGAAGGTGAATTACTGCTCGGGCACAAGGGCTTCGCTGTCGAGTTCGATAAGAGCTTTACAGGATGGACAGGATATTCAGGATGTTGTTTGCCATCCTGTTCATCCTGTTAATCCCTGTCTATTTCTTCTCAACGTGTCGCCGAAAAATACTCGGCGGGTTAGTGTTCACGGTGCATCGTGCCGCGCTCGCGAAAGTTTTGGATGCCTAAAACGAAAAAGAAAAATGCGGTGAGCAAAACCGAGGGCGGCGTCACTTTCGACACGGTTCGCCAACTTGCGCTGGCGCTGCCCCGAGTCGAAGAGGGAACGTCTTACGGGACACCGGCGTTTCGCGTCTCCGGCAAGATTTTGGCGAGGTTTCACCAGGACGGTGAGTCGCTGGTCCTCAAGGTGGAATTCGTTGCACGTGAAGTGCTGACCGCAACCCAACCGGATATGTTTTACGTCACCGATCACTATCGTTGCTGGCCTTTCATGCTCGTGCGACTGAAGAACGTCGAGTTGAATTTGCTGCGGGGCTTGATCGAAGAAGCGTGGCGCGGTCTTGCGTCGAAGCGCGCGATAGCGGAGTACGAGGCGCGCGACTAGAGTCTGTCGCACTTGCGAATTCACAAAATCAATCCAGGAGCTTAGAGATGGGAACCAAAGACCCTCGTATTGATGCTTACATAGCGAAGTCAGCCGACTTCGCGAAGCCGATACTCGCTCACTTAAGAGAATTGATTCACGACAATTGTCCGACAGTCGAGGAGACGATGAAATGGAGCTTTCCGCACTTCATGTACACCAGCGCGGCTGACCGCAAGTCTCGAGTGCTTTGCAGCATGGCTTCTTTCAAGCAACACTGCGCGTTCGGATTCTGGTACTCCGGCGGCTGGGTGATGAGCGACGAAACGAGACCGTCCTCGGAAGGGATGGGTCAATTCGGAAAGATCACCGCGCTGTCCGACTTGCCTAAGGACAAGCAGTTGGTGAAACAGATCAAAGACGCAATGAGGGTTCACGACTCGGGCATCAAGCCGGCGCCCCGCCCGAAGACTACCGAGAAGAAGGAGCTGGAGGTCCCGGCTGACCTTACCGCGGCGCTCAAGAAGAACAAGAAAGCGAAGGCTACGTTCGATGGGTTCAGCTACACCAACAAGAAAGAATATGTCGATTGGATAACCGAAGCCAGGAGCGACGAGACCCGTAAGAAACGGTTGGAATCGGCGGTCGAGTGGATGTCCGAGGGAAAATCCAGACACTGGAAATACCATAGGAAGTAAACATGTAGGGGCGGCCCTCCGTGGCCGCCCCTGCATGGAACTGGATATTATTCGCAACCAAGAAGGGCAATCAAGAAGGGCGGCCGCGAAGGGCCGTCCCACCATGGCCTACTACTTCTCCTGAACGACTCTGGGGCGGCCACGGAGGGCCGCCCCTACATGCATGACCACCCAACTTGCATTCACTATTTCGCTTTGATAACCTCCGAAGCTGGTCAGCTAGTTGGCCGGCATCACTCGCACAGCACAACGTAAAACGAAAAAACGTCGAGCTGAGCGAATCAAAATAACCTGCAACACAGAGGTAAAAAGATGCTGGCTGGCGAAATCACCGAAGCGTTGACTTTCGACGACGTTTCTCTCGTTCCCGCGCGCAGCGGGGTCCTTCCCACTGAAGCCGACACAACCACTCATTTCACTCGCAACATCCCTTTGAACATTCCGATCTCGTCCGCAGCGATGGACACCGTAACCGAATCGCACCTCGCCATCGCAATCGCCCAGGCGGGCGGCATCGGCGTCATTCATAAAAACCTTTCCATCGATGAGCAGCGCGATGAAGCCGACAAGGTGAAGCGCAGCGAGTCGGGCATGATCGTAGATCCGGTGACGATGACTCCCGATCATCCGATCTCCGACGCGGTGGAGGTGATGGAGCGCTATCGAATCTCCGGCGTGCCGATCGTCGAGCAGAACGGGCATCTGGTAGGTATTCTCACAAATCGCGATCTTCGATTTGAGACTCGCCTAGACCTGCCGATCAGCGAGGCGATGACAAAGGAGAACCTGATCACCGTGCCGGTCGGCACCACGCTCAACGAAGCCAAGGCGATCCTGCAGCGGCATCGCGTAGAGAAGCTGCTTGTCGTCGATGACAACTACAGATTGAAGGGCCTGATCACGGTCAAAGACATTCAGAAAGCCATCCGGTATCCCCTCGCGGCCAAGGATGGATTCGGCCGGTTGCGAGTCGCGGCCGGCGTAGGAGCGACCGGAGATTTCATGGAGCGCGCCGAGGAGTTGGTCCGCGCTCGCGTCGATGCTCTGGTGATTGATACGGCTCACGGGCACACGGAGGCCGTCATCTCCGCCGCAAAAAAGATCAAAGCCAAATTCCCGGAAGTCGATCTGGTCGCGGGCAACATAGCCACCGCCGACGCAACCAGGGATTTGATCTCCGCCGGGGTCGACGCGGTAAAGGCGGGCATGGGTCCGGGCTCGATCTGCACCACTCGCGTTGTAAGCGGAGCCGGCGTGCCGCAGATCACCGCGATCCTCGAATGCGCGCGCGCTGCCCGCGGATCGGGCGTGCCGGTGATCGCCGATGGCGGAATCAAGTACTCGGGAGACATCAGCAAAGCGATAGCGGCGGGCGCCGATTCGGTAATGATAGGTTCGCTGTTCGCGGGCACCGATGAAAGCCCGGGCGAAATCATCCTTTTCCAGGGCCGGTCATTTAAGGCCTATCGCGGGATGGGTTCGCTCTCGGCGATGAAAGAAGGAAGCCGCGACCGATACGGCCAGGGCAGTGAGTTTCAGATGTCGAAGCTGGTGCCCGAGGGAATCGAAGGGCGTGTTCCACACAAAGGCCCGCTCGGTTCGCTTGTTCATCAATTGGTCGGAGGATTGCGGGCCGGGATGGGCTATTGCGGATGTAAATCAATCGCGGAGCTTCACGAAAAAGCGCGCTTCATCAGAGTGACCTCCGCCGGCTTGCGCGAGAGCCACGTCCACGACGTGATCATCACAAAAGAAGCGCCGAATTACAGGATTGAATGAAACGTGATACGTGATGGGTGATGCGTGAAACGTGATGCGTGATCCGTGATCGCATTCAGATCAATCGCTCTCACGTTTCACGCATCACGCATCACGTTTCACGTTTTACGTTTCACTCATCACTCCCTATGCCTCTCGACGTAAAGCGAATCTGGAATGCGTGTGGCGAAGCCTTTGACTCTTTCACAACGGCTTCGGACTCTTTCGCGGACAACCTCGAGCGCCCGGCTATCCGGCAACTAATCGGTAACATCGATGGCGCGCGTCTTCTTGATCTCGGCTGCGGCTCGGGCACCTACTCGGTGTCCTTTGCGGAGCAGGGAGGTCAGGTAGTCGCCTTCGATCTGTCGGCGACCATGATTTCGCTCGCGCAGGAAAGAGCGCACAGATGCGGCGTCGAAGTTGACTTTCGCGTGGCGGACATTCGCGAGCCGCTTCCATTCGGTGACGCCGAATTCGACGTCGTCTTCACCGCAACGGCGCTGCACTATGTGGAAGACATCGGAGAGTTCATGAAAGAAGTGGCGCGCGTGATGAAGCCCAGCGCGCGGCTGATCGCCAGTGTGTTGCATCCGATGTCGACCGCGCAATTTCCATTGGCTGGCTCCGAACAGGTCGACGTGCCGGACCCCTGGGAGGGTTGGTATTTCGGCTCGCCGCATCGATCGATTGAGACGCCGTGGCTGGGCTTCGGTGCAGTATCAACTGAAGGCCGTCGCATCTTTTGCCATCATCATACGCTCGCGGATTACTTCAGTGCCCTCAAATCTGCCTGCCTCTCGATTACGGATATGCTCGAGCCCGCGCCGTCGAGTGAGTTCGCGTTGAAGAATGCGTCTCGCTACGATCAGGCGATTCGGGTTCCTGTGTTCCTGATCTTCAAGGCTGAAAAGATCACATAAAGAGATTGCACGGTAGCGGGCGTTCAGAGTACCGACTTTAGTCGGGCAGTGCATCACAGAAGATCCGAATAATAAGAGCACTGTCCGACTAAAGTCGGTACTCTGAACGCCCGCTTCTGAACGCCAGCCTTTTACTCTGTTCTTGCTCCGTGCTAGATTCGAGGCATGGCGCGGAACTTTCTAAAAGGCTGCGCAGTCTTAGTCGCCCTGGCCCTGGGACCCATCGTAGCGAACGCCCAGCTTTCGCAGCCGGCCGTATCCGCCGCCGCAAAGATCGAGAAAGAAGAGGATCTTCAACAGGCCACCCGGACGACCCGAATAACTTTGCTGCTCGAGCGGTTGGCCGATGAAGCCCGCGCTTCTGATGACCTCGCCTTCGCTGTGCGAGCGCAGGCGCAAGCGGCGACGCTGCTGTGGTCGCGGGACGCCGGGCGAGCGAGTTCGATTTATCGCCGCGCCTTCGAGTCTCTTGCGACGGCGCCGGCCAAATCCGGCGATCAAAAAACCAACGCGTCCGGCTCTTCCGGCGCCGCGGCTCGACCAGAGTTGAGTGCGGCGCGCAAGCGACAGCTTCGGAGCGAGCTACTCAACCAAATCGCTGCGCACGACCCGGTTCTGGCGGAAGAGCTTGCCGGGAGCGTAGCCGAGAAAATCGAGGGTTCATCGCGCGATTGCAAGGACGGCACGTCACCGGATTGCGGGGCGAGTTCGGGCACTGCGAACCCCTCGCAAAGCGCGCATTCAACGATAAACCCGAGTCCGACGCGAGAAGACACCGAACGCCGCGAGCTGCTGATGAGCGCCGCTCTGCAGATTGTCGAGCGCGATCCGCAGCAAGCGATGGCATTCGCACAGATGAGTGTCGCGTTAGGCGTGTCCCCTTATCTCGCAAGGTTCATGACGCTTTTACGAGCGGTGGATGCCGAACGAGCCGACCTGCTCTTTTCAAATGTGGTAGCCCGGCTCGAAGAGTCATCGGAGATCAACCTTACAGATGTCCACGCCCTGGGTTCATACGTTGTTTCGGTCGTCAACGTCACATCCGACCAAAGCCTCAGCAAGGAGCTTGTCGTTCGTTTTCTCAACCTTGCGTTGACCAAGATTGCGCGGGGCGAGTCCAACCCCTCGGCAATCACGACCCGCGACGACTCGGCCGCGTACTTCATTGGCCGGCAGCTTACTGATTTGGTCGAGCGTTATCTGCCAGAACGCGCGGGCCAGTTGCAACGCTACGTCGCCAGCGGAACCGGCGCCGCGATTGAGGCCGGGGCAGACGCTTCGACGCCAGACGCCTTGATCGACGCTTCTGACCTCGGCGTTCGCGCGCCCGCCGACATCGCGCGGGATGCAATCGAGGCTACAGACAAAAGCGAGCGCGATTCGCTGTGGGCTCGAGCGGCCCTTGGCTGGCTCGCGCGAGATGGGTTGAAAGAGGCGGAGGAAACAGCAATTAGAATCTCGAACGACGCAACGCGCGACCGGGTGTTGATTCAGGTCGTGCAGCGGTATTCGTCTGCAAAGCGAATCGAAGATGCCCTGGCCCTTGCCCGGCGAGTTGTCGATCTTAGTTTGCGCGCCGACGTTATGGTGATGCTCGCAAACGGTGCGCTGGTTTCGAGAGAGGAAGGCCGCGCGGTCGAGCTGCTCAACGAGGCCGCAACCTGCTCGGCCAGGGCGGCGCTGATGGACCGTGCGCGATCGCTGCTCAAGATCGCCGGCAGCTTCGCAGCTTTCGATTACATAAGCAGTTTCGAAACGCTGCAGTCGGCGATAAAGACGATCAACGAAGCGAGCAAGCGTCAGCAGGAATCGAAGGATGAGCCGGCTTCAGCAGCAAAAGGAAACGCTGCCCGGACCTTTGCGCTTGACGATCTGAATGGGCCGAGTCTCGAAAAAACGCTGGCGGTGCTCGCGAAATCAGACTTCGATCGTGCCCTCTCGCTCGCGCAGCAATTGTCGGGGCGAGATGCATCGATCGTCGCGCAGTTGGCGGTTTGCAAAGGCGGACTCGCGCAACGGCCGGCAGTAGCCAGATCGACAACCGGCGATGAGACTGAACAGACTCAAAATCACTGACCCCGCCTGGCGTGGAGGCCCGCCCCTTGAAGCTCAGCGGCATCTTAGGAAACGGACGGCGCACAAAATTGCCAATCAAATATCGACGCATAGTGTTGCTCGTGTTGTCGGGCCTGGCTGTCATTCTGATGTCCGTTGAGCTGCTAAACCTGCAAACACCACACGGGTCACAGCCTGTTGCGCGCAAAGTAGACTCTGTGAGCGCGCCGGCTACCAGCGACGAGAAAGGGAGTCGGCCCAGGGAAGCTCCGGCTGCGCCTTCCCGGGAGACTGCTCCTTCAACCGCTGAACCGAGCAACGTCACCGATAGTGATATTGACTATCTCGTCTCGAGAAACCTTCTGATACCTTTGAGGGGAATATCAGCGAGCCAGGTACACGACACCTTCAAGGAGTCGCGCTCCGAAGGGAGGCAGCACGATGCTCTCGACATAAAGGCGCCACAGGGAACTCCAGTGCTCGCGACGACTGATGGGGTGGTGACGAAACTTTTTCAAAGCGAGCGGGGCGGAATAACCCTTTATCAACTCGACCCCTCTGGACGTTATGTTTATTACTATGCGCACTTGATGCGTTACGAAGACGGAATAGCGGAAGGGAAGCAATTGCGACGGGGAGATGTTATTGCTTACGTGGGAGATACGGGCAACGCCGGCGCCGGAAATTACCACCTCCACTTTGCGATCTCGAGGATTTCAGCGCCGGGCAAGTGGAGCGGCGGCGATCCAATCAATCCTTATCCGTTACTGGTGAAACATTGAATTACATGTATGGGCGCCCTCCGTGGCCGCCCCTGGGTCGAATCGCGGCGATTGCCTTGCAACGAGGGGCGGCCACGGAGGGCCGCCCCTACATTCTATCGCCGCTTGCGAGCACGCGGAGCCTGCGCCTTTGGCGGTACTCCGGTGTCGAGATCTACCGCAGCGGGATAGCCTTTGCCTGCCAGTTCTGGAATGTCTATCACCGCTTCTTTGGCGCCCTTGATGAGCCGAGTCACCTTGCCGGTTGAATCCTTGTTCTTAGCTGGTTTGGAATCAGTTTCGGTGACGGGCTTCCCGCCGGCATTTCGTGACATGGCGTTGAGCGCCCGCAACGCGGCGGTGCGTGCGGCGTCGCTCAGTTTATCGAAACTCATCCCGTTTGATTGCAAAACGGCGCGCAAATTCTCTTCGGTGTTCGTGCCACGCTCATACACATCGCGGTAGATATGCAGCTTGCCGTCCTCGACCGTAATCGTGTCGTAGCGCAACTCCACCATCACTGGTCTCGCAAGCTTGACTGACTTCGTGTCGGTCTTGTGTTTCAGGTACTCTGCGAACTGCTCCTGGGTCAACTGAGTGCCGGACAGTTGAGCGAGGCGCGCGGCGAAGTCTTGTACCTGCGGAGTCGTCAATCCAACACAACCGTGCGAGGCGAAGCCCCCGAGCTTTGCCGGAGCCTTGCCGCCGTGGATCAACGACGGCAGGCCTATGGGAATTTTGATCGGCCCCAGCGGATTTAACTTGTCGCCTGCCGCGACCTTTTCTCCAATCTTCACTTTGCTGTTCGCAGATTCGACCCACGGTTCATCTGGCGGCGTCCACGAAGGGTTGAAGATTATCGTCTCTGCTTTGCGGAGGCCGATTGGTAGAGGGAACTCGGGATAGCCGATGCCGATCTTGTAGGACTTGCTCAGCCGGCCATCTTCAAAGACATCCATCCGAAACGCTGGAGCGTTAACGACGATGCGCGTATCAGCAGGTATGGCGCTGGACGCGGCGCTGGACTTGGCACTGGACTTGTCGCCGGATTTGGCATCCGGCGTTGTAGCGGCGGTCGCGCCGCCGTTCCATCGGTCGCTTACAAAGGCCAGCAGCTCGTCCGACTTTTGCGCGCCAATGGCCGTTCTGATCTGCTGGACGGCTTCCTGCCGCGCCGCCGCCGCACTGCCGGTGTATTGATCGTCACTTTTGCTCTCGCGCAGCTTGGAAGTTTCCTGACGCGCGATGGCGCGGAGTTGATTGACTTGCGCGTCGGTGAGTTGCAGCTTCGCCTTGAGTTCATCCGCGAAGCTCTCCTGTGCGAAGAACGCGTCGAGCACCGGTAGAGTGAGCGTTTCATCCTTCGGCGCCGGGTTGTCCGCCTTCGGCGGCGGTGTCTCGGCGATTGGAGGCGCGTTGCTCGTTGCGTTTGTGTTTGAAGCAGGAGCCGTATTTCCGTTTGGAGACTCCTGAACACAGCCTGCCGCTGCCAAAACCAAGCTGAGGCCAATGAGCGTGCTCATCAAACGAAAGATTCGGGTTGCCGTTCCGAGACGGCGCTCATTGTTCCAGAAAGATCTAATCATGTTTGTACTATCCAGTTACGGCTCGACAGTAATGTTGTTGATAACTTTCCCCACTCCCTTGACGGTCCTTGCAAGCTTTTCGGCGCGTATCTTTAAGTCATCGCTCGGAACGTGTCCGCTAAGCATAGCCGTTCGGCCTGCGACTTTCACATCAATCGGGAAAGTTCGCAGCTCGGAATCGCCCAATAGAGTTGAGGTGACATCTATTTCCACCTGAGCGCTCGAGGGCGCGGTCTCGGTTGCAGGCGGCGGCGTGACCGGAGTAGTTACAGCAGGCATCGGCTGTGACGGCATTACAACGACAGGCGGTACTTGAGCGGGTTGCGCTGGTTGAGCAGGTTGTTGCGAAGTCGCTTGCTGCGCCGCAGCCGCCCTTGCTCTTTCCTGCGCCAGTTCATCATCAGTATTCTTTTGCTGATTATTGAGAATCAGCATAGTGATCACAACCGCCGCTGCGATCGCGGCCAGGACCAACGCCGCAACGGCCCCGCCGGACATGCCTCGCTCTTCACGAACTACTGAATCGTACTGAGTCTCGACCACTGGCCTCGCGCGTTTGATTGGTACGTCGTCCTCGACTACGGTTCGTCTCTCGGAATATTCGTTCATGACAACCCCCTGAGTTCTTGAATTTCTGCTTCATCTTTCGTCGGAGCGAAACGGCCGATCGCGATTGTTTTGGAATGGATCACCATTCGCGGACAGCGTATCGAAACAAGCCGATTTACAGTCTTCATTCACTCCCACCAGAGTTGGGTGCAACGTGCGTGCCGCGTCGAGCTGACCGGTATGACTTGCACCGCGGGTGCGAACAAATAGACCGGAGGTCATGTCAGCGAATATAATGAATGTCTTGTGTGACGCATGATTTCAGGAGGAACCATGACAGTGCGTGCGAGGATGGTTTTTTGCTACATCGTTGTCCGACAAGCTGCCGGCTTGTCGAAGAGTCTTCTCGCCAACCTGGTGCTCTACATTACTCGCCTCGGCCGGCTGGCAGCATGTCGGACCTGTGCGGTGTTGGCGATGACGTTGCTGGCAGTTGTTCAGTCGATGGCAGCGACTCCGCGCGAGCGCAGCTTCCAGGTCGAATACGTCGCTACAATCAAAGACATTCCGACCGGCGCGAAGACGGTTGATCTCTGGATACCGGTCCCGCATGAGGGCCCCTTCCAAAAATCACAGACTTGAAGATCGAGTCTCCATATCCTTATCGCACCAGCACCGCGCAATACGGAAACAGGGTCTTACACATCAGCTTGAAGAACCCTCAACAATCGAGCTTGACCGTATGCGCTTCAATGCGATGCGCAGGGAGCATATTCAGGAGAGGCTACACGTGGACGTCTATTCCGGTGCGAAGGAAGATCGCGATCCTGAGATGGCGCGATGGCTTCAACCGGACCGCCTTGTGCCGATTGACGGAAAGGTCAAGCAGTGGGCGCATGAAGTCGTCGACGCCGCCGGGGCTAAGACCGACCTTGAAAAGGTCAGGGCCATCTACAACCACGTCGTTTCAACCGTCAGATACGATAAGAGCGGACAGGGTTGGGGACGCGGTGATATCTATTACGCTTGCGATGCAAGGCGCGGAAACTGCACGGACTTTCACGCGATCGTCATCGGCTACTCGCGCGCGCTGGGCATCCCAGCGCGATTTGCGATCGGCTTTCCCTTGCCTGCGGATAGAGGCGCCGGCCAGATAAGCGGTTATCATTGCTGGGCTGAGGTCTTTGTAAAAGGCATCGGCTGGATTCCGATAGACGCGTCCGAAGCGGCAAAGAACCCGGCCAGGCGTGAATATTTCTTTGGCGCTCACGACGAGAATCGCGTCGAGTTCAGTATCGGCCGGGATCTGACTCTCAATCCTAAGCAGGGAGGGGAACCGCTCAACTATTTTGTCTATCCTTACGCGGAGGTTGACGGCAAAGCGTTCTCATCAGTTGACAAGACTTTTTCTTATCGCGATGTGCCGGCTGCTTCTGCCAGGCTGAGCGGTCAGTAGCGGCGACTCCGCAAGAAGCATGTACGGGCGGCCCTCCGTGGCCGCCCCTCTTCAGTCAAAGGGCGCCTTGGTAAGAGGGGCGGCCACCGAGGGCCGCCCCTACAAGGAAGGTTGATTAGAGCGACAAAAACCAGGAGGTGAAAGATGAAGAAGTTTTTGAAGATGGTTGTTCTTGCGTTAGCGGCTTTCTTAATGTGCATTGCGTTCACCAATCGCCCGCAGGCCGACAGAGGCATTGTGAATGAGGATCCGTGGTCGCCCGCGGACTTGATGCAGCCCGAGGAACTTGCCGGATTACTTAAAGGCAAAAACAAGCCCGTCATGTTTCAGATAGGAATCGTTCACCTTTATAAGATGGGTCACATACCGGGCTCGAAATACGCGGGCCCCGCGAGTGGCGCCGAGGGACTGGATGCGTTGAAGAAACAGGCGCAGGGTCTGGATAGAAAAAGCCAGGTGGTTTGCTACTGCGGATGCTGTCCGTGGGAGAATTGTCCTAACACGCGGCCGGCTTATCGAACGCTTCGGGAACTGGGGTTCAAGAACATCAAGATGCTGTATCTCCCCAACACTTTTGGCCAGGACTGGACCTCAAAAGGTTATCCGGTGGAGAAGGGCAGCTAGGTGAAGAGATCCGTGAGAAGCCGTCGAATCAGCGTCATCCGTGGTCTATGTAACACTCGCGGTTGGTCTTTTGGAAATAGACCACGGATGACGCTGATCCGGCGGATTCTCACGGATTGACGAGACTATGCGCCGGTTTGCTTCAGTCGATCCAGAAACTCTCGGTTGTCGCGGGTTTCGCTCAGACCCTTGAGTAACATCTCCATCGCTTCAATCGATTTCTTGCCCGCCAGCGCGCGCCGTAGCAGGTTGATTTGCGGCATCGTGTCCGCATCGAAGAGCTTCTCTTCTTTTCGAGTGCCCGACTTCGATATGTCGATCGCCGGGAAGATGCGGCGCTCGGCGAGCTTTCGATCGAGCTGAATCTCGAGATTGCCGGTACCCTTGAATTCCTGGAAGATCACTTCGTCCATTTGGCTTCCGGTGTCGATCAATGCTGTGCCGATGATTGTGAGCGAGCCTCCTTCTTCGGCCTTGCGCGCGGCCCCGAAGAACTTGCGAGGGAATTCAAGAGCGCGAGAATCGACTCCGCCCGACATCGTTCTCCCGCGACGACTCGTTTCCCGGTTGGACGCTCGCGCGAGGCGAGTGATTGAATCGAGCAGCATGACTACGTCCTGTTTGCACTCGACCATTCGCTTCACGCGTTCGTGTACGAGATGTGTGATCTGCAGATGAAATTCTGAGTTCTGATCAGACGACGAGGCGATCACCTCGCCGCGCACGCGTCGCTTCATGTGCGTCACTTCCTCGGGGCGCTCGTCTACCAGAAGAACGACCAGATGGGTCTCGGGATGATTGTCGGCGACTGCTTCGGCGATTTCTTCAATGAGGGTGGTCTTCCCGGTCTTGGGCGGCGCGACGATCAAACCACGTTGACCCTTTCCGATCGGCGCGATCAGATCGAGGACTCGCATCGACAGGTTAGGGTTTCCGGCCGACAACTCGAGGCGCTCGGTCGGATCGACGCTGGTGAGTTGTGTGAACTCCGGTATGCGAACATACTGGTCGGGATCAATCCCGTTTATCAGCTCGATGCTTGTCATTTGATCCGACTGCGGCCGCCCGCGGCTTCCGCGGCCGCCTTGGCCTCCGGCGCCATTGTCGGACGCGCTCGATGTTCCCGACAGTTGCACTCCCTCGCGCAGCCGAAAGTGTTGAATCAGCCCTCGGGGAACAAACACATCCTTTGGCGAGGGGAGATAGTTGCTTTCCGGATGGCGAAGGAAGCCAAAGCCTTTTTCATTTATTTGAAGTACACCAGACGCGGCCTGCTCTGTTTGCATTCTCAACTCCGATTCAGAAAATGACTCCCGGTCTCGCCGTTGCGAGAACCAGTAGTTCTTAGAGAGAGTAAGTCAGCGGCTTGAAGGCTGAACTTTATCGGGCCGCCGAGAGAGTGTTAGAAGCGTTATTCTTTGGCGTGTTCTCTTCGATCAAGGTTCTCAGGGAACGCGGTCACCGCCATTCTAATTATTTGCCGCAGTCGCATTCGTGGAGGCGACACGAAATCGGCTGTCAGAGCCTGTTTCACCACCGGGGCCGTAGGAAAAGAGCTCAAAGCTGCGGCCATCGTCGGCCGTCTTATAAATGTAATCGTTTCCCCACGGATCAACCTCGGGCACGTTGTCCAGATAAGGCCCGTACCAAAAAGTCATACGGCCGGAGCCGCCATCGTTGATCACTGCCGGGCGTCTCCCCAGGCTCCGGAGCCCCTCGTCGTTTGTCGGATAACGCAATACGTCGTTTCGGAACCGCTCCAGGGCATCGGCCATAGAGCTAATCTCGCGCTGGGCGGCTTTTTCGCGCGCCATCACTCGCTCGGTTTCACGCCAACGCCGGTTGAGCATCTTAAGGCTGACCGATCCCGCGATGACAGCCAGCATCACCATGCTTGCCGCAACTACCAAGCGCTTCCGGCCGCGCGTGCGTCGCGCTATTGCTTCATGCCTTTCAGGCGAGAAGACCCTCGTCGGATCAACGCGGCGTGTTGTCGTTATCTCCCCGGCAAGCTCGACGTGCGCGCGTGTCGAGCCTGTGCCTACGGGAGAATAGCAGTGAACACAGTAACGAAGGTCGGGCGCTAATCTGGCGCCACACTCCCGGCACAGCTTTAGGTCTTCTTTCTGGGTTGCCATTGAAGCCTACGTGAAGCCTACCTCGATAGTCTAGACCGCTTGCCGGTGTGAGACAAAGCATTTTCGATTGATGTCCGACAAACTTCAGTTTGTCGTCTTCGGTCTTCTGTCCATATCGACAAACTAAAGTTTGTCGGACCGCCGCAGGAAACGAATCATCTCATCCCACGCTCGATCGGTAGCTTCCGGGTCGTAGCGCGGTCCTTCATCTCGCATGAACGCATGCTCGGCGTCGTAAACGCTCATCTTGAACTTTGTACCGACGCCCTCGAGCGCGCTTCGGATCTTTTCGCGAGCTTCCGCAGGCACGTGCGGGTCGAGCGAGCCGAAGATCATCAGCAGGTCTCCTCTGATATCAGAAGCGCGCTCGAGCGAGCCGGCGTTTTCGTCTTTGCCAAGCCTGCCGTTGTGGATGCCCGTCCCGTAAAAGCACACCGTTGAACGCACATCCGGCTGCAACGCAGCGCGAAAAGCGAGATGTCCCCCGATGCAGAAACCGGTAGCCGCCAAGCTTCCGTGTTCGACGTCGGCATGCTGCTTCAAATAATCAAGCCCGGCGCGGCAATCGTCATCGAACTCCGCGACGGCGGTTCTTGCGGCATCCGCGAGACCGCGGTCGCGACCGTCGTCGTCGAACGGGATCACTGTTCCCGGGGGTTCGAGACGATGATATATCTCAGGCGCTGCAACTACGAATCCGTAGCCGGCCAGTCGCACCGCCGATCTCAGTGTCGGAGCGGTGAGCTGAAAAATGTCGGAATAGAGAAGAACTCCGGGAAACTTGCCCTCGCGACTCGGCGCGGCTACGAACGTTCGCATTTCGGTTCCAACGGAGTGTATGTCGAGGTACTGCGTTGTGATCTGCATGTCCGCGCTTGATTTCTCTTCGATACCTTGAAGGGGCTATCAATGGCGATCCAAGTATCTGGTTAGGATCGCAACCTGCTTACTGGATTTCGGCTTTGAGATCCCGTAGCAAACGCTCAAACGCCTTTTGGTACGCGTCATGACTTTTCCAATCCTTAAAATCACCGATATGTCGCGCCCTACGGAGCGATGCCGCCCAGGCTATCTCACTCTTCGATACTGATTCATCGATGCTGATAGGGAATAGAACCGATTTTCGCTCGCGACGCTCTCTCTCCAGTGCGGCTTCCACCTCATCCTCCACCCACGGGCTGGCTATAGACTTCTCAGAAAGAACCAGCAATAGCTTATCGTGAAGCCGAATTGATTCGTCGATCCGCTGTCGAAACTTATCCCCGATCTTTAAGTCCTCGGGGGCAAACCAGCATCGTACGCCTTTGCTTTGAAGATCTGCATAGAGGCGCTCCACAAAAGGCTGGTCATTGGTTGAGTAGCTTATGAAACAGGAGTAGAACTGAATTGCTTCACGCAGGAGCGATGGTAAATAGTCGATAAAGTGTTCGGGCAGACCACAGCCACGTAAGAAACCGAGAGGGAGTCTCCCGGACCTTGCAAGAGTCTGCACATCAATGATGCTCAGGTCATAGTGCACACAGGTCTCCAAATTCCTAGTACCCAAAAGGGAAGTGTCACCAAAAACAGTTCCGCTTAGCAATGCCCGATCAAGATTTGCGTCTAACAAACTTGCTTTGGAGAGATTTGTACCGCGAAGGTCTGCGGAAGTGAGATTCGCCTTATCAAACTGGGAGTAAGTGAAATCCGTATCCCCGAGGTCTGCACCTTCGAGCAAAGCGTTCTCCATATTGGTCGCACCAAGATGGGCCCCAGTCATTTTCGCATAGCTTAGATTAGACTCGAGGAACTGTGGCTCTCCCCCGACTGCTCCAAAAAACATCGATCTCACGAGTTCGGCGCGCTCAAAATGTGTGTTGGTCAAGTGACTATACATCAAGTTTGCCCCAGTTAAGTCTGCCCCATCAAGGCGCGCAGAAACTAAGTCTGCATACCGTAAATTGATCCCTCTTAGATCAGCGTCTTTGAGATTTACACCACTGAGGTCGGGGCGTACTAAGGGGGCGTCCTTTCGCCATTGATTCCACTCGTCGACGCTACTTTGGATCATCTGGAGGTGCCTTTGATCGCCCATTGTTAGGAGATCTCTCCTTCAAACGAATGTAGTTTGCGTAACGCCAATCTCTCTGGCGGGTCTGTGAACGACTGATCTAAACCATTCACTTCGTCGATTGCCGAGTACTTCGAAACATCCTGCGGAGCCACCCCGAGAACCATCTCAGGGCTGTTCGAAAAAAGTCATGCTTTGGGGGATCCTCATGTGCTTCGGTCTTCGCCTCGGCTTCAATCGCAGTGAAGAACTGGGCGGCCATCATCTTCGCCGCGCCCTGGAGCATTCGCTGGCCCACGCTTGCTACTGTACCGCCCACCTGAACGTCCCCGCTGTAAGTGATCACGGTTACGTCGTTCTGCCCCGCGAGATCCAGATCACCGGCGCCTTTCAAGAAACCCGGCTGACCTTTTCCATCGACTACCATCCTAAAGTGATGTGGAGGCCTGAGATCTTCAAGCCGCACATTTCCGGTGAAAAGCCCTTTTATCGAGCCGACGCCGGCGCGGAGCGTTGTGGAGTACGCATTCTCCCCGGTCTTCTCGAGCCTCTCGCAACCCGGTATGCATCGCTGCAGCACCGCAGGGTCGATTAGACACTGGTAGACGCGTGCGGCGCTGGAATGAATCTCGTGAGTGCCTTCGATTTTCATAAGAGGGTTCGTGGTTCAGGGTTCCGAGTTCAGGCGTCTTGCGTGAAACATGGCGTTCGAACGTGGCGTTTCGCGCAAAGACGCAAAGGTCCGCAAAGACGCAAAGAGCTCTGAATCCTCACTCTGAACCTATTTCGCTCGCGAGGTTGCGGCTTCAATTGCGCGGCGAGTGTAAACCTGGGCAAGGTGACTGCGATAAGCATCCGACGCGTAGAGATCGCCGTTGACCGAAACACCGTCGGTCGCATGCGAAGCCGCCGCGGCAATGGCTTGATCGTCAAGGGCGCTTCCGTTGAGCGCTTTTTCGACGGCGCTTGCGCGATAGACCTTCGAGGCGACGCCGGTTATGCCAACGGCGGCTGAAGCGCAGGCCCCGTTGTTATCTTTAGTGAGATTGACTGCTACACCGACTACCGCGAACCCCGAAGCCGGCTGAGGTACTTTCAGATATGCCTGGCCGGAACGCGCGGCTAACGGGTTGATCCGAATCTCGCGCAATATCTCGCCGGCTTCGAGAGCCGTCGTCAGCATGTCGACAAAGAAGTCGCCAGCCTTGATCACGCGCTCGCCTCCGGCGCCTACCGCAACAAGCTCCGCGTCAAGAGCGATGATTGCCGCGGGCCAATCGCCCGCCGGATCAGAATGAGCGAGGCTTCCGCCAATCGTTCCCTTGTTTCGTACCTGAACGTCACCAATTTGAGCGGCGCATTCGGGGAGCAACGGGCATATCTCGCGCAGGCGGTCGGACGCTTCCAGCCTGTAGTGCGTAGTCATTGCGCCGATTCGAATCTGTCCGCCCTCTTCGCGAATGTATGAAAGGTCCTTGATCCGGCCGAGGTCGATGAGGATCTGCGGAGTCGCAAGCCGAAGCTTCATCGCAGGAATCAGGCTGTGCCCGCCGGCGAGCAGCTTGGCTTCTTCGGGATGTTGAGCAAGCAGCCCGATCGCTTCATCGAGCGTCTTGGGAGTCAGGTAATCAAACTGAGTTGGTATCATTTCTTACCTCGTTTCCTATGGCGTCATTGCTGCGACGCGCCGTCCATTTCGTACTCATCTTCAAACACTTCTTGCCACGAGAGCGACGAGACCTCGGATCTCTGATCCATCTCGCCTTCTGCTTCACGTGTCGCAACCCGGAAGCTCGCTTCCCATAAGCCCCGGACAGCGTCACTCGTCAAGCTGGGTGTCTCTGACTGAATATCGGCAATCTCTTCCTTCGTGTTGCAGATTGTCGCCACCCAACCATAAGACCGACGCTCGCGTTGTGTCTTCCACTTGATGACATGAGCCATCAGGCGAACAAGCTGGCTTTTTAGCGCTCGTTTTTCAGATCTGCCCAACGCGTCAATCAACTCCTTGATGCCGGCTTCCGCTTCTTCGAAGTCACCCTGGAGCAGTGCTCGCTCTATCTCAACAGCGACCTGATAATGCGATTCTGCTGACAGACGCGCCCAGTTCACGCCCATACCACTACTCCTTGCCGGCAAACTGCCCAACTTCTCGCTCGCGCGTAGATCGTCGCCTGCTTCTGTTTTCTTCATGATTCTCGGCGCGGCGAGTTGAACCCGCCAACACCTGAGACTGTGTGAAAGGTTCCTAATTCAGCGTCGATGCAAGCTACAAACTTCCGCCTGAAGGCCGAACTACAAACTTTCACACAGTCTCACCTAGCCCTGCCCACTGATTATCCGCCACACGTTCTCCGGCTTGATGGGCATATCCAGATGCCGTACACCAAACGGCGAAAGCGCATCGACGACCGCGCCGACAATCGCCGGCGTAGCTCCAATCGTTCCTGCTTCACCGACTCCCTTAACGCCCATCGGATTGACCGGCGAAGGAGTTTCCGTGCGCTCAAGCTCCATCCACGGAACCATCGCCGCCTTGGGAATCGCGTAGTCCATCAGCGTCCCAGTCACCAACTGACCCTGATCGTCGTAGACCGCTTCTTCGTAGAGAGCCTGGCCGATTGATTGGACGATGCCGCCGTGAACCTGGCCGTCTACGAGCATAGGGTTGAGCACCTTGCCGCAATCGTCGACCGCAACATAGCGTTGGATCTCGATCTTGCCGGTCTCGCGATCGATCTCTACCTGAACGATGTGAGTCCCAAACGGGAAGGTGAAGTTCGAAGGCTCAAAGAAGTTTGTAGCTGAAAGTCCCGGTTCAAATCCCGGAGGTATCTGGTGAGCCACGTGAGCCGCAAGCGCCACTTCCTGAATCGAGACGCTCTTAGGCGTAGCCGCTTCGGCTGCGGCATCGCCGTTTCCACCCGCGGCTGCCATCGCAGCCTCTACGCTGAATCGCCCTTCCTTGAACGAGACCGCGGATGCATCCGCCCCAAGCAAATGCGCGGCGAGCTCGGTCGCCTTCTCTTTTAGTTTTTGAATCGCGTTGAAGACCGCGGTTCCGCCGACCGCGGTGCCGCGGCTTCCAAACGTGCCGATGCCGTACTGAACGATCGAGGTGTCGCCGTGAATTACAGTAACGTCGTTCAGATCGACCCCCAGCTCATCACCCGCGAGCTGCGCGAACGAAGTCTCCTGGCCCTGGCCGTGCGGCGATGCGCCAGTGAGTATGGTTACTTTGCCAGTGGGTTCGATTCTAACCGTGGCGCTTTCCCAGCCGCCTGCGGGCGTAGCCGCTGAAGGCCCGATCGCGCATATCTCAACATAAGTCGAGATGCCTACGCCGACGATTCTGCCTTGCTCGCGAGCCTTCTTCTGCTCCTCGCGCATTTTTGTGTAGTCGGCCATGCCTAACGCCTTATCGAGCGCGCCCTGGTAATTGCCGCTGTCGTAGAACAATCCGGTCGCGGTCTTGAAGGGAAACTCGGAAGGCTCGGGGAAGTTCTTTCTACGCACTTCGACTGGATCCATGCCAAGCTCAGCCGCAATCAAATCGGCGGCTCGCTCTATCACCTGCGTAGCTTCGGGTCTGCCGGCGCCGCGATACGCATCCGTCGACATCTTGTTCGTGAACACCGCGGTCACGTTCATTTGGATCGCGGGAATCTTGTAACAGCCCGAAAGCATCAAGCCGGTCAGCGTTGGGATCGCCGGCGTGAGCAGTTGAAGATAAGCGCCCATGTCGGCGAACACGTTGTAGCGCAGTCCGGTGATCGTGCCGTCGTTCTTGCAACCCACCTCGATATAACCAATTTGACCCCGGCCGTGAATCGTTGCCTGGATGTTCTCCCTTCGTCCCTCGATCCATTTCACCGGCTTGCCCGTTTGCATTGAGATCCAGCCAACCAGTCCCTCTTCGGCATAGACGTTGAGCTTCGAGCCGAACCCGCCGCCGACCTCCGGCGCTATCACGCGTACTTTGTTTTCCGGCACGCCAAGCATTATGGCGAGTTGAGTTCGAGCCAGATGCGGGATCTGGGTTGAGGTCCAGATGGTCAATTCTTTTTCACCCGGATAGTAGCGTGCAAGCACGCCGCGCGGCTCCATCGCGATCGGAATCAGTCGTTGATGCACGATGCGCTGCTTGATTACATGATCGGATTCGGCCAGCGCGGCTTCGATGTCGCCCTCGCCGCTTGTGAGCTTGTACGCGATGTTGTCGCCGTACTCTTCGTAGACCAGAGGTCCGCCCTTGGCGGCTTCTTCGACATCGACCACCACCGGCAACTCATCGTAGTCGACCATGATCAGGTCGATCGCATCGCGAGCCGCATACTTATCAGTCGCAACAACCGCGGCGATCGGGTGGCCTACGAAAGTTACGTGATCGGTTGCCAGCACGGTATAGTTCGGGATCTTCAACCCCGGCAAAGCGCCGGCGCAAGGGACCGGCCCTATCTTGCCGGCTACATCCGCGCCCGTATAAACGGCGACGACTCCGGGCGCGTGCGAGGCTTCGCTGGTGTCGATGCTCTTGATCTTCGCGTGCGCGTACATCGATCGCAGGAACGCGACGTGCAGCGTGTCGGGAAGCTTGATGTCATCGACGTAGTGCCCGAGCCCCTGGATCAACCTTGGGTCTTCGGTGCGCTTGACTCTCTGTCCGACGTACTTAGGCATGATACCTCCGATTGCGGATTGCGGATTGCGGATTGAGGATTACGCACGAATGGAGATCGCTGATCCAATCCGCAATCCGCAATCCGCAATTCTCGTCAGTCTCCCGTTGCCTCTTGACCTTTCATCTTTCGTGCGGCGTTCTGAACTGCTTCAACGATGTGCTGGTAGCCTGTGCAACGGCACAGATTTCCTTCCAATCCGTGTCGAATCTCGGCGTCGGTTGGATCAGGATTGCGATCCAGGATTTGTGCGGCAGCCATAATCATGCCGGGCGTGCAGTAGCCGCACTGCAGGCCGTGTTGTTCCCAGAATCCTTCCTGCACCGCGTGCAAATCGCCGTTCGCGGCCATGCCTTCGATAGTAGTGACGTTGTAGCCATCGGCTTGCACAGCGAACATCGTGCATGACTTGGCGGACTGCCCGTCGACGATGACCGTGCAAGCGCCGCAAATCGAAGTCTCACAGCCCACGTGTGTGCCGGTGAGTCCGAGAACATCTCTCAGGTAGTAAACCAGCAACACGCGGGGCTCGACCTCTGCGCTGTGAGGCACGCCGTTCACGGTAATGTTTATTGATTTCTTCATTGAAGCACCTCGTTAGATTGTGTGCGCGATTCAGGAATGATTTCCTTGATTCGGATCCGCTCAAACCAGCTTGCTTTTTATACAACTGAACTCGCCGGGTTACAAGTCGAATCGAACTCTGTGTGCTACGGTTGCAAATATCGATGAGGGATTATCGTAAGGCCGAGTTGAATCACGGCAAGAGGTCCCGAACCGCAACGCGGCCGACTTCGAGTCCGTCGATGATAACTGCCACGGAATCCGATAAGTTGTAGTCCTGGTGCTGTCTATAGTCCGCGTCTTCGCCCGCACTCGAAAGATCATAATAGACTTCAAGCACGCGTTCTAGGAGGTTGACGATCCAATAGACGGGAACGCCGGCGCGAGCGTAGACCATTCTCTTCACTCCTCGATCACGCTCGAGCGTGGAGTCAGCCACTTCAACTATCAGAGCCACGTCCTCGGGACCGGGATGACGATCCCGGTAGTCTCGGGTGTCGCCGCGTACGATCATCACGTCCGGCTCCGGCTCACTGTCGTTCAGCGTGATCGGCTCTTGAGCATCTACGTACCAGCCGGCCGGCACAACTGCTTCAAGCGCTTGCTGAGCAAGTCTCGTCGCTATGCGGTGTGGCGGGTTCTTGGGCATCTTGTAGACGAGCCATCCTGCGAGCAGTTCCACCGGATCATCCGCTGTGAGAATACCGGCGCGGATCATTTCATGGTACTGCCCGACGCTCAAGCGCCAGATGAAATCATCGGGCTTCCCGGCAGGAGGTCCCGTGACATTCAGAGTCTGAGGAATGCTGATTGACATAAACGTGCTTACTGCCGCGTGTGTTCTGATGAACCCATCTTACCACAGCGGAATGTCGTCTCAAGCCGCTCATGGCGGTTGAAAAGTACAGTTACCGAAGATCAATGTTGCGCCGGACGCCGCCCATCTGAAAGTAATGCATCGCCCTAAGGTAATCGCGATCGATCTGATCCCGCAGCGCGTCGATTGACTCGAACTTCTTTTCACCGCGCAGCCTGTGGAGAAAGCGGACCCGAATCTTCTCGCCGTATAACTCGCGATCGAAGTCCATCACGTGTGTTTCGACCGTCAGCTCCGGCTCGCCTCCAAATGTCGGCCTGTTCCCGATGTTGGTAATCGAGTGCCGCCATCTTCCCTCAACAAGCGTCAGGGTGATGTAAACACCACTGGCTGGAATCATCGTGTTCTGAGGCTTAAGGTTCGCGGTTGCGTATTTGAGTTGAGCCTTCCCGATTTTTCGGCCTTCGATCACGCGGCTCTCGATGCCGTACGGCCGCCCGAGCATTCGGCGCGCGAGGTTCACGCGGCCCGCTCCAAGCAGCCGCCGAATCATTGTTGAGCTTACGCGATTCCCGCGTATGAGCACTTCGGGCACTTCGTCTGCAACACGGCCAAGACGCGTGGCGACGCGCCTCAAAAGCTCAAACCGTCCTTCGCGGTTGTGCCCGAACGCGAATCCCTGACCCAGGTAGACTTCGCGAGCGTCCAGCCTCCCGAAGATGAATCTCAACAGGAAGTCTTCGGCGGTCACTTGCGAAAGCTCGTGGGTGAAGCTGAGCACGACGGTTTGATCTATGCCCAGGCGCTCGATTGCTTCCATCTTCTGTTCGAAGGTTTGAAGCAACGGCGGTGCGGTTTGCGGATGCAGCACAGCGCGAGGGTGTGGGTCGAATGTAACCACCGTCGCAGGGACATTGAGAGATCGAGCGCGCTCCACAACCCGGCGCACTATGAGCTGATGAGCGAGGTGAAGCCCATCGAACACGCCGAAGGTGAGCGCAGTCGGCGCGCTGATGTCGCTGTCATGGATGTTACGGAATATCTTCATCTCGTCCGACAAGCTTCCAGCTTGTCGTTGGTCTCCAAACTAGAGTCTCCAAACTAGCTCTCAACAATCCGATCCTCGACAAGCTGAAAGCTTGTCGGACTCGTTAGCTCAACCGCCAACCCGTCATAAGCAATCTCCACCCGCTCAGGCAGATGCGCGCTGGTCTCTGAATGCTTGATGTCGTGCGAGATGTGCGTCAGAAGAGCGCGGCGCGGCTCGAGCCTCTGAATGTATTCGAGCGCCTGGTCCAAACTCATGTGCGTTGGATGCTTCTTGAAACGCAATGCATCAATCACCAGCAGCTCCAATCCCATCAGCCGGGCGCACGTCTCATCCGAAATAAAGTTGCAGTCAGTCACATACGCAAAGCGATCTATTCGAAAAGCAGTGACCGGCAATTGTCCGTGCATCACCGTCACCGGTTCGATGTTCAGGCCAAGAAGACTGAAGTCACTCTCGATGCTGTGCGGCACGATTCGAGGGACACCGGGATAACCCGCGGGCTCGAACACGTAAGAGTATATTCGCCTGAGTCCCTGCCAGGTCACCTCGCTCGCGTATACCGGTATCGCGCCGTCGCGAAACATTATCGGGCGCGTATCATCCAGCCCAAAACAATGATCGGCGTGTGAGTGGGTGACCAGAATAGCGGCAAGGTGCTTGAGTCCGATGCGAAGCGCCTGCTGACGAAAGTCAGTCGATGGATCAATGAGGATGTTCTGTCCCTGATGCTCGATCAGCACGGATGTGCGCAGCCGATTGTCGCGCGGGTCGTCCGACAAGCAGGTATCGCATTCGCATCCCACTGATGGAACACCTACCGACGTGCCGGTCCCGAGAAAGGTGATCTTCATCGCCTTCTCGAAACCGCTACGAACTGCATCCGCAGATCAGCCAGCATGTTTTCAAAAAGGCGGTCTTCTTCTTCAGTCAGATTGCCGCGTGTTTTTGTTTGGAGTATGCCCAGCATGTCGAGCAGGTGCCGAGCCGCTTCCGTGTCGACGGGCAAGGGCTCTTCGCCCGGAGTCTGAATCAGCCCGAGGTGCATCGCCGCTTCGACGCCAAGCATGTTCACCAGGCTGAGAAATGAGGGCGCGGGGAGTCGGGTGGAATTAGGGCCTCTTGCCTGATTGTAGGCTTGCTCGGCCTGACCCGCGGCAATCTGCTCGGCGGTCGGCTCCGGCGCCGCAGCCCTGGCATCAGGCGTAGCGGCGACCTGAGGCGCAGGCTCCGCCTCCGGTTGTTTCTTCGCGGGCTCCCCGGGAAACGAAAGGACGTTGTTTGCTGCCGGTTCGCGCGGCGGAGCTTGGGCTTCGGTTTCCGCGTCAGGTTCTGAAGCTACGGTTTCGACTTCCGGTTCGGCGGATTCGCGCGGGCTCCCGTCGGGATTGTATTTTCTGCGGTCGGTTACTTTGAAACCTGTGTCTTCTCGTTCGGCCATATCGATTCACCCAGGAAGAGATTCAGTATCTTGAGAGCAGTTATGCTAACACTGGAGGCGGATAAGAGCGAAGGCCGAAGGTAGTCATTGGTCATTAGTCATTTGTCATTCGGTGATCGATATCACTCTGAGCGATCTCAAAAGACTAATGACCAATATGACCAATGACTAATGACCAATGACCAATGACTAATGACCAATGACCCCTGCTCTTCCCACTTTGCTCTTTGCACATTCATCTTGTAGATTCCGTCCGTGAGCGAATCGTCCGCAGCAATCAAAGGTGAAAAGTTTGCCGAGCTTGTGCAGTTGATCGCACGGCTGCGCGCGCCGGGCGGTTGCCCGTGGGACCGCGAGCAGACTCACGAAAGCCTCAAGCCGATGATGCTCGAAGAAGCCTACGAGGTGGTCGAGGCCATCGACGAAGGCGATGACGAGGAGTTGATCGGAGAGCTTGGCGACCTGTTGCTTCAAGTCGTCTTTCACAGTCAGATCGCCGATGAGGAAGGCCGCTTCACAGTCGGGGAAGTTATCGACCGCATCTCGACAAAGATGATCCGCCGCCATCCGCACGTCTTCGGCGAGGACACCGCGCAGACATCCGATGAGGTGCTGCGCAACTGGGAAGCGATCAAGGAGGCCGAACTTCAGGAAAAAGGAAAGAAGGACGACGACGGCTCTATGCTCGACAGCGTTTCGACCAGGTTGCCCGCTGTGATGGAAGCCTTTCAGATGACCACGAAGGTCTCGCGTGTCGACTTCGACTGGCCGGACGTTCCGTCGGTGCTGGAGAAACTCGATGAAGAAGTCGAAGAGTTGAAGGAAGCAGTCGCTACCGAGCAACCGAATCATCAGGAAATCGCGGGAGAAGTTGGTGACTTGCTTTTTGTAGCGGTGAATGTCGCTCGCTTGCTGGGCGTCGATCCCGAAAGCGCGCTGAAGACGTCTAATCGAAAATTCAGGCGAAGATTTCGCTACATCGAAGACCGCTTGCGCGAGCAGGGCCGCAAGCCGGCTGACTCGGATCACGTTGAGATGGATGCGCTGTGGGATGAAGCGAAGGTGAAAGAGAAGCAGGCTGCGGGGGCGGATGAATGACCGCTGTGCATACAATCCTTCGCGTGCTTTGCGGTCCTTTGCGACCTTTGCGCGGAGTATTGGGTGTTGAAGGAGCAAGACACAATACTCAACGCGAAGGTCGCAAAGCACGCGGAGGTTATTAAGCAACGCAGAATCCGAACACTACCAAGCGTTGCTTCTCAACCTCGCTTACGGTATAAAGCGTCATCCACATTCACAAGCAACACGGAGGAGATGACGGTCGTGCCTGCGTTGAAGGAGCTATTCGACCTCTCGGGTAAAGTAGCACTGGTAACCGGCGGCTCGCGTGGACTCGGCAAGGAAATGGCCGAGGGGCTAGCGGAAGCGGGCGCCTCGCTGATGCTTCTGGCCAGACGCGAGCAGTGGTTGACGCCTACCGTCGAGGAGTTTCGCGCACGCGGCTTCGCTTGCACGGGTACGCTGTGCGATGTCTCAAACGTCCATGATGTCCAGGCCGCAGTCGACAAAACTATTGCCGAGTATGACCGGATCGACATTCTGGTCAACAACGCAGGCGTAACCTGGGCGGAACCCATCGAAGAGCATGCGATTGAAAAGTGGAATATGGTGCTTCAGACCAATTTGACCGGCGCGTTCCTGTTTTCTCAACGCGTCGGTCGCGAGATGCTCAAGCGCCGAAGCGGCAACATCATCAATGTGGCTTCGGTCGCCGGGCTCCGAGGCTCGATGGAAAGCGGCCAGCACATCGTGGGATACGTCGCGGCAAAAGGTGGCTTGATAGCGATGACCCGCGAGTTCGCGGCCAAGTGGGCGCGCCGCGGCGTTCGCGTGAACGCGATAGCGCCCGGGTTCTTCCCCTCGCGAATGACTGAGAAACTTCTCGCCGTGGCGCAACCCGGGATAGAAGCCGGCGTGCCGATGGGACGCGTCGGCGCCGAAGGCGAGCTTAAAGGTGTAGCAGTCTTTCTTGCATCGCCGGCGTCAGGCTACATCACCGGTCACACGGTAGTTGTAGACGGCGGCGGAACTATCGCTTAGCAGCATCGAGCGAGTCTCTGTAACCTAAACCCCTCAGGAGGCAGAAAATGCTATCGTTGCTAGCTATGTTGATGTCGCTTGGATCTCTGATTTGCTTCATTATCGTGTTGGTCAAGATGTTTCAAACCGCCGGCGTGCTTCAGGGCATTCTCGGGTTGATCTGCGGCCTCTGGTGCTTTATTTGGGGCTGGATGAACGCGGGCAAACTGGGAATCAAGAACATTATGATGATCTGGACAGTCTTGATTATCCTGTGCATCGTTCTCAACGTCGCCAGTGGCGGCTTCAACTACAGCTTCGGGACGAAATAAGCTCGAGCTGTTTCGATTCAGATAACTGCGCAGCTCAAAGATGCCCGGCCAATGGAATGCCGGCATCGTGGGCTTTGCTGTCTTCAAGACGAATATGAAAAGGGCTCGGCACATTCTTGCAGCAGCGCTTGTTCTGCTTTGCGTAGTCACCGCGTCCGCACAGCAATCGCAGCACTCCTTGACGGCGGGTGTGGGAAAGGCGAACATCACGCCGCCCATCGGAACTCCACTTGCCGGATACGGAGCGCGACGCGGCGCTCCGTCGACCGGCGTACACGATCCAACCGAAGCGCGGGCGCTCATCATCGACAATGGAGTCGAGAAAATCGCCTTCGTCAGCGTCGATCATCTCGGGTTTGATCACGGCATGGTCGAGCGCATTCGGGCGATCGCCTCTGAAGCCACTCACATTCTGCCCGATCGCATCTTCGTGATGTCGTCGCATACGCACTCGGGCGGCGGATCTTATATGGAGATGCTGCCGCTGCTTGCGAATGTGCTCGCCGGCAAGTTCGATGCGAAAGTCCGCGCGCTCTACGAGGAGAAAACCGCCGAGGCGATCATCGCCGCCAACAAAACGCTGAAGCCCGTTCGCATCGCGTTCGGATCGGGCGAAGCTCGCGGCATCTCGCGTTTCCGTTCGACGTGGCCGCCCGACGGTCCGGTCGATCCGGAAGTCGGCGTGATTCGCGTCGATTCGATTGCCACCGGGAAGCCGATGGCGGTGCTGATGAACTTTGCCGCGCATCCGACCGTGCTCGGTCCCGAGAACATGACTTATTCCGCTGACTTCGTGGGGTATGCCAGAAACACACTCGAGCGCATGATAGGCGGCGAAGTGATCGCGGTATTCGCCAACGGCGCGCAGGGCACAATAGCGCCGCGTGCGTTTCTGGGCGCTGACGGCTGGGGGCGAGCCGAAAACGTTGGCGCGATTCTGGCGGCTGAGGTGTTCAAAGTCACAATGATGATCAAGCCGCAGGATTCGGTCGATATCAAGCTCGTTCGCGCGCCTCTCACGCTCAAGCTTGTGCCGACGCCGGCGTTCCCGCCGGGTATGACTTACCCGCCAACTTACGATTCAGAGATCAATGCGATTTCCTTTGACAACCGCTTCGCTTTCGTTGCGATTCCGGGTGAGCTCGGCAGCATCTTGAATTTCCAGGTCAAGGAACGCGGCAAGCTTCTTGGATTCGAGAAGACGTTCCTGCTGGGCCTGACAAATGACGCGCTGGGTTACATCATCACCGAGGACGAGTATCGGCATAAGACGTATGAGTCGAGCATTTCGCTCTTCGGGCCGACCTTCGGCAGCTTCATCGCGAACGAATCATTTCAGCTTCTGGAGAAACTTCGACCGGTCGAGAGGAAGAAGCCCTAGCAGCACTTCAGCTCTCACCTGATCTTCAGGCTTCATACCACAAACGTATTTGGTGAAATCGACAAACTGAAGTTTGTCGGACATTCCGTCGATTTTCAGACTAACTGTCCTAAGCCCGCGTCCAAGTCAATAAGCTCTCTCCAAGTCATCAACCTCAAACTCGTCCTCGCGATTCAATGGCGTAGCATTGCCCGGATGAGCCACACCGAAATAGGAGATGCTGAAATGAGAAAAGTCCTGTTGCTGTTAGTTCTGTTGCTCGCGGTCGGCGTCGGCGCGTTTGCACCGACACAAGCCCAGGTGTCGGACCGTCGCAGTCCCTGCGCCCGCAGGTGCCGCGAGGAATTCAGAGAAGCTCGACAACGCTGTCGCAACCTTCCACCTCAGGAACAGCGCGAGTGCGAGCGGAGGGCGAGAGAGCGCCTCGAAGCCTGCATTCGAAACTGCCAATAAGCTTGACGGCGAGGAACACCGGCGGCGAAGCCTTTGTTGCGCGGTGTTCCTCCGCTCCACTTAGTCTGGTTCGAACTCCTCATCCGACGGACTCCTTCGGGTAAATCCTTCCACCCAGAAATTGACCGGCAAAAAACGCCCCAATCAACACTGGAAAGTTCATGAATCGGCTATTGAGCGCTACAGTCGAACTTTCGAATTGAGCGGTTCGTAACTCAGAGCGAACCATAAGACAAAACCGAGCTGAAGGGAGAATCAACCTATGTTCACATTGTTTGGAATTGCCGCCATCATACTCGACATATTCGCGCTCACGGACGTGATGAAATCAAACCGCGACACGACCACGAAGATTGTGCTGATGGCCTTGATCCTGCTGTTTCCGATCTTCGCCGCCGGGATTTATTTGCTGGTGTTTCGCGACAAAGGCTTTTGAGATACCCGTGCCAGCGCTTTCCATGAGACCATCGGATTGGCCGATGGTCATTTGAGTTTTGTCCTGACTCCCAGCCACACTTCCCAACACACCGTATGAGCTGGCGTGCTTTGCGGCCCTTTGCGAGAAATAATACTCAACGCAAAGACGCAAAGGACCGCAAAGCACGCCAAGGACCCGCAAGCACGCAAAGGACCGCAAAGCACGCCAAGGACCCGCAAGCACGCAAATTCCAGGTTGACCGGATACAAATCTTCGTGCTACTTTATGCATCTCAAATACGGATATGCGCATAAAATCTGGCCAGAGTGCATAAAATGTCAAAAGCCCGTCATCAGAAGATCCTCGATATTGTCAGCGCCAAGCCCGTAGCTACCCAGCAGGAGCTCGCGGCGCACCTCTCGAAGCGCGGATTTGCCGCGACTCAGTCGAGCGTTTCGCGCGATATAGTCAAGCTGGGGCTGACGAAGGTTGGCGGCTATTACGTAGCGCCGGAAGCCGCGGTGAAAGCTGGCGGGCCGTTGACCTCCATCGACACCGCGGGCGACAACCTTATCGTCGTCCGCACCGAAGTGGGCCTCGCCCAACCGGCGGCGCTAACAATCGACCGGGCTGCGATCGCCGAAATTGTCGGCACTGTTGCCGGCGACGATACGATTCTTGTCGCAGTCAAAAACGGCGCCGCTCAGCGTCTGGCGATCAAGAAGATTGTTGGTCTGTTCGCCGCGGCGCGTTCGGGCGCAAAGAACAAGCCCGCGCTCAACTCGCGGACTGCTATTCTTTGGCCGCGCTGATAACTGGAGAAACTTCCGGAGAATTCAATAGATGGAAACTGGATCGGAAAAGATAGATAAGGTCGTGCTCGCCTATTCCGGAGGGCTCGATACCTCGGTCATTCTCAGGTGGTTGAAGGAGACTTACAACTGCGAAGTGATTTGCTTTGCGGCGGACGTCGGGCAAGCGGAAGAACTCGGCGGGCTGGAAGAAAAGGCTTTCGCTACAGGCGCCTCAAAGCTCTACGTCGAGGACCTGCGTGAAGAGTTCGTGCGCGATTTTGTTTTCACCGCCCTCAAAGCCAACGCGGTGTATGAAGGCGTTTATCTAATGGGAACATCGCTCGCGCGGCCGCTGATCGCGAAGAAGCATATCGAGATCGCGCACAAGGAAGGCGCGCGCGCGGTTTCGCATGGGGCGACCGGGAAGGGAAACGATCAGGTTCGGTTCGAGCTGACTTACTACGCGCTCGATCCGCACATTCGGGTGATCGCTCCGTGGCGTGAGTGGCCGTTCAAGTCGCGCTCCGACCTGATCGCCTATGCCGAGCAGCACAAGATTCCGATCACCGCGACGAAAGAAAAGCCTTACTCGATGGATCGCAATCTGATGCACATAAGTTACGAGGGTGGGATTCTGGAAGACCCTTGGGCCGAGCCGCCAAAAGAGATCTTCATTCTCACTCGAGCGCCGGAAGACGCGCCCGATAAGCCGGCTTATGTCGAAATTGAATTCGAATCGGGAGTACCGGTCGCCGTAGACGGCGAGACGCTTTCGCCCGCTTCGCTTCTCGATCGCCTGAATCAAATCGGAGGAGAGCATGGAATCGGGCGAGTAGATCTTGTCGAGAATCGGTTTGTGGGAATGAAATCGCGAGGCGTGTATGAGACGCCGGGTGTGACCATCCTTCACTCCGCGCATCGCGCAGTCGAATCGCTCACGTTGGATCGCGAGGTTGCGCACTTGAAGGACTCGCTCAACGCGCGAGTGGCCGAGATGATCTATTACGGCTTTTGGTATACGCCGGAGTTTGAAGCTATTCGCGCCTTGATAGACCAGAGTCAGAAGAACGTCAACGGCACTGCGCGGCTGAAGCTCTACAAGGGAAATTGCATGGTGGTGGGCCGTCGCTCACCTTGTTCGTTGTATTCGGAGGAGTTCGCTACGTTCGAGTATGACACGGTGTACAACCAGCGCGACGCGGAAGGCTTCATAAAACTCAACGCGTTGCGTTTGAGAATGCGAAAGATGGCCGAAGAGAAAAGAAACGAGGATTGAAGATCGAAGACAGAGGATGGAAGTCATGATGCAAACTTTTGCCGAACCAATTTCGCCGATCGTGGAACAGCCCGCTTCCGAGCTGCACCTTGTGCGCGTTGACAAGATCGCCTCGTCAACGGTGAATCTCAATCTCAATCATGAGATCGAGATAACCACTAACTGTGAGGCGCGAGCCGGCAACGTAGTAGTCGTGCGCACCCTCACCGATAACGCGACCTACAACACGCTCGAGCTGGTGACCGGACGCATGGCCAAAATAAATCCTGGCGACGTGATCGCCGGCGTGCTCGGTTATCGCCGGGCGCTCAAAGGGTTTGTGGGTGACGTGCCGGAAGCCGTCAATTCAAAAGACCGATTGCACCTGCTTAACCTTGGCGGACTCATCGGAAAATGCGTCGGGCATCATCATAGTCTCAGCAATGCCATTGAAGTCGAAGTGCTCGGTATGCCGGTCGTCGACGGCCGGATACTGAACATAGCCGAAGGCGCGGTGGCGCCTCGAGAGACACTCGACGGCGCGACTCCGCTTGTGCTGGTCGCGGGCACTTGCATGAACTCGGGAAAGACGTACGCCGCGACGGAAATCATCAAACACCTTACACGCGCGGGTCATCGCGTGGCGGGCGCAAAGCTCGCGGGAGTGGCCTGCCTGCGCGATACTCTTAATATGCAGGATCACGGCGCGATCAAGACGCTGAGCTTTCTCGATTGCGGGCTGCCCTCTACGGTGGGTGTCGAGGATCTCGCGCCGATCGCGAAAGGCATTATCTCGAAGCTGTCGGAGATGCAACCCGACTGCATAGTGATCGAGTTGGGCGATGGAATACTCGGCGGGTACGGAGTGAATACGATCTTCGAAGACAGAGAGTTGATGAAAGCTGCGGCCGCACTGGTGTTCTGCGCCAACGACTTCGTGGGCGCGTGGGGCGGGCGTGAATTGCTGGCCGGTCAAGGTGTAAAGATCGACGTGGTCTCCGGCCCGGTGTCCGATTCGCAGATGGGCATCGACTATGTAAAGCGCGAACTTGGGCTTGATGCGGCGAATGCGGTGAACGGTGGCGAGCAGCTTGGCAGCTTGATTCAAGCGAAGGTAGCGGCCTGGCTTAATCTCTCCGCTTAGCTGTTTGCAGGCTTTGCGTGTCCGCTTTGCGTGCTTTGCGGTACTTTGCGTCTTTGCGTTGAGTATTCCTGAATTCTCAACGCAAAGACGCAAAGGACCGCAAAGCACGCAAAAGTACAAAGGGAAAAACGATTGATCAAAGCAGGCATACTCGGTGGCTCAGGTTACGGCGGAAGCGAACTGCTTCGCATTCTGCTGTTTCATTCGCAAGTCGAGCTCGTGCTAGTCACCGCCAACGAGCACGCCGGCAAGCGAGTCGATTCTGTTCATCCGAATCTTGCGAAACTTACCGATCTCAAATTTGAATCAATGCCTGACCCGAGCACGCTCGAAAGCCTCGACTGTGTTTTTCTTGCTCTGCCTCACGGCCAGGCGATGGGCATCGTCCCTTCGGCGCCTCGCTCGGTGAAAGTGATAGACCTCTCGGGCGATTTCAGATTGAACGACGCCGATGCGTTCAAGAAGTTCTACGGACGCGAACACTCGGCGATGGAAGCGCAGCGCGAATTTGTATACGGCTTGACCGAGGTGAATCGCAATCAGATCAAAGAAGCGACGCACATCGCTAATCCCGGCTGCTTCGCGAGCGCGCTCGAGTTGGGACTATTTCCGTTAGTCGCGTCCGGCCTTGTGAAAGGCAAGGTCATCGCGGACATGAAGACCGGATCGTCGGGCTCGGGAGCGAAGCCGGCGGTCAACACGCATCATCCGAAACGCGCGAACAGCTTCTACGCTTACAAGATGTTCGAGCACCAGCACCAACCCGAAGTCGAACAGTTGCTTGCTTCAGTCAACTCGAAGTGGTCATCTGAGAGTTCATTGGTGTTCCAGGTTCACTCGATCCCGGTCGTGCGAGGAATCTTTGCCTCGATCTACGTCACTCTGGCGAGGCGGATGACACGCGACGAAGTCGGCAACGTCTTTCGAGAGTTCTACGGCACTGAGTTTTTTATCAGGTTGGTTGAGGGCTCGCCTGACATCAACTGGGTGAAGAATACAAACTTTGTAGACATAGGATGGGCGGCGAGCGGCGACACGGTGATCGTGTTCGTCGCGCTCGACAATCTGGTAAAGGGCGCCGCGGGTCAAGCAGTTCAGAATATGAATTTGATGTTTGGGTTCGAGGAGCGCGAAGGATTAGTGTTTCCGGGTAGCAATCCGTAGCCTTGTTAGCGGCGGATGATTCACCGCTGATCTTGACTGCCTTCGGTTCGCTGATTGCCGCCGATCTGCGAACATCAACGTTACGCCAGTCAGCGCAAATCAGCGGTTAATCTGACTCGCCCGCTCAGTACCAGCACTTCAGAGGAGGTAACGATCATGACCAACGTGAAACCGATACCGGACAACTCCTCGGCGGTGATTCCAATGCTGGTATGCCGCGACGTCTCGGCAGAGATCGACTTCTGCAAAACTACATTTGGGGCGGTAGAGGTGGGGCGCAGACCAGGGCCCGATGGGAACGTCGCTCATGCGTTGCTGACGATCAGCGGGGAGATGATCATCATCGAAGCCGAGTGGCCCACGCTTGCGAGCCGCGCGCCGCAGCAGGACGCCAGCTCGCCGGTGGTTATGTTCGTCTACGTTGAGGATGTCGACAAAACGGTAGAGCGCGCAGTTGCCGCCGGAGCTACGATCCTGCTACCGGTGAAGAACCAGTTCTGGGGCGATCGCACCGGAAGAATTATGGATCCTTCCGGGCACGTGTGGACGATCTCCTCTCGTGTCGAAGAGACGATGGAAGAGGAGCGGGCAGAGCGATGGTCTGACATTGTTAAGAGTTGACGTGATCGCGATCGATATATGGGTAGTCAACCGATCGCAGCATCGCTACGCTCATCCTATTGGTTGAACCGGGTCGTCAAAAGGGGGATGACGACCTATGCTTACATCAGCCGCGCGGATTTGTTGAATGCGTTCTCGATTGAGTTCGAGCAAATCAATGGTCGCTCGTCCAATCGCGCTTAGAGGGACCATTAGCAGACCGTTGCGTGACCAGATGAAGTGGTCTGGCCAGCGATGTTTGCGCGGATTGAACAAAGGAAGCGTTTGCCCTGTCTCTCGATCGAATGCTATCTGCTTGTTCGATTTGTGGCGGTTGCAGTGGAAGCAGGCCAGGGCCAGGTTTTCGAGATGGTCTTCGCCGCCCTCGGAGACTGGAACGATATGATCTATCGAGAAGAGAACGTACTGCCACGTTTCATCGGTGTGGCAATACTCACACAGAAAGCTGGCGCGCTGACGAACTTGCGATTGAACAGAGGCGGAGAGCTTATGGGGCACCGGCTGCCTCTTGGGCCTGTTGAGACTGCGCCAGATTGCGGCTGAGACGATTCAACAAACTCAAATAGTCGTCGATTTGTTCGTACTGTTGTAATTCTCTTTTTTCGGAACGAGTCAGCTTTGCGGTTTGCTGTTTGTTTAACAATGATTCAATGCGATCCTGGACACCTTTCGAGGCTCGTAAGATGATGACACCTTGTTTAACCTCAAGGTTGATAGCGCCGTCGCGACGCAAAGACGCCGGCATATTGCCGGGCGTATGAAGCGGATCCTTCAGAGAGGTTGTCATAGATGCCTCCGGCGATTCGATAATACTATGGCGTGCTATGAAGATGGTAGTTGTTAGGATGCGTGTTCATTCGCCATGGTCGGTGTTGGTAGTTCGGCCTTCAGGCGGAAGTTCGTAACGCTTTCCGGACCACTCACATACCAACTTCCGCCTGAAGGCCGAACTACGAACTCTTTTTCGGAGTAACATAGAGTTGACTACACAACCAACACTCGAAAACCTGATCGACATCGAAGAGCAATACCAGGTCGCGACTTATAAGAAGTTTCCTTTCGTAATAGAACGTGGCGAAGACGTTTGGGTCTACACGTCAGAGGGTGAGCGATATCTCGATCTCTACGGCGGGCATGCCGTTGTGTCGACCGGACATTCGCATCCTCGCATCGTTAAGGCCATCACTGATCAAGCCTCGCGATTGATCTTCTATTCGAATCTCGTCTACAACGACGCACGCGCTCGAGCCGCCAAAAAGCTGGTCGAGATTGCGCCGCCGGATCTTTCGAAAGCGTTCTTCGTCAACTCGGGAACCGAAGCTAATGAGAACGCGATGAAGATCGCTCGGATGCTGACCGGCCGGAAGAAGATCATTTCGTTTGAAGGCGGGTTTCACGGGCGAACCCCGGGATCGGTTTCCGCCACCGGGCTGGCCAAGTATCGCGAGAACGTCTCGCCGCTTCTCGAGGGCCACGTGTACGCCGAGTTCGGGAGCATTGACTCCGTGAGCTCATTGCTTGATGAAGAAACGGCGGCCGTCATCCTCGAACCGATTCAATCGATGGGCGGCGTGCGAATGGCCGAGCCGGAGTTCTACCAAACATTGCGTGAGCGGTGTGATGAAGCTAACGCGATGCTGATCTACGACGAAGTGCAAACGGGGATGGGGCGGACCGGCGAGTTCTTTTTCGCGGGGCAACTGGGCGTCGTGCCGGATATGGCCGCGCTCGCGAAAGGCATCGCCAGCGGAGTGCCGATGGGCGCCCTGCTGATGACCGACGCGATTGCCGGTGAGATAAAGACGGGCGATCTGGGAACCACTTTTGGCGGAGGACCTCTGGCGTGCGCGGCGCTCGAGGCTACGGTTGATGTTATTCGGGATGAAGGGCTGCTCGAGAACGTTCGCGAGAATTCCGAGTACCTGTTTCGAAAGCTGAGAAAGATGTTGCTGGTTGAGGAAGTGCGAGGGCTCGGCTACCTGGTCGGAATAAAGTTCGCGGGCGGGAGCGCAAAGCCCGTGCAGCAGGGGCTGCTCGATCGGAAGATCATCACCGGGCTCTCGGATGATCCGAGTGTTCTGAGGCTGTTGCCGCCGCTCACGCTCAAGCGAGCAGAGATTGATTTGTTTTTGGATGAGCTGAGCGGGATCGCTCTCGGATAAGGTTGCTTCTTAGCGTTCTTTGCGGTCCTTTGCGTCTTTGCGTTAGGAATTCCTGGTTGAGAATTCTCAACGCAAAGACGCAAAGGACCGCAAAGAACGCAAAAGAGAGTCAAACCCCAAATGAACATGAGAGGAAGAGATTTTCTCAGTACCGCGGACTTCACGGCGGACGAATTGACGGCGTTGATCGATCTCGCGACGAAGATCAAAGCCGGCGATTATCGAGAGCGGCCGCTTCAAGGCAAGAGCGTCGCGCTGGTGTTTTTCAATCCTTCGCTTCGAACGCGAGCCTCGATGGAGATCGCGGTCTTCGATCTCGGCGGCAACCCGGTCACGCTCGATGTCGGCAAAGGTACCTGGAGTCTGGAGCATCGCGAGAACGTCGTGATGGATGGCGACAAAACCGAGCACATCAAGGAAGCCGCCCGTGTGCTGTCGCGCTACGTTGCGGCGATCGGCGTGCGAGCGTTTCCCGAAATGAAGAACTACGAAGAGGAGATGAATGATAGCGTCGTTCGAGGCTTTGCAGAACACAGCGACGCGCCGGTCTTTAATCTCGAATCCTCCAGGCACCATCCTTTTCAAGCGTTGGCCGACGCTATGACTATCAGGGAGAAGCTCGGAGCATTCTCACATCAGAAAGTAGTTCTGTCGTGGGCTTATCATCCCAAGCCGTTGCCGATGGCTGTGCCGAATTCATTTGCTTTGGTCGCGGCGCAGATGGGGCTCGATCTGACGATTGCGTGTCCGCCGGAATATGATCTCGGCGATGAAACCATTGCCGAGATCCAGGCGGGAGCGAGTTCAAGCGGCGGTGTCGTTCGAGTCTCTCGCGATCAGCGAGACGCTTGTCGAGGGGCGCGGATCGTCTACGCAAAAAGCTGGGGCGCGAAGCAGTTTTACGGGCGCGTGGAAGCCGACATACAGCTCAGACAGGAGTACAAACACTGGCGCGTGGACGAAGAGATCATGCGAGCGACGGACAAGGGCTGGTTCATGCATTGCCTGCCCGTGCGCCGGAACGTCGTCGTGACGGATGGGGTGTTGGATGGTCCGCAAAACGCGGCAATTGATGAGGCTGAGAATCGCTTGCACGTGCAGAAGGCGGTGCTGGCTTCAATGATTTAGTTCTTCTTATTTGCGTGCTTTGCGGTCCTTTGCGTCTTTGCGTTGAGAACCACCGAGAATTCTCAACGGCGCGGAAAATTCTCAACGCAAAGACGCAAAGGACCGCAAAGCATGCAAAGAAGACTGAACCCTGAACCTTGAACCGAGCATTCAATGATTAACGAACGACTCGATCTACTACGAGAAGCGCTTCCTTACATACAGCGTTTCAAGAACAAGACCTTTGTAGTAAAGCTCTCCGGCAAAGTCACCGAGGACCAGGAGCAACTCAACTCGCTTGCCGAAGAGATCACCTTGCTTCAACAGGTCGGCATTCACATCGCCGTCATTCACGGTGGAGGTAAACAGCTCACGACCATCGCCGAACGGCTGGGCATCGAACAACGAATCGTCAACGGGCGGCGAGTCACCAACACCGAGACCCTCGAAGTCGCAAAGATGGTGTTCGCGGGACAGATCAACCTGGACATCGTGTCCGCGTTGCGCCGCTCGGGATGCGAAACGGTCGGGCTGTCGGGAATCGATGGGAACATCATTCACGCCCGGCGGCGCGAAATTCAAAACGTGATGAACCAGGAGACCGGTGAAGTCGAGACGATTGATTTTGGTCACGTGGGGGACATCGTCGAGATCAACGTGAGCCTGCTCCGATTATTGCTCGAGAACGGCTACGTGCCGGTGATCTCTTCGCTCGGCGCGGATGAGCAAGGTAACATCTACAACATCAACGCGGATACGATCGCGGCGGAGATCGCCGTCAAACTACAGGCTGAAAAACTGATTTTGCTTACCGACGTCGACGGGATCCTGCGCGATCGCGATGACCCTTCTTCAAGAATCTCAAAACTGACTGCCGAGGAAGCTGACCGCCTGGTGCGAGACCGAGTCGTATCCGCGGGCATGCTTCCGAAGATAGCCGCAATCGCCCACCTTATTCGCCGAGGCGTTCGCAGCGCGCACATCATCAACGGTTCCAGGCGCAACGCGCTTCTGCACGAAGTCTTCACCGACGAAGGCGCGGGCACGATGATCAGCTCAGCCGAGTCGCCTTAACGCAAAGCCGCAAGCAGATCTCTTTAACGCAAAGCCGCAAGGACGCAAGGACGCAAAGTCTTTTTTCTTCTTCCTATCGCGGCTTTGCGGCTTTGCGACTTTGCGTCCTTGCGTTAAGACCTGCTGGTGTTACTGCGTCTTTACTCGAAGGATGAGCCCGGGGAAGGTCTCTACAATGTAGAGGTCTCCGGTTGTTGGATTCTGGGCCATGCCGGTGGGCGAGATCAGGTTGTCCACCAGTACTACACGAGATCCTCCGATGCCGTCGAATCGCATCAATCGGCCGGGTCCGTTGGCCAGCATATCCGTGCTGAATTCGAGCGTAAAGAATTGATCCTGACCGCTCGAGTTCTTTGCAGGCAGCACGTCAATTGCCGACGAAAGCCCGGTGATGAACGGCTCGTTGGCGGTATTGACGAGTCTGATCTTGCGCACTTCTGCCGAGCCGCCAGGGAATGGAAAGCCGGTCAATAACGGCACAAGCAGGCTCTTGCCCATCAGCCTAACATTGTCAGGCACCGGATCTATGAAGGGCGGGCCGAACGGCAACGGGTTTGGTCTTGACGCGAAGGTTACAAAGCGCCGAGTCGCACCCGTATCGCTGTCGACTTCCCAGACCAGGTTCTGGCTCGCATCGACGACGTAGAGAGTGTTTCCCCGAAGCGCTATGCCGAATGGATTCGAGGCCCGAACGGTTGTAGGAAACCCTGGAATGGGCTCTTCACTGAAGTTGCGGAAATTCGTCACCAACTCGATGACCAATTCATTGCCGGCTCCGTCCGAAAGCTTCTTAAACCCCAACGACCCCTGATCGGCGGCAGCGATCGTAAAGCCCTGCGTCGTGTCCTCCGCGAGTGCACTCAGGCGAATCGACAGCACAGAGCTCAAGAAGGGCGACGACGGGTTGGGGTTTGGCAGTTCGGTTCCGGGCACCGGTCCATTCATCGTTCCATCGCCCGCTCCGATAACCACGTACAGAGTGCGCCCGCGCATCTCCAGCCCCGAAGGTCCCGACGCGTCGCCCTCCGGAGGAGCAAACCCGGACGGCAATCCGTCTACCAGGGTTCGACGACTGCCCGTTGCCGGGTCGATGATTGAAATTCGTCCGGTGTTCGGCCCGTTTCCCGCTTCGGCGACGAGCAGATTACCTTTCGGGCTGACAATTATTCTGGTAGGCGTCTTCAGCCCTGCGGTTAATACTGAGGTGGTTGCAGACTGGGCGCTGGCACTTATGCTTGTGAATGCGAGAACCAGGGCCGCTGCGAGTGAATAAAGTGGAAACCTCTTATTGGTCATACCGTCTCCTTTCTGTTATGTCGTCTGAATTGAGATCAAGCAGCGCAGTCGCGGCTGCGTCTGATGAGAATTGCTCATCACGTCTTACTGAGCGGGCTCAGCGTGTGGAACGGCGCGAAGGTACTCGTAGATCGCCTCGAGATCATCGTCCGTCAGCTTCGAAAGAGCCGGCCACGGCATCACCTGGAGGAACGGTCCGAACTGAGGGTGCCGCTCCTGGTCGAAGCCGGTTCGGATCATTTGTTTGAACTGATCGAGCGTCAGCCCGGCGGGTAGGCCTTTGGAATCGGGGGTGATATTAGCCGAAGTGAACGGGCCGAAATGCTCGCCTCCTGCAAGGTAGTTTACGGCATTGATCTTCTCAGGCTGACCTGAGAACGGATCGCCGCCCGCCGCGAATGCGGGGGAGGTATGGCAGTCTACGCACATAGTGTTGACGAGGTAACTGCCTTCGCCAACCAGGACCTTGTCTTTGCCGGTGAGGTTTAGGGCGACCGGCGCGATGGCAAGGCCCCGCTTCCAGATCTTGCTCGGAAGCTTGTCATCTGTCTGTTGCTGAGCTGATACACTCGGGGTGCTCAACTGAAATGCGCAGAAGACTGCGCCGGCGATTGCGACTGCTATCATAAGTGTTCTTTTCATGGTGTTCTCCTTTCGTGTCTCGATAATCGAATTGATCCTCGACTTCTGTCCTCGGACCATATGGCGAGAACCGATCGGGAATCCCATCACGCCGAGCCAAAAAAATCACTTTGGCGAACAATCATTTTGATAAACACATTTAGGGGCGGCCCTCCGTGGCCGCCCCTCCTGGCAAGCCTACGGCAATGGTAACGAGGGGCGCCCACGGCGTAGTCTTGCGCGCATTAACGAGCCGATGCGACGAAGCAACCGCTGGCGTGGCAACGGAGAACTTTTTTTCTTAACCCAGGCGTTTACGCCTTGGCTCCTGAGCGGCCACGTTTTTCCGTAGCCCAGGTGTTTACGCCTGGGAATCCTGAGCTACCACATTCTTCAAGCCCCGTTAACGGGGCTTGAAAAACGCTTTAGCCATCTTCGATCGGTGGACAAAGCCCGATAAATCGGGCTCGAAAATGAGACTCACAACTCCCGTGAACCCAGGCGTAAACGCCTGGGCTAATGTAAAAATCCCGTGACCCCAGGCGTAAACGCCTGGGCTAATGTAAAAATCCTGTGAACCCAGGCGTAAACGCCTGGGCTAATGTAAAAAGGACCGTCCGGAAAATGGTTCCCGCCGCGGGGAAATGGCTTCCGCCGCCGGGAAATAGTTCCTACCAACGGAAGACTGCAATCCCTCAACCGCAGGCTTAGGGATTGAGTTGGACATTTCCCCGAAGGGGATGCGTCTTACAGCTCAGGTAGCGGTACTCTGCTACCCTGGGTGACCGTGCAGTGCCGAGACTACCCAATTCGTTTGGCCCAACCCTGAAGGGGTTGCGGCCTGCCATCGCATCATCACCCACTGCCCGCCGCATTCGTCGTTAATCTACCTCGCGAGCCACGCCGCAACCCCTTTGGGGTTGGTGCCACCCCGTTGAGTGGTCTCGGCACGGCACCGTCACCCAGGGTAGCGGAGTACCGCAACCCTGGGCTTTGGGTCGCAACCACTTCGTGGTTGTAAATCTCCAAACTCCAGCGCCCACTTCGTGGTTGTAAATGTCCAAACTCCAGCGCCCACTTCGTGGTTGTAAATCTCCAAACTCCAGCGCCCACTTCGTGGTTGTAAATCTCCAAACTCCAGTGCCCACTACGCGGGCTTACCACAACCGTAGGTTTGGGGAGCTTTCATGCGTTTACGTTGAATTACGAACTTCCGCCTGAAGGCCGGACTACGAACATTGCAGCTTTACAGAGTTTCTTTATACGCGTGGCCTGATGCAAAAAAGTACCGGCAGGGTTTCTGAGGAGGGACGACCTACATTTGTTCTTGCCAGCAACCGAGCGTGGTATAATCCGCGCGTTTGAGCTGGCTTCTTCAGTCGACTAAACGAGCATTCGGCCGTGACACTCTCACAAAATCAAGTTACTCAACTATTGCTGGATTGGGGCAACGGCGACAAGGCGGCGCTGGATAAGCTGGTGCCCGTCGTGTACCAGGAACTCCGCCGGTTAGCCGCCTATTACATGCGCCGGGAGCGGCCGGGCCATACGCTCCAAACTTCGGCGCTGGTCAACGAAGCTTACATGCGGCTGGTGGATTACAGCCAGATGCGTTGGCAGAGCCGAGCACATTTCTTCGCGGTTGCTGCGCAGGCCATGCGCCGCATATTGGTTGAGCATGCTCGAAAGCGCCACTTCGCAAAGCGCGGCGGGCGAGCCGTCAAGGTTTCATTCGACGAAGCGGCAATTGTCTCTCAAGAGCAGGCGGCCGATCTCGTAGCGCTTGACGATGCGCTGACGAGCCTCGAAGCGATGGATGAGCGGAAGGCGCGAATCGTCGAGCTGCGATACATCGGCGGGCTGAACATAGAAGAGACCGCCGAGGTTCTCGCTATTTCGCCTGCTACGGTCCAGCGAGAGTGGCGAGCGGCAAAAGCATGGCTCTATCGCGAGATTAAGGAAGGAGCGACAGATGAAGCCTGATCGCCGGCAGCAGATAGATCAGATATCGTGATCACCACAGCTCCATGACTCCTGAACGCTATCAGCAAATCGACAAGGTGTTTCAAGCCGCGATCGAACGCGACCCGCGGGAGCGCGAGGCTTTTCTCGATGAGGCATGCGAGGGAGATCATTCGTTGCGCCGCGAAGTAGAGGCCTTGATCGATTCTTCTGACAAGGCCGGAAGCTTTATCGAGTCTCCCGTTTTCGCACAGGCTCCTGAACTCCTGGCAACTGCTCACGGTGGAATTCTGATCGGAAGAGAGCTTGGGCCTTACAGGATCACCGCACTGCTCGGGGCGGGCGGGATGGGTGACGTTTATCTCGCGCAGGACCGCCGTCTCGGCCGGAACGTGGCGCTGAAACTCCTGCCGGATTACTTCACCGCGGATGAACAGCGGCTTCGGAGATTTCAACAAGAGGCGCGCGCCGCGTCAGCCTTGAATCATCCAAACATCATCACGATCTTCGAGATTGGACAAGCAGACTCAATCCGTTTCCTGGCGACGGAGTACATCGATGGGGAAACAATTCGCCGGCGGCTATCAAGCGCGACCCTCAGCGTGAAAGAGTCTCTCGAGATAACGATCCAGGTGGCGAATGCGCTCGAGGCCGCGCATCAGGCCGGGATAATTCATCGCGACATAAAGCCGGAGAACATAATGGTGCGACGCGATGGTTTCGTTAAGGTCCTGGACTTCGGGCTCGCGAAACTTTCGGAGAGCCACGGCGCCGCGGACAACACTCAAGCGGCCACCATCGCGCGGGTCGATACCGATCCGGGTACGGTTCTGGGAACAGTGAATTATATGTCGCCCGAGCAAGCCCGCGGGTTGCCGCTCGACTCGCGGACCGATCTCTTCAGTCTTGGAATGGTACTCTACGAAATGATCGCGGCGCGCCCGCCGTTTGAAGGCAAGACTGCCGGCGAATTGATTGCCCTGATAATTTCGAAGGAGCCGCCGCCGCTGGCGCGCTATTCGAATGATGTTCCCGAGGCTCTGCAATGGATCGTCACAAAAGCGCTGACGAAAGACAGGGATGACCGCTATCAGACGGCAAGAGACATGATGGTTGATCTCCGGCGGCTAAAACAGGAGCTCGAGTTTCAAGCCGCGCGTGCGCAAGTCATAGCGCCGGATATCGACGATTCCAGGACGACTACTCGAACGCAAGCGGTCATCGATACTGACGGCCAAACACCGAAGAAGACGGGAGACGGTGGTGCGCTCACGACGTCGAGCGCTGAGGTCATCCTCAGCGAGATAAAGCGGCACAAGAAAGGCGCGGCGCTGGTTTTCATTGGCGTGGCGATTTTGATTACCGGAGTTGGGATGGGAATAGCAAGGCTATTCAGCCAGCGACAAATCGCACCGCAATCGCCCGAGTCCTTCGCCAGCATGAAACTGACCAGGCTTACTACAACCGGAAAGGCGAGTTGTGCGGCGATCTCACCAGACGGGAAATATGTGGCGCACGCGTTGGGAGGGAAAGGGCAGCAGAGCCTCTGGCTGAGGCATATTGCGACGGGCAGCGATACAGAGATTGTTCCCGCCGATCATGTTGACTACAACTCGCTGATCTTCTCTCCGGATGGGAATTACATTTACTTTCTAAGGTGGGAATCGGTCGAGAATGCGATGTATCGAGTGCCGGTCCTTGGCGGCTCGGTAAAAATGCTGGCCAGGGATGTGGATGGAGCCATCAGTGTTTCTCCCGACGGCCAACAACTAGTCTACATGCGCGGTTATCCGCAGCGCGACGAAGGAGTCGTAGCGACCTCGAACGTTGATGGCACAGGAGAGCAAGCTCTGGTTACGCATAGCCAGCGTGACATCTATTCCACATCAAAGAAAGCCTGGGGCCCATCCTGGTCGCCCGATGGGGAGAGGATTGCCTATGCGTTAAGAATCGGCGACGCCTCCGGCAGCCACTGGAATGTGATGACGGTCCGGATTAAAGATCACACCGAACAGCAGATCACCCATCAGCAGTGGCGTTCGGCCGGTCAGTTGGCATGGCTTTCGGATGGAAGCGGCTTGATCGTCGCCGCTTCCGACAAAGAGTCGTATCCGTCACAGCAAATCTGGCATGTTTCCTATCCCGGCGGCCAGGTACGAAGGATCACAAATGACACGAATGATTATGGCGGCATCAGCCTGACCGCAGACTCCAATGCTTTGGGCACAGTGCAGACCCAGCAAAACTCAAACATATGGATAGCGCCCGCAGGTGATGCAAGCCGCGCCACCCAGATTACATCGAACAACTCAGATGGTTTGTCCGGCTTATGTTGGACCCCTGACGGCAGAATTATCTACACGAGCAGAACGCGAAGCGTCGTGAACATATGGATCGTGAATAAGGATGGGACAGGCCAGAAACAATTGACTGCTGATGAGCGTGCGAGCCTTGGACCAACGGTTTCCCCTGACGGACGCTATATCGTTTTTTCTTCGAATCGCACAGGCAATTCCTGTATTTGGAGAATGGAGCTGGACGGCAGCAATCCGAAACAATTGACCGGCGTAGCCAGCGCTCAGAACGCGGAGATAACCCCCGATGGTCAATGGGTGGTTTACTCAGGCACCGAAACGGGCGTAAGCCAGTTGTGGAAGGTCTCTATCGATGGCGGCAATCCAATTCGGCTCACGGACTACTCTTCGGCCAGACCCGCCCCATCTCCGGATGGAAAACAGATTGTCTTTAGATTCGTGGATGAGCAGGCAACGCCAAAGCGTCAGAGATTCGCCCTTATAACGGTTGAAGGCGGGCAGCGTACAAAGGTTTTTGACCTGCCGCAGCCTCTTGAACAAGTGGTTCACTGGATGCCTGACGGGCGTGCGCTGACATACACGGACTTGCGCGACAGCATTTCTAATATATGGTCATATCCGATCGACGGCGGCGCGCCGAAGCAGTTGACCAACTTCAGGACCGATCAAATATTTAGTCACGCCTGGTCGCGTGACGGCAAACAACTGGCTGTGGCGCGCGGAAGCATCGCCAGCGATGTGGTCTTGATTGGCGGCTTCAGATAATCGGTAGCGTCAAGGACGTTCATTGAAGGCCGAACGCTGGAAACAAATCGACGGCATTTTTCAGGCTGCGCTCGATCGCGGCCAGGCGGAGCGCGCGGCGTTTCTCGATGAGGCATGCAAGGGAGATCGTTCGTTGCGCCGCGAAGTCGAGGCGTTGATCGACTCTCACGATAAAGCCGGCAGCTTCATCGAGGCGCCCGTCTTCGAAGCGGCCGCCGAGCTTGTGATCAATGGCGAGAGCGAATCTCTTATAGGAAGAGAGCTTGGGGCTTACAAGATTACCGAGGTGCTCGGAGTGGGAGGGATGGGCGAAGTCTACCTCGCCCAGGACCGCCGGTTGGGTCGTCGCGTCGCGCTCAAGCTGCTCCCGGCTTTTTACACCCGCGACCCGGACAGGCTGCGCCGATTCGAGATGGAGGCGCGCTCGGCTTCAGCATTGAATCATCCAAACATTCTCACCATTTTCGATGTCGGAGAGATAGACGGCATCCACTTCATCGCCACCGAATACGTCGAAGGCGAAACGCTTCGCTCGTTGATGCGGCGCCGAAGCTCGAGCCTCGTCGAGGTGCTCGACGCATGCGCCCAGGCCTCGAGCGCGCTGGCGGCAGCGCACGCCGCCGGGATAGTTCACCGGGACATAAAACCGGAAAACATCATGCTGCGGCCCGACCGTTACGTGAAGGTGTTGGATTTCGGACTGGCCAAGCTTACGGAGAGTCGAACGCCCGCAAGCGAGACGGCGCTGACGGTGATGAAGCTGCAGACCGATCCAGGCACGATCGTCGGTACGGCTTATTACATGTCGCCCGAACAGGCGCGCGGCCACCCGGTCGATGGGAGGACAGACATCTTCAGTCTCGGCGTGGTGCTCTACGAAATGGTCACGGGCCATCTGCCGTTTCAGGGCGAGACCACAAGCGACGTTATCGCTTCGATACTCAAGACGGAGCCCGAGCAGTTGGAGCGATATGTTGAGCGCGTTCCGGCTGAGCTTCAGCGAATCGTCAGCAAGGCCCTGCGGAAGGACAGAGAGGAACGCTACCAAAGCGTTCGCGACTTCATGGTCGACCTGCGCAGCCTCAAGCAGGAACTGGAGATCGAATCAAAGCTCAGGCCTTCAGCGCATTCCACCGCCGGCGATGCTCGCGGCGCAGGTACCCAGGGCCGGCAAGCTGCGGCTCGAACCGGCGGAACGCCTGCACTGGACACCGCCGGCAGCCCGGCGCCCAGGACTACGTCAAGCGCCGAGATAATCCTGAGTGAAATCAAGCGTCACAAAACCGGCGCGGCCATTGCGCTGTTAACGGTGATTCTTCTAATCGGCGCGGTGGGCTATGGTTTGTACCGATTTGTTGGCCAGGATAAGCTCGCCGCGCCGTTTCAAACGATGAATGTAGCCAGGCTCACCACGACCGGCCGTGTCACCGAAGCCGCAATATCGCCCGACGGCAAATACGTGGCGTTCGTGATGAATGATGCAGCCGGTCAGAACATCTGGATGCGCCAGGTCGCCACTTCAAGCAGCGTGTTGATAGCACCGGCCAGCGGCGCGCAATACAACGGGCTGATCTTTTCGCCCGACGGGAATTACGTCTACTACGTCAAACAAGAGGAAGGTCTCCCGGACAGCACGCTTTATCAAATGCCGGTGCTGGGCGGCGCCCCAAAGAAGATCACAGAAAGAGTGCACGGCGGTCTCACGTTTTCTCCTGACGGCAAGCAGATCGCTTTCGCTCGATGGAGACCCGGCCGGGGAGAGGGGCCTCGCTCGGAGAAGTTGCTCTTAGTCATGAACTCCGACGGAAGCAGCGAAAGAAAGATTACTTCGCGTTGGACGCCCGAGATCATTTACGATTCGGCGTGGTCGCCTGACGGCCGCGTGATCGCTTTCACCGTTCAGAACTTCCAGGACGGCAGTTTCAGCATCGTAGAAGCTCCCACATCGGGCGGGGCCGAGAAACCGATCAAGTCTCAGAAATGGTTTAACGTCGGACGAATCGCCTGGCTGCCGGATGGCAACGGTTTGCTGGTTCCCGGGTCAGACAAAGCTTCAAGCCAGCCGCAGATCTGGCACCTCGCTTATCCGAGCGGTGAGGCGCGGAGGATTACAAACGACCTGAACGGTTATAACAACATAAGCCTCACCGCCGATTCAAAGGCCCTGGTTACCGTGCAGAGCGATCAAGTGTCAAACATCTGGGTTGCGCCCGGCGGTGATGCCGTTCGTGCAAAACAAATTACGTCCGGGGGCGGGAGATACGGAGCGGGTGTGTTCGTGCACAATCCAACCGGCGCCGGCCGAGCGGATAACGGGGGAGGCGTTTGTTGGACGCCCGACGGCAGGATCGTGTATCACTCGCTGGCAAGCGGCCGGCTCGACTTGTGGATAATGAACCCGGACGGGACTGCTCAAAAACAACTGACTTCAGACGCCGGCTCTAACGTCAATCCGTCTGTCTCGCCTGATGGCCGCTACATCGTCTTTGGTTCCGACCGAGCCGGCAGAAGCGACATTTGGAGAATCGACCCGGATGGAAACAATCCTACACAAGTGAACTTTGACGGAGGCTGGTTTCCAAGCTGCTCCGCTGATGGTAAGTGGGTGATCTTCCAGTTGGAGTCCGGCGGAAATCATCTTTTGTGGAAGACGCCTATCGAGGGCGGCGTCCCGGTCCAGGTGACCAGCGCGAACGACGTGGTGCAACGGCCTTCCGTTTCGCCTGACGGAAAGCTGATCGCATGTAACTTCATACCCCCGGGTTCGGACTGGCAACTGCGCATCGCAGCCCTCTCCTTTGAAGATGGGAAACCGGCTCATGTCTTCGACACCATGACCATCAACGCATGGCGCGAGCTTCGATGGACTGCTGACGGACGGTATTTGACTTACATCGACACTCACCAGGGAGTCTCAAACCTTTGGGGCCAGCCGCTGGCGGGCGGCACACCGGTACAGTTAACCAACTTCAAATCTGATCTAATGTTTTCCTGGGACTGGTCTCGTGATGGCCGGCTCGCATGTGCGCGTGGCGCTCAGACTTCGGACGTAGTCCTGATAAGTGATTTCAGATAACGCTCACTGGAGGAATGCATGACTCACAGACTTAGCAACGCGATGGCGGTTATTGTGATCGGGCTCGTTCTTGTGTGCGCCGGGGGAACAGTGAACAGCCAGACAAAAACCGTGGACGAACCGTTCGCCGCGGACTACTACTACAAGGCCAGGTGGGGATATGCCGACGAGTTCATACGGCTATTCCTGAAGAACCACTACCCGATACTCAAGAAACAGATGGAGACGGGGCGGATACTCAGCGTAACCTGCGTGAAGCCGCGTTATCACGCGACGGAAGAAGGGCGCTGGGATTATCGCGTGACGATAGTCTTCAGGAATATGGCTGCGGCATCGGACCAGGCGAGCGAAGAGCCGATCATCAAAAAGCTGTATCCGGATCAGGAGACTTACAAACGCGAAGAGCAGCGGAGGTTCGAGATTCTGCTTGGGCACTGGGACACGCCGGTGGTCAGCGTCCCGCTCGACAAGTGAGTGGCGGTTTCCGCGTTCAAGGTATTCTCTGCGAGCTTTGCGGTCCTTGGCGAACGGGTGCGCTCCTTGGCGAACTTTGCGGTCCTTGGCGAGCTTTGCGCTAATGTATTTTCAGGTTCCTTTAGCGCAAAGCTCGCAAAGGACCGCAAAGCTCGCAAACAGAACCCTGAACCCGCTCTTCGTCAACTGCGCTTTCATTGTGGCGCCTTCGGATGCACATCGTCGATCCATCGAACCTCTTCAGGCGGCTCGACGGTCGGAATGTCGAGATTGACTACGATTGGTTCCTGCCCGCTTCGCACGAGCACGCATTCGAGCGGCTCATCGGTGCTGGCGTTGATCTCCTGATGAGGAACAAAAGGCGGCACGTAGATGAAGTCGCCGGCTCCGGCTTCAGCGGTGAATTCCAGTCGATCGCCCCACCGCATGCGGGCCTTGCCTTTTACGACGTAGATTACACTTTCGAGTTCGCCGTGATGATGCGCTCCGGTCTTTGCGTTGGGATGAATGCTTACAGTGCCGGCCCAGAGCTTCGAGGCGCCGGCTCGCGCGTGAGTGATCGCCGCGGCTCGATTCATTCCCGGAGTTTGAGGAGTGTTGGCATCGAGGTCTTCGGAATGAACGATGCGAACCCCATGAAGTTTCCAGTCAGCTTTCGTGATAAGCGTCATCCCCCGGTTTCGTAAACTGCGGCTGATTATATGATGGCTTTGCCGTACGTCAATCTCAACGTAGGGTTCACTCCGCTTCGAGGCTGACGCCATGTAGAACGATCCGTGCCCATCCGTTAAATCCGTGTCATCCGTGGTCTATTTCTTTGCGAGCGTTTACTAATGACTGGCCCACACGATCTGCCGACGTTCCCCCGATCGCCGATTTACTGCCAAGCGAAGACTCCAGGCTCAGTGACGCGTAAAGATCATCACCGAACAGATCTGAGAATCCCCGGTATTCCTCCAGGGTGATCCCTTCCAGCGGCTTGCTTTGCTCGATCGCCTGCGTTACGACGCGCCCGACAAGCTCGTGAGCCTTTCTAAACTCGAGGCCTTTTCGCACAAGGTAGTCCGCCAGGTCCGTCGCGTTCAGATAGCCAGTCGATGCGGCTTGCCTGGCAGCTTCACTGTTCACCTTGATGTTTCGAAGCACAGTTGCCATCACCCTCAGCGAGCCGCTCAACGTGTCGATGGTGTCGAACAGCGCTTCCTTGTCTTCCTGCATGTCCTTGTTGTAGGCCAGCGGCAGTCCCTTCATCGTCGCGAGCATCGCGGCGTGATGACCAAACACTCGACCGGCCTTCCCGCGAATCAACTCCAGCGAATCAGGGTTCTTCTTCTGGGGCATCAGCGACGACCCGGTCGAAACGGCATCCGAAAGCTCGATAAAGCCAAACTCGGTTGTAGAGTAGATGATCAGGTCTTCGGCAAGCCGGCTGAGATGCACCATTGCGATCGCGGCCGCGCCGATGAACTCGATCACGAAATCACGATCGCTTACCGCATCGACGCTGTTGTCGCATACTCCATCAAAGCCAAGCCGGCGCGCTATCAATTCGCGATCGAGTGGAAACCCCGTACCCGCGAGAGCGCCTGCTCCCAGGGGCGACACATTGACGCGCCGGCGCATCTGTTCAAGACGCTCGCGGTCGCGTTTCATCATCTGGTAATAGGCTAGCAAGTAGTGCGCGAACAAGATCGGCTGCGCGCGCTGCAGGTGGGTGTAGCCCGGGATCACACAATCGGGATACTTTTCAGCCAGCTCGATCGACGCTCGCTGAAGGTCGCGAATCAACTCGCGGGACGCGTCTATTTCGGCGCGCAAAAACAGCCTCAGATCCGTCGCAACCTGATCGTTGCGGCTGCGGCCCGTGTGCAATTTGTAACCGACATCGCCGATCGCGGCCACGAGCTCGGCTTCTACAAAGCTGTGCACATCTTCCGCATCGCCGCCGTCCTTCGAACCCAGGAGGCGGCTTTTATCGGCGCGCGCGCGACTGAGAATCTCCTTGAGAGCCCAGGCGATCCTGCGCGCTTCTTCCTGGCTGAGGATTCCAGCGGCGACGAGCGCTTCGGCGTGGGCGAGGCTTCCCTCGATGTCGGCTTCAATCAATCGCCGATCGAAGGAAAATGACGAGTTGAACCGCGCGAACTCGGCATCGGCTTCGCCTTTGAATCTTCCGCCCCAGAGTTTCATGTGTTGGAGAGAATACTATGGCTGACAGATCAGCGACAAAGGCGCGGCCCCGCCAAACTCTTTAACGGGTGTGATCAAAGCGGGACTTGAGCCGGTAATCGCCCGCGACTCTTCGCCGGAGGAAGGTCCTGAGAATTCCCTGGAACCCCGTAGGGGTAGAATGTCTATAGTACGAGCTCCATAGGTTGCGAACCCCGTAGGGGTGAAATGTCCCTGCGCTCAGCTTGTATGCCGCATCTAACGGAGCTAGGAAGTCCGGGTCGGCGTCCGTAACTATAAACATCGCACCCCTACGGGGTTGCCGGGCGGAACGCTCGATTCCCCGCGCTGAGTTCCGGGTGACTTACGTCCCACCCAAGTCCGGCTCTTAATCACGCCTCGTTAAACTGTGATGCGTCTGATATAGAATAGCAGTCGGCAGTTAGCCTTCTTATTTAACACATCTCCGGAACGCTTTATTGACGGGAATGGTTTATGTCCAGAGTTCAGAAGCTCGCGGAAGAAATGATATCCCAGCACGGTTTTCTGGGGGTTCCCGTCGAGACGTTCGAGCAAGCGGGGCGCGAACAACTGATTGCTTTACTCGGCGAAGGGTTGAACCCCGAATCGGAAATACTCGAGATTGGCTGCGGATGCCTACGCATTGCTTATTGGCTCGTAAGATTTCTCGACCCCGGTTGCTATCACGGGATCGAACCGGCGCGGCAGCGGGTTGAGTACGGACTACGATATCTTTTCACGCCCGAGGAAGTGACTCTCAAGGAGCCACGGTTCGATTTCAACCCGCGCTTCGACTCTTCCGTCTTCGGCGCCCGGTTCGATTTCTTCCTCGCAAGATCGATCTGGACACATGCAAGCAAGCCCCAAATCGCAGCTATGCTCGATTCGTTTATTCGCGATTCGAATCCTTCGAGTATCTTTCTCACCTCCTATCTCCCGGCCCGGTCCTCGGAGGAGGATTACAAGGGCAATGACTGGATCGGCACAAGCCACGAGTCGGATACGCCCGGTGTAATAAAGCACTCATTGACATGGATTGTTGAGCAGTGCAAACGGCGCGCGCTTAAAGTGGAGGAACTATCCGGAATGGACTGCGACAGCCAGTTCTGGCTCCGAATCCGTCACGAATAATTCGTGCGGGATACTTCCCTCAATGTCGGCGTCAATTGTGCAGGCCGAAAGCGACGCGGCGTTCCAGCGAGCAAAGGGTGTGATCAAAAAGTGGGACTTTCAACGGATAACGCCCAAGTAGTAACGAATTTATTCGTTGGGATTCTCAGAAACGGACAAATTCGTTACTACGTGAGAAGTCCGGCTCTTAATCACCCCCCGAGCAAACTCTGCATCATGGTTTAGTGGCGCTCCTCCGAATCAGCGTTTATTATTGTGCACTGAGGTTGCAGTAGATTTGATCCAATGTTTCGTCAATCTGGTTTCCCCCTGGACTGGATACGGGTTTCGTTACGGTAGGGCCGCCGGCCTTCGCCGGAAAGGAATCAATTAGTTGCACTCGGTAGGGTTTGTGCCTTCTTTACCTCGGGAGGCGGAATCAACAATCGGATATTGCTTGCCACGCGCGCTTGAAGATCGGCGCGCCGCGCTCGTCGTCGCGCATCCCGGTCATGAGTTGCGCGTACACGGCTGGATGGTATTGGCACAACCGATCGTGTGCGTACTCACAGACGGCTCGGGCCGTTCGGGGCACTCGAGATTGGAGTCGACGACCAGGCTTGTGGGTGAGTGCGGCGCTTCAGAGGGCCCGATCTATGGCCGCTTCAAAGACGTTGATATCTATTCGGCGATACTCGATGCCGACTTCGAGGGTTTCATAGACCTGGCGGAAGAGCTTGGCCAGGCATTTTTGCGCCACCACGTTGAATACGTCGTTGGAGACGCAATAGAAGGCTACAACCCGATACATGATTTGTGCCGCAGCGTGATCAACGCTGCAGTGGAGCTGGCGAACAGACGCAAGACAAATCCAATTGCGAACTTTGACTTCCGCGTCATCGGCCAGCCCGATTTGAATTCAGATGTGTCTCGCGGTGAGGAAATACGGTTCCGTCTGGACGAAGCCGCCCTCGGGCGAAAACTTGGGGCGGCAGAAGCGTATTTGGAGCTCAGAGACGACGTCGCGAAAATGATCAACGAAGCAGGAACCGGTGCCTTTCGGTTCGAAGCTCTCCGACCGGTCATCAGTGCTGTTGGCACAGATGGTCCTGTTGAAGAGCCGCCCTTCTATGAGCGTTATGGAGAGAAGCAGGTATCGGAAGGTCACTATCTCCGCGTGATCCGTTACCGCGAACACATTTTGCCAATCTTCGAAGAGCTGCAGAACCACGCAAAGAGGTAATCCAATGGGCGGCCTCACGGTACTGATTACCAATAACACTCTCGCGAACCGAGCCGGCTCCGAATTGTACGTGCGAGACATTGCGATCGCTCTGCTCAAACGGGGTCACACACCGGTCGCGTTCAGCACTTTGCTGGGAGATGTGGCGCGAGAGCTGCGCGATGCGACCATCCCGGTGATAGACAGCCTTGATGCGCTGACGACCCCGCCCGACATTATTCACGGACAACATCATGTCGAGACGATGATGGCGTTGCTTCACTTTCCGAGTACTCCTGCGATTTTCGTTTGTCACGGATGGATCCCCTGGGAAGAAATTCCGCCTCGCTTCCCAAGGATCTTGAGGTATGTCGCGGTAGACTACACTTGTCGCGACCGCCTTGTCTTAGAGAACGGCATTCCGGAAGATCGCGTCAGCGTTCTGCTCAACTTTGCCGACCTCGAACGGTTTAAGCCGCGAGCACCTCTTCCGTCACGCCCCGAACGCGCTCTGGTCTTCAGCAACGAGGCAAATGAACATACGACTGTCGCGGATGTGCGGGACGCGTGCGAACGCGCCGGAATTGCGCTCGACGTCATCGGGTTGAGTTCGGGCAAACCGAGTGCAGAGCCGGAGATTGTCCTCGGTAATTACGACCTCATTTTCGCGAAGGCAAGATCCGCGATCGAGGCGATGTCAGTCGGGGCGGCGGTCGTGCTATACGACGGGCGCAATATTGGGCCGATGGTAACTACGCGCGAGTTCGAACGGTTGCGCCCGCTGAATTTCGGGATACGGGCGCTCAGTGAATCAATCAGCGTGGATGCGATTGCCAGTGAGATCGCTAAATATGACGCCGACGATGCGGCCCTCGTATCGCAACGGATTCGGGCCACCGCCGGCCGTGATGCGGTGATTGATGAGCTACTGTCGCTTTATGGGGAGGTGATTGAAGAACACGCTACAGGCGGGAGTGATTGGGCGGCTGAGTCTCGCGAGGCCGCCCATTACTTGCGATGGTTGGCTCGACGATTGAAAGAAAACGACCGGTTGCAGGGAGAGCGGGATTGGATCGAAGCCGAACACTATAAGTTGCATTCGCAGTTTGCCGCGCGTGAAACGGAGATATCGATTCTCAAGAGTTCACACGAAATCGAAATGGCGCGGCTGCAGGGTGAGCGCGACTCGATGGAAACCGAGAACAATGTGCTGCGTTCGCGCTTGACCGATCGCGAACGAGAGACAGAGGTTCTCGAGGCCAGCCACGCAAGGCAAGCAGCGCGACTCGAAGATCAGGTTTCTGAAGGCAGGCAGAAGGCGGTCGAGCTGGCCGAAGAGTTGGCTATTAAGCGCGCTGATCTCGCGAAGATCACCAACTCTCTTGGTTGGCGATTGCTTTCTCGTTACGGCAAGATAAAGTATCGCCTGCTGCTCCCTGCTTACAAACAACTCAAGCAGTTGTTTCGGAGCAAAGCCTGACGCACTGAAGAGCCTCAATGCAAGAAATGAAGATTATCCATGCCGCGTGCCCGCACGATTGTCCGGATACTTGCGCGATGCTTGTTGAAGTCCAAAACGGCCGCGCTACAAAAGTGTCGGGCGATCCCGATCATCTTCCTACGCAGGGATTCCTGTGCACCAAAGTCGCCCGCTATCTCGAGCGAGTCTACAATCCGGATCGCTTGCTCTATCCGATGCGGCGAATCGGCGCTAAAGGTGAAGGCCGTTTCGAGCGCATCAGTTGGGATGAGGCCCTCGAGACGATAGCGAAGCGCTTTCAGGAAATTGCTGACTCAAGCGACGGCCCTGAAGCGATCCTTCCGTACAGTTACGGCGGGACGATGGGTATCGTCAACAACGGAAGCATGGATCGGCGGTTCTTTCACCGTCTCGGCGCAAGCAAGCTCGCTCGCACGATTTGTTCGGCGGCCGGCGGCGAAGCGTTGAGGCTCACGGTCGGGGCGAAAATCGGAACGGATATGGAGAACTTCCACCGCGCGCGGCTGATCGTGCTGTGGGGGACGAACACGCTGTCGTCGAACATTCACCTGTGGCCGCAGATCAAGGAAGCATTGGCCAATGGCGCAAGGCTAATCGGAGTGAACCCCTATCGCAATCACACACACGACCACTGCCATCAGTTGATTCAAGTAAGGCCGGGCACCGATGCGGCTTTGGCGCTGGCGATGATGAACGTGATTATCAGGGAGGGGCTCGAAGACCTCGACTACATCGATCGCTACACGCTCGGCTTCGACAAACTGCGCGAGCGAGCCGCCGAATTCCCGCCGGATCGCGCCGCGCAAATATGCGGCGTGTCCGAAGAAGAGATCGAAAGTTTCGCCCGCGAATACGCGACGACCAGGCCCGCGGTGATCAGGATCAACTACGGCCTGCAGCGACATGCGGGCGGCGGTATGGCGGTGCGCGCAGTGTCGTCACTACCCGCGCTCACCGGTTCGTGGCGCGATGCCGGCGGAGGCATCTTGCTTTCCACCAGCGGAATGTTTGCGTTCGACCAGAACGTTCTCGAGAGGCCCGACCTGATTCCCGGTAATCCGCGAACGATCAATATGTCGCGGCTGGGCGAGGCGCTCACGGAAGCTGATCCACCGGTCCGGGCGATCTACGTTTATAACTCGAACCCCGCGGCGGTCGCGCCCGATCAATCGAAAGTCCTCACAGGTTTTCAGCGAGAAGATTTGTTTACTGTGGTTCACGAGCAGTTTCAGACGGACACGGCGGACTACGCTGACATCCTGTTGCCGGCGACGACGCAGCTCGAGCATCGAGATATGGTTAAGCCGTATGGCCACTATTATCTCGTCTACAACGAGCCGGCGATTCAGCCGATGGGAGAAGCGAAGCCCAACTGGGAAGTGTTTCACCTGCTTGCCGCGCGAATGGGATTTGACGATTCGTGTTTTGAAGACTCGGACGAAGACATCATCCGGCAGGCGATCGCGACCGACTACGCGCCGCTCCGCGGTATCACGCTGGATCAACTAAAGGAGCGGGGATGGGCGCGATTGAACCTGCCGGAGACGTTCGCGCCTTTTGCGGACGGCCGGTTCCTAACGCCATCAGGGAAATGTGAGTTCTATTCCGAGACGTTGGAGCAGGCGGGGCTCGATCCGCTTCCGGCGTTCATTCCACCTCGCGAGTCGCCCGACAGCGCGCCGGAACTGGCAGCTCGATTTCCGCTGCAACTGATCAGCCCGCCCGCAAATTCATTTCTGAACACAACGTTCTCGCACCTGAGCAGCTTCCTGAAGAGCGAGCGGGAGCCGTTCATCCAGCTCAGCGCGCAGGACGCCGAGCGTCGCGGAATCGACGATGGTGACACGGTGCGCGTTTGGAATGATCGAGGCGAATGCCGGCTTGTAGCTCGAATAACCGACCGAGTCAAACCCGGCGTCGCGGTAGCGCTTTCGATCTGGTGGAACAAGCTCAGTCCCGGTCATGCGAATGTCAATCAACTCGTTTCGCAGGAGTTGACCGACATCGGCGCCGGCGCGACTTTCTTCGATAATCTCGTCGAAGTCCAAAGGCAATGACCTTAGCGTGCTTTGCGGTTCTTCGCGTCTTTGCGCTGAGAATAATTCTCAACGCAAAGACGCAAAGGACCGCAAAGCGCGCAAAGATGTAAGAACGTTTACTTCCCAAATACCAATATGACAAAACTGTTCGGCACTATGCCCGGCCGCGGGTTTGGGCGCTCCGGGGTAGGCGCGGCAGCGGCGCCGTATTGAGCGGTAGCCAGGAAAATATTATGCGTCTTCGGATCCAGTGCCATCGTTCGCGCTCCGCGCTGCGTGGTTACGTTCTCAACCACTGAGTACTTATCCGCCGAATCCTGGTGAATCACGGTCAGCGTTCCTTCACCATTGGAGCTGAAGGCAAGATTCGTTTCGGGATCAAACCCCGCGGCATCCGGGCCGGTTCCGATTGGAAGATCGGCTACAACTTTGCCGGTGGTCGCATCCAGCACCATCATCTTCTTGTTGCCGCACACCGAGAACAAACGCATTCGTTTGCGGTCAATGGCGAGGCCCGAAGGATCTTCACCTGGTTCGACCGGCCAGTGCGCTTTCACCTCCAGCTTTTTGGAGTCGATTGCAACGATCTCGCTCTTGTTATCCAGGTTGACGAAGACCATGCCTTTGCCGTCGGCGACTGCAAACTCGGGATGTCCGCCGAGGTCGACTGGCGCGGCTGCCTCGCCGCTACTGGCGTCGATAGCCGAGAAGCTGGAGCTGCCTCGGTTAAAAGCGAACACACGATGCGTCGCGGGATCGTAGATAATGCAATCCGGATTGGTGCCGACCTTTACTTTGCTGATCGTCTTGAGCGTCTTCGAATCAAATATCGTCACAGACCCGTCTCGCCCGTTGCTGGTGAATCCCCGGCCGACGTCGCCGGCGATGGCGATGCCGTGAACACCTGTTGTGTCTGGAATCTCTCCTACAGTCTTGCCGGTGTCTGCATCGAACACCATCACCCGGGTACCTCTCGAGACATAGAGCCTTCGCGCCGTGCCGTCAACAAACAAATAGTCCCAGCCGCCCTCACCGCCAACTTCGATCTTCTTCAGCAGATGGTAACCCGCTTTAGCGGGCGCGCTTGTCTTTTGCGCGTCAGCGGTGTTGACCATCGCTGTTGCGCAGATCATCGCCGGCAGCATGAATGCAAATAACCTGGTTGCCGTGTATCGCATCTTTTTCCTCTCGCGTCTTGTCTGTTCCACTGTTGAACTAGCCTGAATCCTATCAGCAGGTTCTATCGCCCGCGCGCAGCCCTTGTCAATGCGGAGCTCTCGGTGAGTGGTGGGTCACTTGGCGGTTCAGGGCTCAAGCTTTGGCTTGCTCTTGAGCTTTATGGCTGAAAAAAAACGGCAAGCTAAAGCTTGAACTCTGAACTGGACCTTCAGAAGAGGCAGGTCTGCGCGATCAGTATTGTCGACAGCTTTACACTCAAGTGCAGCAGTTCTGCGGAGCGGGCGCGCGACCGCGAAAGGGAACTAAAGGCTGCCTGTCGAAAGGAATGACATGGTCTTTGAGTCGACAAGACATTAACGATGCAGTTTACGCAGCAGACGCCTTATCGACGAGTGCCCGCATCAAAGAGCCAGCCGCTAGCTTCCAGCCGGCCACTCAAGTAGTGGCCGGCCAGTCCTTGCTTATCAACTCATCGACGCTAATCGGCGAAGGTCAGCCTAGCGAAGCATCAGAACTACGCCGGGCTTATTGATGTTGACATCGATCTCGTGCTTGGCCGGACCACGTCGAAACACACCCGCGAAGTAAAGCACGGCAAGTACGACTATCATTAGCAGGACGACGGCCAGCACCATCAATCCTCCGCTTCCACCGCCATCAGTGTGAACATGCTCCTCGATTATTCGTTCAGACATTTTCTGATCCTCCGTTTTGCGTTCAGTAATCTCCCGCGACTCAGTAGTCAGTCACACTAATTCTGATGAACACCTGTAAGGGCGTCCCTCGGTGGGCGCCCCTCTGTTGCGACCCACTTCGATCACCGATGACGGGCACCCACGGAGGCACGCCCTTACAGGTGTTCATCACCTTGAGCATGACGAATTACTAGTTCAGCAACAACGGTGCCGTCTTGTAAGGTCGCGCATAACTATTCGAATTCCGCCAGGAAATCGAATTGCTTCGACAGTGTCAGAACGCAAACTGTCCGAGATGAAAACACAGACAAGACGGGTTACAGACAGTCGAATCTTCTGTAGACCACGGTCAGTAGGATAGTCAACAAATGCTCGTTACGACTTGGGCTCAAGCTTCTCGAGGCGCTCGTCCATGTCTCGCTGGTAGGCGTAGAGGTCGGAAACCTGCTCGTGGAACAGCGCCGCTTTGCGATCAGATCTTCTGAAGCCCTTTTCCATTTCCGCTCGCAGCTCGACTATTTGAAGTTGAACTGCTTCCCACAAGGGCCGAGTGTCGTAGAGCCGAGCCTCGACTGTTTTTTCGAGAGACTCAATTCTGGCGTCGTGTTCTCGAAGCCGCTCGTCGAACGATCGAAACATTCCGATTAGCTGTAGTAGCAGTTCGTGATTGTCCAGGTTCTTCGTATCGTCATCGTCATTCATAATCTCACCTCCGTTTGCCCAGGAAGGTAGATGCCGCCAGTCTAAGACAACACTGGCGCGCAAAGCAACCTTCAAACCCTGAAGCCGCTGTAGTAGGATTACCAATTCGATTAATCGAATCCACGTTCACTGAGAGACCGGAGTGCTATGGCTCAAACATTTATCCGCGACGTATCCAAACACATCGGCGAAGAAATCACGATCAAGGGTTGGCTTTATAACTCTCGTTCAAGCGGCAAATTGATGTTCCCACAGATCCGCGACGGGTCAGGCATTATTCAAGGGGTCGTCTTCAAGAAGAACGTCCCTGAGCAGGTATGGACCGACTTCGAGAAACTCACTCAGGAGTCATCGATCATCGTGCGTGGCAGCGTTCGCGCCGACGAGCGAGCGCCCGGCGGCTTCGAACTTGACGTAGTCGATGTCCAGGTTGTCCAGATCGCAGAGCCGTTTCCGATCACGCCCAAAGAGCACGGGGTTGAGTTCCTGATGGACAATCGGCACCTGTGGCTGCGCTCGAAGCGGCAACACGCGATTCTATCCATCAGGGCCGAAGTGATTCGCGCGGTTCGGGACTTCTTCGACTCGGACGGCTTCCTGCTTATGGATACGCCGATCTTCACGCCGGCGGCTTGCGAGGGAACGACCACGTTGTTCGAGGTCGACTACTTCGAGGACTCGAAGGCATACCTGACGCAATCGGGTCAGCTCTACAATGAAGCCACTGCGGCGGCGTTCGGTAAGGTTTATTGCTTCGGTCCGACGTTTCGAGCGGAGAAGTCAAAGACTCGCCGCCACCTCACGGAGTTCTGGATGGTCGAGCCCGAAGTGGCTTTTGCGGAGCTGGACGACCTGATGGATCTTGCGGAGCGTTTCCTTACATTCATCGTGCAGCGCGTGCTCGAGAATCGACGCAAGGAACTTGCGGAGTTGGAGCGCGACACGTCGAAGCTCGAGAAAATAGCGCCGCCGTTTCCCAGGCTTCAGTACGACGATGCAGTGAAGATGCTTCAGGAGGCTCACGATAAGGGTGAGCTGGAAGCCCGCTTCGAATGGGGAGGAGACTTCGGCGCGCCGGACGAGACTTATCTATCCAAACAGTTCGATCAGCCCGTGATGGTGCACCGGTACCCGGCGGCGGTGAAGGCTTTTTACATGCAGCCCGACCCCGAGCGCCCGGAGCTTGCGATGTGTGTGGACGTGCTGGCATCCGAGGGCTACGGGGAAGTCATCGGGGGCGGCCAGCGCGCGGCTGATCTCGAGTACCTGGTCAAGCAGATTCAAGCTCACGGGTTGCCGGAAGAGGCTTTTAATTGGTATCTCGATCTTCGCAAGTACGGAACGTTCCCGCACGGCGGGTTTGGAATGGGCATCGAGCGGTGCGTCACCTGGCTATGTGGGATAGAGCACATTCGCGAGACGATTCCGTTCCCGAGAATGTTATACAGATTGAAACCTTGATTTACGTGTTGGCCGTATAGTTAAAGAACTCAGTGCCCGAGTGAATCGACCTGCCGGTCTCAGGAGAATCAAAATCATGACCAGGCTGCAAAAGTTTGGGATTACGATTGTGAGCCTGTTGCTTGCAATCAACCTTGCAAGCTCAGGCCTTATTGCCCAGACCAAATCTGCCGAACAGCGATGGCGCGGCATTGATATCAATGGCATGGCCGCAACCGTGAAGCCGTGCCAGGATTTCTACGGATACGCTAACGGCCAATGGCTCGAACACACCCCGATCCCTGCTGATCGCAGCTCGTGGGGGTCGGGCGCCGAATTATACGAAAAGAACCTTGTCGTCCTGCATCAGATTCTCGAAGACTCCGCCAAAGACACCAAAGCGCCGAAGGGCAGCGTGATTCGCAAAGTCGGCGACTTCTATCGTGCCGGGATGGATGAAGCTCGAATCGAGGCTGAAGGCGCCGCGCCACTCAAAAAAGAGTTCGCTCGCATAGCCGCGATCAAAGATGCCACGAGTCTCCAGGATGAAATAGCCCATCTGCACCGGCTCACGATTTCTCCGGTGTACGGCTTCTTCGCTTATCAGGACTTCAAAAACAGCACACGGATCATCGCTCAGCTTTATCAAGCCGGCCTGGGTCTCCCCGACCGCGACTACTACACAAACGACGATGAGAAGTCGAAAGAGATTCGCAAGCAGTACGTCGAGCACGTCGCCAAAATGTTCGAGTTGCTTGGCGATAACCCGGCTCAGGCGGCGAACGAAGCAAACACGTCGATGGCTTTGGAAACACGGCTGGCGAAGGCTTCTATGACACAGGTCGAACAGCGTGATCCCAATGCTGTCTATCACAAGATGAGTCTTGCTGATTTGAACGCATTGACGCCGGGCTATTCCTGGGACCGCTACTTTGCGAGCATCGGCATTGCCGAGCCTGGTGACATCAACGTCGCGCAGCCGGAGTTTTTCAAGGAAGCTGGCAGGATGATGACGACCGTTCCGCTCAACGATTGGCAAACGTATTTACGATGGCAGCTCATCAACGCAACGGCCGGCAAGCTCAGCTCGCCTTTTGTAAACGAGGATTTTCATTTCAACGGGACGATCCTCGGGGGTGCGAAAGAGCTGAGGCCTCGATGGAAGCGGGTTCTGCAAGCCACGGATTCAGACCTGGGCGAAGCGCTGGGGCAACTCTACGTCGCGAAAACTTTCGGAGGTGCGGCAAAGGCTCAAGCGCAAACAATGGTTGCAAACCTGAAGGCCGCTTTATGCGATCGTCTCTCGACTCTGGATTGGATAAGTGAAGACACCCGCAAACATGCGTTGAGGAAACTCGACGCGATCGTTGTGAAGGTCGGCTATCCCGACAAGTGGCGCGATTACTCGGGGCTTGCGGTTGACGGCGGATCATACGTGCAGAACGATCTCCAGGCCAGCGAGTTTGAATTTGAACGCAATCTGAAAAAGATCGGTAAGCCGATCGATCGCACCGAGTGGGGAATCACTACGCCGACGGTCGATGCGTATTACAACCCCAACTTCAATGAGATCGTCTTTCCGGCCGGCATACTTCAGCCGCCGTTCTTTGACCCGAAGGCGGACGATGCGATTAACTACGGCGCAATCGGCAGTATCATTGGTCACGAGTTGACTCACGGGTTTGACGATCAGGGCCGCCAGTTCGACGCCGATGGGAACTTGAAAAACTGGTGGACGGCTGACGATGAGAAGAACTACAACATTCGCGCCGCACTGATAGACAAGCAATACAGCGACTACGTTCCGATCGAGTCTCTGCACATCAACGGCAAGCTCACTATGGGCGAGAACATTGC
>DATNBZ010000048.1:0-35170 GCA_035607285.1 Blastocatellia bacterium | reverse complement strand
AGGTTGAACTGAAGAAGATCAACGCAGCCTGAAACGCTTGCAACTATCTTGTAGTTTTCATCTGTGCGGAGCTTCTCCCAGCTCAGGAAGTTATCTGTGTACTTGCAGTATCATCCTCCGCCATCCAGAGCTTCTGAGGAGTATCGAGACCGCTACGTTGCCAACCCGGTAGGGGTGGAATGTCCTGCGCTAAAGGTTTATGCCGCTCCTAACGGAGCTCGGAAGTACGCGTGCGGTCTTTACTATAAACATCGCACCCCTACGGGGTTGCGGAGCGGAACGCTCGATCGCCGCTTCGAAGTGCCGCGACCCAGGTCCCATTTCTAATCACACCCACCGGCCCTCACGAATCATGTTTCGGTTGGGCCTGCTTGCTTTGCGTGGTATATTAATCCGGCTCGATTCAAACACTGACCAGGAACGGTGAGCAGTCGCGCTAAAGGAACGGCTGCTATCCCGCAGGATTCCACGAGCATCTCCTCACGCGACATCGCGACTCGCAGTAGCTCCACTGAGAGTCAGGAGTTTTTTCTCTCAAGGAGAAGTTTCGATGACTGGTTCTCTCAGCACCGCCCAACAGTATCTCGATAAAGGTCTGGTCTTCTACAACAAAGGATGGCTCGATGAGGCGATCAACAGCTATCGCATGGCCATCCAGATGCGCACCGGCAACTTTCCGCGCGCTTACTATCAGCTTGCGCGAGCGCTTCTGGATGCGGGCGATGTCGGAGGCGCAATCGAAGCCCTGCGATCATCGATCGAGCAGCAGCCCGATAATCCCGATGCCTACTACTCGCTCGGGCTCACGCTTGCGCGGCGAGGCGAGTACCCGGAAGCGATCGACGCTTATCACAAGGCCATCGAGCAGCGCAGCGGTAATCATCCCTGGGCTTATCACAATCTCGGAATCAGCCTCCTGCGTCGCGGGGATTTCAGGGAAGCAGTCGATGCTTTCAAGCGGGCCATCGAGCAGCGCAACGGCGAGTTCCCGAAGGCCTGGCACAATCTCGGCGTCGGCTTTGCGCGGCTCGGCGATCTGGAAGAGGCCGCGGGAGCGTTTCGCAAGGCGCTCGATCAGCGGCGCGGCAACTACCCGGATACCCAGTTTGAGCTGGGCCGGGTCCTGACCGAGAAGGGCGATTTGTCCGGGGCGGTCGAAGCAATACGCGCGGCAATCGAACAGCGCCGCTCGCCTTTCCCGCAGGCTCACCTGGAGTTGAGCCGGGCCCTGCTCGGACTGGGGCAGTTGGAAGAAGCGATCGCCGAGGCGCGCACTTCTATCGAACAACAACCGGCGTATCCCGAAGCTCACTACGCGTTGGGTCGAGCGCTGGCCCGTCGCGGCGACCTGAAAGAAGCGATCGAGTCTTATCGCACCAGCATCGTTCACCGAGAGCACTTCCCCTGGGCCTATCACGATCTGGGCGTCGCGCTTGCCAGGTCCGGCGCACTCGAGGATGCGGTCGCGGCTTATCAGAAAGCGATCGAGCAAAACCCGCGCTTCCCGCGCGCGCTCTTCGATCTTGGTGTTGCAATTTACAGTCTTGGTCGTGTATCCGAAGCTACCGAACAGTTCAGTGCGGCAATTGCGCTGCGCGGCGGAAGCTATCCGGACGCTCATTACGAACTTGGACGAATTTACGCCAGTGAGCAGAGACTCGAACTTGCAATCGAGTCGTTTCAGACCGCGATATCCCAAAACCAGAATTTCCCGGAAGCCCATCACGAACTGGGTCTGGCGCTTTACAACAACGGCAAGCTTTCTGAATCGCTGCCGGCGTTTCGCTCGGCGATTCAGCAGCGCGGCGGTGATTTCGCTCGAGCGCATCACAACCTTGGACTCGCGCTGGCGGACCTCGGCGTTCTGGACGAGGCGACAAAGGAGTTTCGAACGGCGATCGAGCAGCAGCCGGCTTTCCCTCGCGCTTTTCGAAACCTCGGCCGGACGCTTTACCGGCTTGGCGATATGGACGGGTCGGTAGTTGCGCTGCGGACCGCCGTCGATCAACGCGACGGCGAGTTTCCCGAGGCGTATCACGATCTCGGGTTGGCTTACTTCAGCAAGGGTCAGCTCGATGAATCGATCGGCGCGCAGCAAAAGGCGCTTCAGCAATCGAAGGAATTCTCCGAAGCGTATTTCTGGCTGGGCACCGCCTACAACGCGAAGGGCGACGTCAGGAATGCCATCGAAGCTTATAACGGCGCGATAACGAATCGACGCGGCGCCTACCCGGACGCGCATTATAACCTCGGCCTCGCGCACGCTCGAATCGGCGAAATGGATAACGCGATTTCGTCGTACCGCGCTGCGCTGTCAGAAAACGAAGCGTTTCCCGCCGCGCATTACAGTTTGGGTGAGGCGCTGCTCGAGACCGGGCAGCTTGACGAGTCGATCGTCGAGCTTCGCCGCGCGCTGGCTCTCAACGACGAGATGCCGTGGGCTCATCACCGTCTCGGCGTAGGTTTATATCAAGCCGGCGAACTCGAGGAGTCAATCCACGAATTGCGTCGCGCGATCAACCAACAGCCGGTCTTCCCGGAAGCTTACATGAATCTCGCGCGTTCGCTCTACGACTCGGGAGATTTGAGCGGAGTAGTTGAAACCTGCGAGAAGGTAATCGCCGAACACGGCACCAAACTCCCGGCGGCGCATCATCTGATGGGTCGCGCCCTTTATGAGCTTGGTGATCTTGACTCCGCGGTTGGCGCGCTCGGGTCGGCGATTGCGGCCGATTCGACAATCGCCGAAGCCCATCGCGATCTTGGCCGCGTGTTCTACGATATGGGCGATCTCGATAGCGCGATAAGTTCATATCGCGCGGCGATTCAGAATCGCCCCGACTACCCCATCGCGCATCACGACCTGGGTCTTGCGCTGTACGAAGGAGGCGAACTCGAAGACGCGGCCGAAAGCCTGCGGCGCGCCACGACCGGCCTGGGAGACGCTTTCCCGGCGGCCTGGCACAATCTCGGAGTCACGCTCTACGACCTCGGCGAAATAGACGAAGCGATCTCGTCTTACCGAACCGCGATCGACCAGCGCCGAGGACGATACGCAGAGGCCCACTACAATCTCGGCAACGCTCTTTATGCGCGAGGCGAGATCGACGAATCGGTTCGTTCTTACGAGACCGCGATCGAGCAACAGCACGGAAACTTTCCCGACGCACATCGCAATCTCGGAAACGCGCTTGCGCGATTGGGAGACCTTGATCGCGCCGCCGACGCGTTGAAGCGAGCGATCACCCAAGGCGACACAGCGGCCGACGCTCATCACGATCTCGGGTTGGTGCTCTATGGACGCGGGCAGCTCGACGATGCGATCAACGAGTTTCAGATTGCGCTCGATCTTCGCAACGGCAACGACGCCGAGGCTCACCGAAATCTTGGCCGCGCGCTTTATGAAAGCGGCGGCCTCGAAGCTGCGCGCAAGGAATTTGAGACCGCGATCGCACAACGCGAGGGAACCGGTGAAAGAGACGGGGCGACAATGCGACTGGGCGACAATGCGAAAGGAACAGAATCGTCTTCACGACGGCGGAAGAGGGGAACGGAAGTGCTTGGAAGCGAGGCGCCATCCGCGGAGATCCCGTCGCCCGATCTCCCCGTCGCCGCGTCACCTCGTCTGCCGTCTTTCCCCGAGGCTCATCTGGACCTGGGCCGAGTGCTTTATGATCTCGGTCACAGCCAGGAAGCGATCGCTGAACTGCGAAAGGCTGTGGATGCCCGCCCGATTTTCCCGCGAGCGCACTACGAGCTTGGCCGCGCGCTCATTCGCACCGGACAGCTTGCGGAAGCGATGCCTGAGCTGCAGTCGGCCATCGAGCAACTCGGCGGCGTGTTTGCGGAGGCGAATTTCCAGATCGGGCTCCTGTTGTCGCGGCAAGGAGACACGGGGTCCGCGCTCGACTCTTATCAAATCGCGATCGCCCAATCCGGCGGAGTCTATCCGGAAGCCTATTATCACCTGGGGCTCGATCACATTCGGGTGCGAAACACGGAAGCCGCGGTCAAAGCGTTTCGCAAGGCGATCGAACAACGCGGCGGCTTCTATCCCGAGGCGCATCAGGATCTCGGCCGCGTGTTGTATTCGATGGGCGATCTCCAGTCCGCGAACGAGGAGTACTCTACCGCGGTTCGGCAGCGAACTCCTGAATTGTCGGAAGCCGGCTCGGGGAACGGAAGTAAAGTCGCTTCAGAAAAAGCGCGCAAGTCCAGACGCACTGAAGCGATGACCGAAGAACTCGGAGCGGCTTTGAGGCAAGCTCCCGCAGCGGCCGATGTTGGCAAGGGCGCGGAAGCGAATGCGGATCATACGCGCGAGGCTTCCAGCAGCGCGAAGGAGTGAAGCTGGTTCAGGGTTCAGAGTTCAGGGTTCAGAGTTCAGGGTTCAGAGTTCAGAGTTCAGGGTTCAGGGTTCAGGGTTCAGAGTTCAGGGTTCAGAGTTCAGGGTTCAGAGTTCAGGGTTCAGAGTTCAGGGTTCAGGGTTCAGGGTTCAGAGTTCAACCTTTAGGTTGCTCACACATTACGCAAGCGGAACGCAGCAAGCTAAAGCTTGAACTCTGAACCCGGAACTCTGAACCCGGAACTCTGAACCCGGAACTCTGAACTCACCTCTGATTCCTCGCCTTCAACCGACGATAGATTTCAATCATCAGGATTAGCCAGGTTCCGCCCGCCAGGTACGCGCCGGCAACGTCGCTCGGCCAGTGTGCTCCAAGATACACCCGCGACACGCCTACCAAAGCTATCAGCAGGCCGAGGAGCGTCAATGCGGCGTAACGCAACCGGCCCGGCTTGAGCAATACATACGCTAGAAACAACAGGAAGCCGAAAAACTCGACGAAGAAGACTACGTGTCCCGACGGGAAGCTTTCGTAGTGGAACTTACCAGTGACACGAACCAGAGTGTCGCTGGGCCGAGGTCGTGCGATCAGGAACTTCAACAGCATATTCACCAGCCACCCGAGTCCCGTTCCGGCAAGTGTCACGAGGCCTTCAATGCGCAGACCTGCGCTTATCAGCACGAGCCCCGTCGTCACTACCAGCAACCAGGGCAACCAGCCGCTCCCCAGAAGTGATACCACGGTCATCAATCCGCCGAAGCCCGGCAAGCTCACGGACTGAATACGTTGAGCGAGCGCGAGGTCCCATTCGAAGTAGGCGTAGCGGTGAGCCAGCGTGGCCAGCGCTCCGCAAACAATCAGCGCGGCCAGGAAAACTCTCTCTGCCCATCTGGCCCTCCTGACCGCGCGCGGTTTGGATACGACCAACTCCGCGGCAGTTGATTCAAGCGGGCCTTCAATCGTATCTCCCGAGCGTGGGCCGTCAGCCATATTCAGATCGTAGCGCCCGTCTGCCTGCTTCGCGAGCTTTGCGGTACTTTGCTAAGCTTTGCGTTCAACGTAGCTCTCTTTCTCGAGCGGATTCCTTGCGCAAAGTTCGCAAAGTACCGCAAAGCTCGCGGCATCGGGTGGTTTCCAAGGAGGGCCGCCCGTACAAGTGCTGAATTCCGTGTCCTATGAACAGATCTCTCAGGCGACTAATGAAGAGACAGATCACTGAACAATGCCCCAAACAAAAACTGCAATCCGATTAAGCTTGACCGCAGGCGCGCTTTGCCTGGGAATGATCGTAGCAATGATCTTTCCCGTCGTTGCACACCCATTCAAAAGAGCCGGAACGCATGTCGGCGCCGCGTCCAGACAAACGACTCTTGACGGCGTGTGGTCCGTCATCCCGGATCGCGACTTTCAAATTAGGTCCGCGGGCGTTCCAAACGCTGGATGGGTCGACAATCAAGTCTGGCTTATCGCCTCAACGCCAAGCGGACCAAGGCTATTCCGTTCCGAAATTGGAAACAACGACTCTCAACCTGAAACAGTTGCCGGTCTCTCCAGCGCGCTAGGTGGAACCGGATTCAATCCGGTCGAGCCGATACCCCGTGAAGCGCCCGATGGCACAAACGAAATCTTCGTAGCCGGGACGGCGGGGCAGAACCAGCGCTCCGTTCTATTTCGCCTGCGCGACAATGGATCGGGAGTCTTCGTTCGAAGTCCGCTGACCCCCGTTTACGAAGCGCCCGGCGAGAGAATCAACGTGCCCGATGTTTATCAAATGAATGACGGTCGGCTGGGGCTTGTTTACATCGAGAACTTTTCCTTGAGAGGCAACTCTCAAATAGCACACTCAACCGATGGCGGCGCTTCGTTTGTTTTCGAATACAACAATCCGTTCGGAGATCACGATATTGCGAATCCCGACGCCGGCAATACCAACGTCGATCCGGCGGTGCTCCGGCTGAAATCGGACTCCTTCATCGCGGTTACGATGAGGCAAACGAAACTTCACATCTTCACCAGCGCCGATGGACTCCACTTTGTTCCGACTTCCACGCCGCCGATCGAAGGCGCGACGCTCTTGCCCGGCGGACAGGGACTGTTTGATCCAACACTCGTTGAGCTGCCCGACGGAACAATTATGATGTACGTCACCGTAGGAACCGGCCCGTCGTCCAATGATTCATCGATCATACGAGCGGCCCTCGTTCCGCCGTCAAACACCGCCGGGCCTTTCGTCGAAATCATCTCCCCAAACGGAGGCGAGAAAGCGAAGCGCGGCAAGACTTTCACCATAACCTGGTCCGCGTCCAATACCTCGGGCATTGCTTCGCAGGACATCCACTTGTCGACCGACGGCGGCGCGACGTTCTCAACAACGATCTCGACGAACTTGAGCGCAGACACTCGCAGCTTTGACTGGCTGGTGCCGGTCGAGCTCGAGAGGGGCAAAGTCTATCGCGTTCGATTGACCGCTCGTGATTCAACGGGCAACACCGGCTCCGATGCGAGCGATTCAAACTTCAAAATCAAGTAAAGGCATAGGATGTCCGACAAGGCTGGCAGTCCTCGGCGTCCTCGGCGTCCTCTGCGGTTGATTCCCAGCACTGATCAAGAAAACCGCAGAGGACACCGAGGACGCCGGGGACTGCCAGCCTTGTCGGACATTCCCTGGTTTCGAAATGACTTGGTGTAATATTGTCTGCCGGCGGACTAATCGCGGTTGTCATATATCAGGGGCCGCCGAGCGACTAATAAGACGATCACAGAATGAACGCCGAAGCGTCGTTGATGGAAATAGAAGACCTCAGAGCACAGCTCGAGCAGCATCACTCGTCCAGTTTCGGTTGGGCGATGGGCTGCTGCCGGCGTGACGCGGCTGAAGCTGAAGACGTGCTTCATAACGTCTACGTGAAAGTGCTCGAGGGCAAGGCGAGATTCAACGGCGATTCGTCGTTCAAGACCTGGTTGTTTGCAGTGATTCGCAAGACCGCTTCGGACCAGCGCCGAAGGAACCTGTTGCGCGGCATCATCGTGATGCGAGCGGCCGAACGCAGCTTTAGTCTTCCTCATCCGGAGCGGCCGGATGAGTCAGCCTATCGCGGTGAGGTGCAAACCATTTTTCAGCATGCGCTGCGACGGTTGTCTGGCCGTCAACGCGAGGCTCTCGAGCTGGTCTTCTATCACGAGTTGAGCATCGAAGAAGCATCGGCGGTGATGGGGGTCTCGCTTGGGTCGGCTCGCACTCACTACGAGCGCGGAAAGAAGCGCCTGCGAGAACTGTTAGAGGAGTCAGAAGAGCTTTATGAATCAGAATGGGGACGAAAAAAGAATCCAGCAACTGTTCCGTGAGATGAGCCGGGACGATGAATTGCGGACGCCGGCTTTTTCACGCGTTGTGCACGGCGCAAACTCGAGAAGCGGAGCGACACGTGCCGGCTTGTCTCGAAGTCTGGCGTTGACGCTCGCGACTTTGTGCGTAGTGGCGATTACGCTGGCGATTGGCGTGCTGCGATATCAGGCGCCGGTTGAGCCGATCTCCGAGTTGCCACCGCCCGCAATAGATTTGCCCGGCACACCGACGGACATCACTCCAGTTACTCCAGAGGTGATCAAGCCAGCAAGTCCTCGATTGACGGTCGCCGTCAGCCATGTCCGCCATCGCAAGCCCGTCAACGACCTCGCGCTTGCGGTGAAGCTGTCGAGCTGGCGGTCTCCCACAGACTCGCTGCTGAAGTCTTCCAGCGACGACAAGCTGATGTCGCTTCCTAATCTCAGCGACTCGCTAAGGACCTTGCGATTCTATTCTCTCGACGAACTCAATTGAAATGGAGGCAGTCATGAAACTAAGAGTCATCATGTTATGTGCAATCTTGTTTAGCGCCGCGGCGATAGTTTTATCGCAGCCGCAGGCTCAACCAACCGCGCCGCCGGCTCAACCGACAGAGCCGCAGGCTCAACCAACAGAGCCGCAGGAGCCGCCGATGGCGCAACATCCACCACGTGCGCCGGAAGGTCCCCCGCCGGGACAGCCGCAAGGGCCGCCACCTCCCGGGCAACCCATGCCTCAGCACGCGCCGCGACCTGGCCAGCCGAACGGGCCCGGGCAGCCACCACCGCGGCCTCCTGAGCCGCCCGATGATCCTATTGCTCAGAACCTCTTTCCGCCCGAGATGGTGATGCAACATCGCCAGGAGATTGGGCTGACCGATGAGCAGAACATCGCCATCAGGCAGGTGTTGAGAAATGCATCGTCGAGGTTCAACGAGCTCCAGTGGCAGATGGAAGACGAAATGGAGACGATGAACAAAATGACCAAGGCCTCCGCCGTCGACGAGCAGAAGGTGATGGCGGAACTGGATAAGATTCTCAACATCGAGCGGGAAGTTAAGCGCACTCAACTGCTGGTCTCGGTTCGGATCAAGAACAAACTTACCGCGGAGCAGCAGACCAAGCTCCAGGAACTGCGCCACAAACCGCCTCAAAGATAGATTGACAAGCTCTCGTCGGGAGACGCCGCTCGGTCGGCGTCTCTTCATCTTTAGTGAGAGGCCTGCTCAGGTGCATACTTAGATCTTAGCGCTAGAACTGTGGTATCTCTTTTAGCGATTAAGAACGAGCGAATGAAATCAAGGCGGGTAAACGACACCGACAGCAGGCGAGTTAGGCTGCGTATTTATTCCTGTTTGAGGAGTTCGAGTTCGCGTTTGCCCGGGGTTCCAAGTCTTTCCAAAATAAACTCACATAGTGACCGCCGCCTCGTGAAGTTTTCCGACAACAGTTTTGCTAATTCTTCGTCGGTCCAAGGAGCTCCGCAATAGAACGCCAAGGCGAGAGAAGCCATCCTTCTGTCATCCCCTCCGCTTTCCCATACGCTGGAATACTGTTCTTCCACAAAGTCAATCAGATCGTCGCTATGGTTGATAAACAGGGCCTTATCTCGGTCAATTATCGGTAATCGAGAAAACGCCAAGGCAGCCATCTCTTGAGTTTCAGCTAAAGTCGATTGCCTCCAAATATCTACTAGCCTGTTTAACACCTCTGGTTCAGATAAAGGGGTCCAGATTCGACCTTCTCCAAACCAACCAAATGCCCACGACGCCGCAAAATAGAGATGTGGATCCTCGGAGTTAAGGATTGAGGCCAATCGACCAACCAAGCCCTTTAACAGCTCTCTTAAGGGCTCAGGCACGAGCGTGCGTGCCTTGCTATCAGCCTTATAAGTTTGCACAAGCCCCACGATAGCGGCCGCGCTTGTTTCTTTTTGTTCGAGGTCTGCGTCTATCCACTCTTTGAAGAGCTCTCTTATCCGTCGCGGTAATATGCTGCGTGATGTAGTAGCTGTTCTCAAAGATCTTACAATACTGCCAACTGCGAACGCACCTGCTGCTTTTTCTATCGCAGTGCCCCGGTCCAGTAGAGTCTCAATTCCTCCCAGGTCTGTTTCCAACGGCTGACGCGTCTGTCTTTCTACCGGGCTCAACTTGCTGAGCATGACCAGGCCAAGCAAGTCACCCCACCTAAGCAAATGGTTTTTAGAAGCCGCGTACTTCTCCTGAACTACCTTGACCATCACTTCGCCATATCTACTGTTGACAATCGGGATTGTTAGTAACCCGAGAGTTGGTTCAACACTCGCGATACATTCCAAAGCCTTCTCAAGAAGATCGGGTGGAATTTGAATCTCGTCAATAATGCATTGGCTGAGAAGAAACAGCGCCGTCGTATTCCCGTCGAGTGATTCGTGAGTCTCAGCTTGACCGATCGCGTATTCGATCAAACGTTCGACAATTGGCTGCACCCTTCTTCCAGCCAATACAGCCGCCAAAGGAACGACTTCCTTCCATTGAGGATCGAGTAAGTGCGGTTCGAGAACGGACAGCAAGGTGTCACTATCGTGGCGCTCGGGATAGTACCCATCAGCGATTGCCCTTGCAGCCAGATACTCTTGAAAAGTAAGGTGGCGAAACTCATATGTTGCGTAGAGAGTGCCATCCTCAACCTTGTGACCGCTCAGCATTAGCAGGCTACTTCTGGACTCAACTCGTTCGATAAAATCACCCACGCTTGCCTTTGCAAAAGCTAAGACCTCTGGCATTTGCTTGCGAGCGAGATCCAAAGCGTCCCGAAGATTTTTCAGGGAGATTTCTTGTACGCCATCACACATCATCTTGAAAGCTAAGAACGCTAACTGCGGTATAGCCTCATCCTGATCGATCGGCTGCCACGCCGCCACATTCCAAGTCATCAGCAGCACTTCTATCGCTTTCCCATAGAGAACACTGCGTCGGCTCGGCAGTTGTCCTACCCATCGCTTGACCAAAAGGAGAGTTGTAAGCAGCAGCGGATTTCGGGCTAATTGCCTTACTCGATCAGACTGCCAGATTGACTTGACCAGTTTTTCTACTTCCATACGCACTTCTGCGCTGTCACCTACGACCTCTCTATGCCAGGCTGACGTCAAGCGCCTAATGTCCTCTTCGTCGAAATCCGCCAGCCTGTAGTGCTTGCAATGAGAGCTAAGAGAGCCTCCGACAACTCTGAACCCGACTTCGCGAGAGGTTACAACGATATTTACATTAGGATATGTAGCCAAAAAGGTGCGCAGTTGTTGAATGAATTTTATGCGGACGCCTTCGTCAAAAATCTCATCCAAACCATCAACCAGAAGTAGAGCGTTGCCTTCTCGCAATTCACGATCAACCAAGAGAACAAAAGCGGCCGCCAACTCGTCGCTGAGCTCTGCCCTTTCTGGAATTGAGCATAGTATTTCCTTGATCGGCGCCGTCGCTAGAGCACCCAATTGCCTGCATCGGATAAAGAGAGGAAACCAAGAGTTACTCGGGAGATCATCATCCGCAAGGGTGAGTCTTTCAGGGAATGCGTAGGCAATCGCTAGCCTTTTCAAGAGCGTTGATTTCCCTCCACCTGGGGGAGCCAAAATCGCTAAACGTGAATGCTTATGTAGAACTCGACCCAGTGATTCGCGGCCCTGGTCGCCGGGGGAAATGAGGGAGAGTTGATCACGCTCACCCGCATGCTCAAGGTAAAGAGGAACAAATATGTTCTCAAGCTTAAGTCGCCGCATGCCGGCTTCCTGATCCGCTGGGAGCCCTTCCAGCTGAATCTCGCCGCATTCAGTTAGAAGGTACTCGAAGTACTTCGTCTCCGCCTCAGGAATACGATCCTCGAAGGCTACCAATTCGGAATGAGGGGGCAAGTAAGCTAGAGAACCAAGTGATCCATGGACAGTTGTATCGGACGTGACGATACTCTTGGCCAAGCGAATCGATAGAGGTTCGCCATCGGCATGAATTAGAGCGTAATGCGTTTTTTCCTTATTGTGTGAAAAATAAATGGCCCAGACCCATCCACTCTCATGAGCTAAGAGCTCGAAGGAGAGTTCTGATTCCATATTAGCTAACTTTGTGGCTGCGCAGCGCCCGGCCCGTTCCATTGCCTTTGCAATATGGACGAGAATTCGACCGTGTACCAGCTCTTCCACTATTTGATTGCTGTTAAGCAGGACGATTCGCTGGCCGAGCTCGTTTTCTTGCTCAATTGCTGTTTCCGTAAATCCTGAAAGTGAAATGAAATAACCTTCTATCTCGATGCCATCGTTTCTTCTCGACCTCCTCTCCGCATCTAAGACGCCGGCGAACTTATTGATGGCATCTCCGCCAATCGGACTTGATGTGGCTTTGCATTCTGCGATCACGCGCCGAGCCTCGGTTCGGTGTTTTGCCTCAATATCAATCTCCCTTCCTGACTTTTGAATATTCAGCCTCACGTCATCATATCCAAGTGCTAAAAAGAGATCCCTAATTAGTCGACCGAAAAGGTCGCCGCGTTTGTTTGGAGAATTCTCTAAGATTCGTATTTGCGGGAGTATGATCAATATAACACCTCGAACTTGCTGGAATGCTAGGTGATCATTTTGCAAAGATCAAATGAACAGCTCGACTTCGCCTTGGATTGCTTGCCGGGCCATGGCGCTCGCCATATAATCGAGCGGCTTATGGCAGTCAGCGAGCAATATCTCGATTACGTAGTGGATCAGCTTGGATGCGTAGGCCAGGTCACCGCAAAGAAAATGTTCGGCGGAGTAGGGCTCTATCATGAAGAGTTCTTCTTCGGATTGATTGCAGGCGATGTTCTGTTTTTCAAAGTGGACGATGTCAATCGTCCGGCCTATCAGGCGGCGGGCGCGCAACCGTTCAAGCCCTACGGCGACGAATCCTATTCGATGAGTTATTACGAGGTGCCCGCAGACGTGATCGAGGATATTGATACGCTGAGAGTGTGGGCTCGAGAGGCAGTCTCGGCAGCCGAGAGAAAGGCTTCATCGAGCAGGACGCGTAAGAAGACTAAAAGACGTTAAGCATGCGCCATAATACGATTTCAAGGGCAAGTCAAAAGTTTTGCGCAAAGACGCGAAGGACCGCAAAGCCCGCTGAGGACGCACAGTCATGCCACGGTTGAGAGATTTTCAGGGAATCGAAGGCCAGGACTTCTTCGAAATCGACCAGGGATTCCAGTCGCTGCTCAAAGAACTGCTGACTGAAGAGGAAGCCGAGCCGGTTTTCAATTCGCTCCATCATTGCGCGCGACTGGTAGCCGGACGTTGGAACGACCTCGCGCGCGAGGCGAGCAGGTTCGAGCATCGACCACGGATCGTGAAGTTCGATCGTGTCGGCGTACCGGTGGAACAGGTGGACCTGGGCCCGCTCACTCGACATCTTCGCCGGGAGGTCGCTGAGTTCGGCGTGCTCACAGACGCGCGAAGCGAAGTGCACAAATTCGCGATGGTGTACCTGCTCGCGCACAACGGCGAGGCGTCGCTCAACTGCGGTCTGAGCTGCACGGACGGTTTGATCCGCGCGATCGAGGCTTGTGGATCAGAGTTCCTGCGCGAGACTTATCTGCCGCTGCTGTTGTCGGTCGACACGCCGCTCGCGGGAGCGCAGTTCGTTACGGAGCAGGACGGCGGTTCTGACGTCGGCGCTATCGAATCCGAAGCGGCGCAGAATTCAGACGGAACGTGGTCGATCACCGGCGAGAAGTGGTTCTGTTCGAATCCGGATGAATATTTCCTGGTGGCCGCGCGTCCTACGGCGACCCGCGCCGGCACGTCGGGCGTCGCAGTGTTCCTGGTGCCGCGAGTCTTACCCGGCGGTCAGGTCAACAAGATTTCTTTCAGGCGATTGAAAGACAAGCTCGGCACTCAATCGCTGCCGACCGCGGAGATTGATTTCAACGAGGCGACCGCATGGGCGATCGGCGATCCGGCCGACGGATTCAAGACGCTGATGAACTATGTAATCAATGCTTCACGACTCCATAACGCAGCGAACGCCTGCGGCATATTGCATCGATCGTTCCTCGAAGCTCGCAACTACGCCCGTCAACGGGATGCGTTTGGCGGAGCGATAGTCAACTACCCGCTGGTTCAGCAGACATTGATTTCGCTGCTCGAGAGATGCTCGCGGTCTCGCGTGCTCACCTTCAGGCTGGCCTCGCTTATCGATGAGAATGGAATCGCACCGGCTGATAAGAGTCAGGCGATGTGGCAGCGGTTTCTGATCAACCTGGCGAAATATAGAACTGCTTCGACGCTGACCGACTCGGTTCGCGAAGCGATACTCGTGCTCGGAGCAAACGGTATCGTAGAAGACTTCACGATTCTGCCGAGGCTGCTCAGGGATGCGATGATCATCGAAACCTGGGAGGGGACTCACAACACGCTGTGCCTTCAAATCGTGCGCGATGCCGCCAAGTCCGATTTGATTGATCGATGGCGTGGCCAGATCAATGCGGTGCTCACGAGATGGCCGCGCTATTTCCTGTCCCAGACTCGCGCGCGCTTCGACCAGACTTTCAAGCAGACTCTGGAAGAAGTTTCGCCCGACCGGCTGATGGATCGTGAGTGGTCCGCGACTCACGCCCGGCGGCTGGTCGATCGTCTCGGCGGACTGCTCGAACTGGCCTGGATGGCGGGCACTGCCCTGCGCGACTCCGAACAGGACGCAACCGCGGCGCTGCTGACGGTCGCCGCTGCGCACGCACTATTGCCGAGCTTGAGAATATTCGACCAGTCGGGGTTTTACTCGACGGCCCGGCACTGGGGCGCGCTCATCGACGAAGCTCCAGTCAGTGCCGCGCTCGATAATCTCTAGGGTATTCTCTGCTCACCGCTGAGACTGATTGTCGTCGGTTTTGGGAGTGTTCACGGCGAAACCGCGGACGTAAAGGTCAGATGGAGTACAATCGAATCAGTCCCTACTCTAAGCTTGGCAGTGTCTTACTTTGCAGGTTGGGCAGCGCGGGGCCTCGTGCGCGCACCAAAGTACCTCTCATATATATCGAGCTTAAAGATGAAGGCAGTGTCGATTTCTCGCACCATAATGACGTGCCTGAAAGAATTTACCTCTTTCGTGGTTTCCTCCTCGATCCAAGTCTGTATTTCTTTCTCGGAAAGAGCGGGATCGGCGGAGGCCTCTATTCTAACGCGCTCGGCGGCGGCTGCTTTGATCCTATCGTAGGCGTCAATGTAGGGCGTAGTGAATGTAACGGTCTGATCACTATCGTTCCGGTAGCCGCTCATCATTGGACATATCGCTACGGACTCTAGCGGAAAGGCGGGGTTCGAAGTAGACACGATATAGCCAACATAGACTTTCTTATTCTTTAGCGACGTCGCCACCAAGCAGCCGTTTTCCATCGCACTGATGAACAAGACTTCTAGGGGATTACGCCTTCTATTAACGGCCCGGTGGGCCTGCCTTGTATCGTTAAAGAAGACATTCAGTGGTAGCCATGAGAGCGCGCCTAACGTAAAGGCGAGCACTGCTTTCCCCGAGTGTTCAAATGGAATCGCTTGGTGCCAGTAGTTGTCTATAAGCGGATAGGAAGCTCCCGCGGCGAGAATGATGAAGGCCGCGAGAATGCAAAAGATACTTCCCGCTGCAGCAGAGTAGAATATTAGGACGTGACCTTCAGATCGTAGGGCATAGTACCTAGTTGGCCTCCAGTTGCGAACGAAGATAAACCCGCCTAGCAAAGGCAGGAATAGCAAATTGAGATTCATTAGGAAGCCTAGTCGTGCTGTTCGAGCGATGAATTATCGGCCGGGGGTACCGACGACCTGCGAGCCTCTTCAAACATTCGGCGAATACGATCCATATTGCCCTTGCTTTCTTCGCTGAACACCACGCGATTCGCATCGACCCAGAAAGCACCATCCTTGGTGCTATTGAGTTTGACCTTGCCGTTACTTACAGCTTTTGGCTTTGGCATTTACACCTCTCGCACTATCGATCAGCGTCAGACTCGCTACTTATTCATAGTGCTCGTACTATTATTCGCTCTCGCGAGAAGTTAGGCAACCCGCTAACGGTCACCCTCCCTCCGGAGTGCATTCCTTGACTTGGGCTGACGAAATTCATAACCTCTGGCCGTACTTCGACCCCGCAACATTAATCAACAGGAGCAAACATGAGCACTCGCATGTACACTCTGCCCGTCGAGCAGACTCAGTGGCACGTTCCCGGCGTTGGTTCGACTACCATCTTCAACTGGGAATATGACGAAGGCCGCGATAAATTGCTCGGCCTCTACGAAAAAGGCAAGACCAATCAATGGAATTCAAATGAGCGGCTTGACTGGTCGCTCGAAGTGGACCTGGCGAACCCTTTGGGCTTCCCCGACTATTACGTTTCGATTTACGGCTCCGACGTCTGGAACAAGATGGATGAGAAGGGCCGCTCGCAAGTGAGGCTCCATCTGGATGCGTGGCGTTTCTCACAATTCCTCCACGGCGAACAGGGCGCCCTGATCTGTGCGGCGAAGATCGTTCAGACCGTCCCGGACGTCGATTCGAAGTTCTACGCCGCCACCCAGGTGTTCGACGAAGCCCGGCACGTCGAAGTTTATTCGCGCTACCTGCGAGAGAAGCTGCAGCTTGCTTATCCGGTGAACATTCATCTCAAGACGCTGCTCGATCAGGCGATCACCGATTCGCGTTGGGACTTCACGTATCTTGCCATGCAGGTGATCATCGAAGGCCTCGCGCTTGCGGCATTCAATACGATTCGGGACCTGGCGACCGAGCCACTTGGAAAGGCGCTGACGGCATACGTTATGCAGGACGAAGCGCGCCACGTCGCGTTCGGCAGGCTCGCGCTGCGCGACTACTATCCTCAACTGACCGAGAAGGAAAGAGATGAACGCGAAGAGTTCGCGGTTGAGGCGTATTATCTCATGCGAGACCGTTTTATGGGCGAAGAGATCTGGGACAATCTCGGACTGGGCGCCGATGCGTGCGTGGAGTTCGTTCGAGTTTCTCCGTTCATGCAGCAGTACACAAAGATGCTCTTTTCGCGAATCGTGCCTACGATCAAGGACATTGGACTTTGGGGTTCGCGCATACAGAAAGCCTTCGTCGAGATGGGTGTGATCGAGTTCGCGCAAGTCGACGTCGAACAGCTTGGCGAGGCCGAGGAAGAGGTCGCTCGCGAGTATGACAAACTCCGCGCGGCTCGAGATGCTCACGTCAACAGCGTGATCGCCGAGGCTTAACCCTTGGGAACCACAAAGGCACAAAGACACGAAGGACGGAACCAATTCGGAAATTATGAAGAAAAAGATCCTGATCACCCTGGGAGTGATTCTGTTGCTGCTGATTGGCGCGTTCTTTTTTGTCGTGCCCGCGCAGCTTGAAAAGCGGCTGAACGTCTCTCTCAATCCGCCGCCGTACATGGCTTCCGAACGCGCGGTCGAGCTTCACAAAAAGCTGCTGGTAAGCGACATGCACGCCGACTCGCTCTTGTGGAAGAGAGATCTTCTCGAGCGCAGCTCGCGTGGCCACGTGGATATTCCCAGGCTGATCGACGGCAACGTAGCGCTGCAAGCCTTCACGATAGTCACCAAAACGCCTTACGTCTGGAAGATGAACATCGAGCGCAACGACGACAAGTCAGACAACATTAAGATCCTAGCGATTGTCGAGCGCTGGCCTGCTTCGACGTGGAGCAGCCTGACTCAAAGAGCGTTGTATCAGGCAAGGAAGCTGCAAGAAACAGCCGCACGCTCGGGTGGCAAGTTCACTGTGATCAAAACCTCAGCCGAGCTTTCGGCTTATCTTGACCGGCGAATAACCGAACCACAACTAACCGCCGGCTTCCTCGGCATCGAGGGTGCGCATGCCCTCGACGGCAATCTCGACAACATCGATGTCCTGTTCGACGCGGGAATAAGAATGATGGCGCCGACTCATTTCTTCGATAACGACATCGGCGGCTCGGCTCACGGAGTCGAAAAAGGTGGATTGACCGACAAGGGCAAAGAGATGATTCGCCGCATGGAGCAGAAACGCATGATCGTCGATGTAGCTCACGCTTCCGCGCAGACCATCGACGACGTGCTGGCGATCGCGACACGGCCGGTTCTGGTTTCGCACACGGGAGTGCGCGGCACTTGCGACAACCAGCGCAACTTGAGCGACGACCAACTGAAAGGCATCGCGCGAACCGGAGGAGTGATCGGCATTGGCTACTGGGACGCCGCGGTGTGCGGCACGGACGCGAAGGCAATCGCAAAAGCGATTCGCTACGCTGCAAACCTGGTTGGAGCGGATCACGTCGGGCTTGGATCAGACTTTGATGGAGCCGTGGTTGAGCCCTTCGACACGAGCGGGCTTGTTCAAATCACCGACGCATTGATCGCCGAAGGTTTCACCGATGAAGAGATTGGCAAGATAATGGGTCGCAATGTGCTTCGGGTGTTGATACAGAACCTGCCGTGAGATTTCTTAGGACCAATGGCTTAGGAACTCAACGCTGTCAATCATCTGTTCCGCCGAACGCAGCCGAATCAGCTTCAGGAGCCTGCGCATTTGCTCGCCGATAGAGTAACGTTGTTGCGGCGCGAAGATGACCCCTGCATGGCTCTTGCCTTGAATCGCCCATGCCGTATGCAGTTGATAGAAATCAGAAACGTTGAACGTGTAAAGAACGCGTCCTTGAGCCGCTGCAAACTCGAGCTGTCGTCGTCCTTGAGCTTTCTGGTTCCTGCCTCGCTGGCAGTCAGTAGATTCACTCCCCGCGCGCGAAGACCAGTCATCAGCGCATCGGCCATAGCATCTTCATCAACGAAGAGACGAACCTGCATTAGGCGCTTTTTCGGTTTTGATTATCGGAACCGGCCAACCGGTCGTACTCGGCTTGCTCGGCGGCAATATCCGCTTCGATGTCGTTCTGATTGGCCTGGTAGTAAGCAAGCGCCGCGTACACTTGCGCGAGGCTCAGATGACGATATTGACCGGCAATCTCTTCGGGTGAAAGGCCCTGCTTGTAGAGGATGGCAATCGTTCGAACGGCAACGCGCGTGCCTTCAATTCGCGGTCTGCCGCCGAGTACCTCAGGCGTTTGAACAATCATGGATTGCGTGTCGACATTCATAGGGTCAGCCCCTACTCACATAGTATCTCAAGACTGCGCGCGCGAAAACGACTCTGTTCACAAAGAGCGGTAATTCGTAAACTGCATGTCTATGCCGAAGTCTTCTCCCTTCAGCGCCGCGATCACCTGTTGGAGGGTGTCGCGGTCCTTCCCGGAGACTCGCACGAAATCACCGTTGATTGAAGCCTGTACCCTGAGCTTCGTGTCCTTGATGAACTTTACTATTTCGCGCGCCTTCTCGATTGGAATCCCCTGCTGGAGCGTGACCGTCTGCCTGACGCTGTCCTTTGCGGCGGGCTCGATCTTGCCGTAGCTCAGCGCCTTCAGCGACACGCTCCGCTTTATGAGTTTTTGCTGCAGCACGTCATTAAGCGACTTCAGGGTGAACTCGCTGGCGGTCGCCAGCACTAACTTGTGTTCCTTTTCATCGAGCTGTATTTCCGAGTTCGTGCCTTTGAAATCGTAGCGCTGGATGATTTCCTTTGTTGCCTGGTTGACGGCGTTTTTGACTTCAGCCATATCAACCTTCGAGACTACGTCGAATGTGTTTTGTTGTGCCATATCCCGGCGTAACTATACCTCATCTTTGCGGTCTTTGCGGTCCTTTGCGTCTTTGCGTTAAACGAATTCTCAAACAAATTCTCAACGCAAAGACGCAAAGGACCGCAAAGAACGCAAAAGATCTTTAGGGCGCGAAATAATAAAGGGTCGCCGTTGATGCGACCCTTTATGAGATTCCCGCTGACTCGAATTAGCGTCGGTGTTTGGCCAGGTAATACAAAGCTCCACCGCCGCCGCCAAGCAGCGCGCCTATTCCGGCGCCTTTGCCGCCATGAACTATTCCGCCGATCCCCGCCGCAACTGCCGCCGGTCCCGCTATCGTGAGAATCATATTCCTGGTCGAATGCCCTCGACGAGCAGTGTTAACGTACCGCGTACCGGCCACTCCGGCGCGTCGCGGGTAGTAAGCTCGCGTGACCCGCGTGCGTCCTGAATAGTAAGTGCCCCCTGCGACCGCCCCGGCTGCTGAAGCCGTGCAGTCCTGATGCCCGTCGCGATAGCCGGCCTTGTAGCCTTCTTCATAACCCGAGCGCGACTCATTATCCGTATCCGTAGAAGCCGTCGCGTTGGTGGAATTAGAAGAGCTGTCATTCGATGCAACCGCCGAGTCTGGCGTCGTCTGGGCGATTTGCTGAGTTTGGACAGGCGCGGATGCATCCTTGTGAGACTCGTTCGAGAGCACCGCTATTCCGCCAAGTGAAAGGATCACCGCAATCACAGTAGCAATGAAAGTTTTACCGGTTTGTACGTACATAATACATTCCTCCGTCACACAGTTGCCGTATTTGCCTGATTACAGTCTCGACTCGGGTGTACTACGGCAAGCTGAATGCCGAAACACGGTGGCCGGTCTCGTTTCGCTGCCGCAGCTTTTTATCCAGAACGTTACGACCGAAAACATGGTTCGCACCGGTGGTTCTTACAGAGCCGACACTGCCCTCTGGTGATGCGCTGTGTACGGAACTGCGTTGCCTCTGGATCATTCCCGATGCACGGGATGCACGCATCCTGCGACATGTAATTTCGCGCACCTCCGTGTCGCTCGCTATTTCTATTTCGCCTTTGGCTTCACAAACACCGCCGGGACATCCTGATCGCGGACCAGTTTGTTAAAGGCCGGCAGTTCAGTGCGAACGATCGCATCCAGCTTTTGCAACTGCTCGTTTATTTTGCCGGCGATCTCATCATAGACGGCGAACGACTGATCGGTCGGCGCGGCATCGGCGCTTGCGACTACGCCGCCGATTGCCGCCAGTTTGTTGTTCAGCTTGATCGGGTAGTTCAGCGGATCCTGACTGCTCTGGTTTTTGGTTTGATAAAGCTCTTCTTCAACCGCTGTGAGTTTGGATTTGAGCGCGCTTGCCGCGTCGGCGATAGCCTTGCCGCTGGGCTGCCCTTTCAATCTGTTCGTGATGTCGTCGATCTGTTTGCGCGCGTCTCGAATCTGAAGGATCGCTTCGCTGGTCTCGCTGAACTTGTCCCGAATCTTCAAAAGCAAATCGAGTTGTTTTGCGAAGTCGGCTTGCGTGGTTTCAAGTCGGGGATCCTTCTTTATCTCCAGGCTCTGAGTCATCGACTTGCCGTCGACGGTGAGTTTCACTTGATAAGTTCCAGGCGCGATGCGAGGACCGGTAGTACTTCCGGCCCACATGATCAAGCCGGGGAAGCGAGTTGCGTCGGCGTATCTCAAGTCCCACACAAAGCGATTCAATCCCGCTTCCGCCGGAGCGCGACGAGGACCTCCTCCTCCGAAGAATCCTTCCTCGTCGCTTACCGGCGCCGCGGGTTGTCCCTCTGCTGCCTTGCTCGAAAACTTCTTGATCGACTTTCCAGATCCGTCGAGAAACTCAATCGTGACTTCGGTGTTTGGTTTGTTCTTCGAATAGTAGTAGACGACAGCGCCGGCGGGCGGGTTCTGACCTGCGGCGCCGCCCCGGCCGCCTCCGCCCCCAAACCCTCCGCCTGGCATTCGATAAGCGTCCTCCGGTTTGAAGAGGTAAGAATCAGCCTTCGCGGCATCGGCGAGTTGATACAGCATCGGCAGATCGTCGAGCACCCAGAACGCGCGGCCTTGCGTTGCCGCGACCAGGTCCTTCTCGCGTTTGTGAATTGCCAGGTCGGCAATCGGGACCACCGGCAAATTCAGTTGAAGCGACTGCCAGTTCTCGCCGTCGTCGAATGAAACGTAGAGACCGGTTTCAGTGCCGGCAAACAGCAAGCCGCGACGATTCGGATCTTCTCGAATCACTCGTGTGAAAGCATTGTCGGGGATCCCGCTCGTAATCTTCTTCCAGGTCTTGCCGTAGTCGCTGGTCTTGTAGAGATACGGTTTGAAATCATCCAGCTTGTACATCGTGGCGGCGACGAGGGCGGCGCCCGCGTCGAAAGACGAAGCATCGATCGAGTTGATCTGAACCCATTCGGGCAGGCCTTTTGGCGTCACGTTCTGCCAGCTCTTGCCGCCGTCTCGCGTGACGTGCACGAGCCCATCGTCGGAGCCGGCCCAGATAGTTCCCTTCTCGACCGGGGATTCCATCACGGTGAAGATCGTGCAGTAATATTCAATACTCGTGTTGTCCTTTGTGATCGGGCCGCCCGACGAGGCCTGCCTGGATTTGTCGTTGCGAGTCAGGTCGCCGCTGATCGCCTGCCAGCTCTGGCCTTCGTTGGTTGATTTGAACAACACATTCGCGCCTGCGTAGAGAGTGTTCGGATCGTGCGGTGAGAAGAGGATCGGGAAGTTCCACTGGAAGCGATACTTCAATTCGCCCGCGCCCCAGCCCATCGGGTTGTCAGGCCAGGGATTCACGTTACGCTCCTGTCCGGTGTGGTGATCCTGTCGCGTGATGAGCCCGCCGTACGAACCGGCGTAGACGATTTCGGAGTCTTTAGGGCTCGGGGCGATCCAACCGCTCTCGCCGCCGCCTACGTCGTACCAGTCGGTTCGGTCGATGGAGCCTTCGGTCGTGCGGCTCGCGATCCTCACCGTAGAGTTGTCCTGCTGCGCGCCGTAGATGTGATAAGGAAAATCGTTGTCCAGGGCTACTCTATAGAATTGAGCGGTCGGTTGGTTCTGCAGCGTGCTCCAGCTTCGCCCGCCGTTGTAGCTCGCCGCCGCGCCGCCGTCGTCACCGATGATCATTCGCAGCGGATCGCCTGGCGCAATCCAAAGATCGTGGCAGTCGCCATGCTCTACACGGATGCTCGAATAGGTGCGCCCGCCGTCGTTTGATTTGTAGAAGCCGGTGTTCAGCACGTACACCGTGTCCGCGTTTTTCGGGTCGGCGTAGATTCGCGTGTAGTACCAGGCGCGCTGTCGAAGATTCCGTTGCTCATTTATTTTCGCCCACGTCTTACCCGCGTTGTCGGAACGAAACACGCCGCCCTCATCGGCTTCGACGATTGCCCAGACACGATCGGGAGTTGCCGGCGATACCGCCAGACCGATATTGCCGATCGTTCCCTTCGGGAGACCTTGATTGCGTGTGATATCGCTCCAGGTGTCGCCGGCGTCGGTAGACTTGAATATGCCGCTGCCGGGGCCGCCGCTCTCCAAAGTCCACGGCTGGCGATAGACCTCCCACAGCGCAGCGTAGATCGTGTTCGGGTTGTTTGGATCGAGTATGAGATCGGTTGCGCCTGCCTTGTTGGATCGATAGAGCACCTTCTGCCAGCTCTTGCCGCCATCGGTCGAGCGAAACACGCCGCGTTCTTCGTTCGGTCCAAATACATGCCCCAAGGCTGCGACGTAGACGATATCGGGATTGCGCGGATGCACTCGAACTCGCGCTATCTGCCGGGTATCTGCCAGTCCGATGTGTTTCCAGGTCTTGCCCGCATCCGTCGATTTGTACACTCCGTCGCCGTGTGAGACGTTTCCACGAATCGGCGATTCACCCATTCCAACATAGACGACGTTTGGATCGGACTCCGATATGCCAATTGCGCCCACTGAACCGGTCTTGAAATATTCGTCTGAGATCGGCTCCCAATTGATGCCGCCATCTGTAGTCTTCCACACACCGCCGCCGGTCGCCCCGAAATAGAAAACGTTCGGCTGCGAAGTGACTCCAGCAACCGCAGTCGAGCGGCCACCGCGGAATGGACCGATGCTCCGCCACTGAAGTCCCTTCAGGAGACTCTGATCGTATGCTTTCGGTTGAGCGTGAATTGGTGTGGGCGCGGACATCAATATGCCAAGACAAAGGACCCGCAAGAGGACCCGAACGTGCCCCGATCCATTAGTGGAAGTCATCGCATTGCTCCTTGGGTTTCAAAGGTAAGTCAACATGCCGGCTATCGGCAGTTTGGGATTGGACCACTGGTGTGCTGCGGTGATGTCTTATCACGAGCAGGCGGAAGGTTTCAATTGTATCACCCTGCAGGTTTCAACGATCAGAAGGATGGAGTCCTTGTCCTGAAGTTTCGCCAGGACATGTTGCGGAGTCGGGATCAATACAGAAAGGGGTCGGCTCCGTGCTCTCGAATCAACTTGCGAAGTTCTTCGAGCATTGGTTTATCGATGAACATCTCCGCCCCGCTTCGCGCGCGGGGGTCATCAAAGAACATGAGCGCGCGTGCAATCATTGAGGCTACCTGGTCATGTTGGAAGCAGTGACTCACCTGCTATCTCGCGAGGTATGTCCCTCATATCGCCAAAGCTCTTTAGCCCAAAGGCTCGCGGACGCGACGGCGAGCAGGCACCCCACTCCTCCCGTCACAACCGAAAGCGCCGCGCCAATCAGGTGCGCGACCACTCCCGCCTCCATCTCTCCAAGCTGCGGCCCGCCCATGAAGAAGATCATGTTCACCGAGGTCATTCGGCCCCTCAGATGATCGGGAGTCACCAACTGGCGAATTGTTTGACGCAGCACCGTGCTCACGGTGTCCGCTGCGCCCGTAACAGCAAGCATCAGGAGCGATAGCCAAAACCAGCGAGATAACCCGAACGCGACGGTCGCCGCTCCGTAAATGAAAACCGATCCCAGCACTATCTTACCCTGTTTGCGGTTCACCCCGAGTCTCGCCATCAACAGCCCGGTGATAATCGATCCCGCTCCCGGCGCCGCCGCGAGAAACCCAAGCCCTCGCGCTCCGACGTTCAAAATCTCTGCTGCGAAGATTGGAAGGAGCGCGGTCGCCGAAGCAAAGAAGGTGGCGATGAAATCCAGCGTCATCGTCTGCACGATTATCGGAGTACGCCATACAAAGCGCAGCCCTTCGCGAAGCGCGCCGAGGCTGATCTGTGGCGCTTGTTCTCCGATTCCTGGACGGCCGCTCGCGCGCAGGAGCAGCAGAGCTACGATGACGGCAACGAACGAAGCCGCGTTGATTCCGTAGATAAGCGCGGGGCCTCTTATGCTCAACAGCACGCCGGCGAGCGCCGGACCTACGATCATCGCCGAATTGAAAACAACTATTCCGAGACTTACCGCGTTCGGGAAATCCTCCGCCGGCACCAGCGTCGGCAACATTGCCTGGCGCGCCGGATTGTCAAACGCGAGCGCCGCCGAAGCAATCGCCGTCAGGGCGTAAATCGGCCAGATGCTCTGCAACCCTGTAGCGGTTATTACCGTAAGAATCGCCGCACACAGCAGCATCGAACCCTGCGTAGCCAGCATCAGCCGCTTTCGGTCTACGGCGTCGGCAACTACGCCTCCAACCAGTGAGCAGAAGATGATCGGCAGGATTCGCACGAGTCCAACGCCCCCCAACGCCAGCGGAGATTTCGTGAGCAGATAGACATGCCAGTTGATCGCCACGAACTGCATCTGCGTTCCGGTTACGGATATGAGCTGCCCCAACCACAAGAGCCGAAAGTCCCGATGCCGCAGCGCGGTGAAGAAGAATCGATTCGTTTCTTTGGCGGGTTCCGGAAGGTCGTCGGCACGCACGGACATAAGCCATAAGATTGCGCCACGACGCCGTTGAATTCAAACCTGCGAGGGCGGAATGGTTATTGCGATGTTGATGCTTCCGCGTGGTAAGACCGCGCGGTAACTGACTCTTTGAAATGGAGAGCGGATTAAATCAAGACATGCAGGTGTACACACCATTCACTGTCGCCCGGTTCTTGGACCGTTGCGACAGAAAGGGGTTGAGTCATGAAGATAATGAAGATCACAGTCGTCGCGGCGATGGTTCTTTTGATCGGATTAGCCGGCAACGTTCGCGCTCAAGAGGCGTACAGGTTGTCGGAGCGAGAGATGAAGGACCTGCTCAGCCGGATCGACAAACAGTCGGAGGCCTTTCGCGGCAGTCTAAAGCACGCGATGAATCACAGTCGTCTCGACGATACAAAGTCAGAAGACAGAATCAATGACTTTGTAAAGGGCTTTACCGAGGCGACCGAACGGCTCAAGCACCGTTACAGCGATAAGCGCACGGCATCGGCCGACGTCGAAGAGGTCCTGAATCGAGCGGCGCGCATCGATGACTTCATGACGCGTCACCAGCTCTCGTCACGAGCCGAGAGCGATTGGGCTGCGCTGCGATCGAACCTGGATTCGCTTGCCGAAGCGTACAGTGTTACCTGGAGCTGGACCGATCGCGCCCGGCCCTAGACTGCGCACAGTGCGAGTTGCATGCTTTGCGTGCTTTGCGGTTCTTTGCGTCTTTGCGCCGGGAATTAATTCTCAACGCAAACACGCAAAGGACCGCAAAGCACGCAAAACGCCGCTGACACTCAGCGCTCAAACATCAGGCTGATGTCCCTGAAGCTGACTGCTTCGTCGGCAAAAGTGAAGGCGCCTTGCTCTTTCATTTCACGAGCTGCCCGCAAAAAAGCCCCCAGCGCCGCGCGCGTGAGCCCGCTCCCGACGCTTACGCGTTTAACGCCAAGCGCCGACAATTCAGCAAGACTCAACCCGGTGGTCGCCAGCACATTCACCGGGCGATCGAGTGAGCTTACGACAGCCGCAATATCATTCTTGTCGGCAAGGCCCGGCGCGTAGAGGACATTGGCGCCCGCTTCCTGGTAAGCCTGAAGCCGCTTGATTGTGTTATCGAGATCACGCCGGCCGAATAAATAATTCTCCGCGCGCGCAGTCAGCAAGAAGGGGAATCCAAGCGAGCGGACTACTTCGGCCGCGGCGCGCACGCGATCGGCGGCGTGTTCGAGTTCGTAGATCGGATCATCCCGAGTCGTCGTCGAATCTTCAATCGACCCGCCGACTAGTCCCGCCTCTGCGCCGAGCCTGATGGTTTCGGCGGCGGTTTCCGGATCGTCCCCGAAACCATTCTCGAGATCGGCGCTCACAGGGAGGTCGGTCGCGGACACGATATCTCGAATGTGAGCGATCATCTTCTCGCGGCCCACGGTGTTGTCGCGCTGGCCAATAGAAAAAGCGTATCCGGCGCTCGTGGTCGCCAAAGCTTCAAAGCCTGAATGGGCAAGCAGCCTCGCGGTGCCGATGTCCCACGGATTGGGAATAATGAAAGCGGTGTCCCGTTCGTGAAGCGCGCGGAAAACAATTCCTTTTTCTTCCTGTGTTCTCATTGCGTTCGTCCTTTCAAGCAAGATGAATCAAGCGTACGTCCTCCTGCGTCATTCCATCAATCGATCGCCGGAGCTTGCGTGCGCTTCAGTTTTTCTCCGCTCAAATCCCCTCCGCGGATTCACACGCGAAAACCTGACGCGCACCGCCGCAGTTGAAGCTCGTCGCAAGAAGACGCGTGCACCTTTCGCGGAATTGCTTATAATCCTGCGGTAGGCCCTATCACACTTCAACAAAAGGAGCGGTCCTCAGATGAAACCAACCAACCCGGCGGTTATTGGTATTCTTGTGTTGCTCGCGATTGTTGCAGCGCCCGGTTATGACGCGGCCGCGCAGCCGGCCAATCAGCAAACTACGGCGAACGTGCAGCCAAAAGTCATACGCCTTACCGGAAATTTCGAGGCCGATGACCTCATTACAGTTGAGATAGATCGCCTTGCCGAATGGGTGGCCAGCAATCCGGCCGACAATCCCGCAAAGCTCGTTCCGTTTCTGGACGGCCTCGCGCTTCGTGGCAACTACCCGGAAGAGATTCACACCGCCAAAAACAATGTGCATTTTCATCTAAGAATAACCCGCGAGAATAAGAAGACATGGATTGATTTGCTCGGGGCGCCTGACAATCTTAAGAAAAAGGTGTCCTTCAGCGTCGGGCTGGAAGACCAGTCGCCATTCGACACGGTCTACGAACAGGACAACCCCGCTGTCCTCACCGTGATCTCGCCGAGGTATGGGATCACCGCATTGATCATAGTTCTTGTGACGCTGGTTCTTTTGATTTGGCTTGCCAAAACAACCAATCTCATCCGCGAGCCGGGTCCAAAGCCAATCGGCGGTAAGCTCAGGCCGTACAATCTGGGCCGGACTCAGATGGCGTTCTGGTTTTTTCTGATCTACGCGTCCTACGTCGTGATCTGGTTGATCACCGATGCGCTGGATACGATCACGCCGTCGTTGCTCGGCCTGATGGGAATCAGCGCGGGCACGGCGTTGAGCGAAGCGCTGATAGACTCCGGAAAGGATGCGGCGACGGCTGGCAGCCTGCAGGAGCTCGCTGCTGAGAAGGAAACGCTCGAGCAAAGTATCCCGGAACTTCAATCACAGATCGCCGCCGTTCAAACCAAAGAGACGATGACGCCGGACGATCTCTCCAACCGCGACAACCTGAATAAACAACTTCAGGAACAGCGCACCAGGCTTGCCCAGATCACTCAACAGATCAAGTCCCTCACGCGGCCCGCATCGGCGGGAGTAACGGCCGGTTTTCTGCGAGACATTCTCAGCGACGGAAGCGGCTATAGCTTTCATCGCTTTCAAATTTTCGCGTGGATGCTCGTGCTGGGAGTTATCTTTCTGTCTTCGGTATACAACCAGCTCACGATGCCTGAGTTCAGCACGACGTTGCTGGGCTTGATGGGGATCAGCTCCGGAACCTATATCGGCTTCAAGTTCCCCGAGCAAAAGTGAGCAGCAGCGATTGTAATCGTAGGTTTCAAGAGACTGACGGAAAACGAGAGCGGCGCTTGCCCCCAACTTCCATTGTGGATATGATGAGCAGCCTATAGAACAATTCTCAAGCTATCGGTACTTGGAGGAACACTGAATTGAACGTAGAGGATCAAATTCAGAGCGTGGAGTCACGGACGGTAACCGTTGAATTGCCAAATGCAGAGATTGACGATATCTCCAGCCCGACCCTTGCTCGCCTAATTGAGGAAGTGCGAAACGAGGAAGAGTTTACGGCGCACGCATACAACCGCCTGCATAATCGGCACAACCGTTCCCGTTAGTTAAGTCCAAGGCGGAGCGGTTCGTGATACAGCTCGATACAGTTCTGATCAAAGTAGCCAGTCGCTGCAATATCGATTGTAGCTATTGCTATGTCTACAACATGGGTGACAGCGGTTGGATGGGCATGCCTTCCCAGATCTCTGATGAAACAACCGACGCTGTCGCACGCGCTCTCTGTGAGCTAACGCGAGTGCAAGATCGACCTTTCGCCGTTGTTCTTCACGGCGGCGAGCCACTTCTTCTCGGTGCTCAGAAGCTGAGACGTCTGATTTCGGTCGTCCGTAAGTCGCTACCGGCTGACGCAGCCTTTAGCCTTCAAACCAATGGCATACTAATCAGCGATGAGATTCTTGATCTATGCTCCGAAACCCGCACGACTGTATCCGTGAGTATTGACGGTCCACGCCATGTCAACGATAGAAATCGGATTGGACACGACGGACAAGGCACTTACTTCAAGGTTCTCGAAGGCATCGATCGGTTACGAAAACATCGTGATTCTGAGTTTCTGTTTTCCGGTTTGCTCGCGGTTATTGATCCTGAATCAGAACCTAGTGAAGTGTACGATTTCTTCAAGGAACTCGACGCTCCGAGCGTTGATTTCATCTATAGGGATGGAAACCATTCGAAGCTGCCCTTCGGCAAGAAATCAACGGAATCTACCGAGTACGGCGAGTGGCTTTCAACCTTACTTGATATCTATCTTGCCGACCGGCAGCCAATTCGCATTCGTTTCCTCGATGACCTAATCAAGTTAGCTCTCGGCGGCACTGGTACGAAGGACGGAGTGGGCCTGACTAACTACGGAGTGCTTATCATCGATACCGACGGATCAATCACCAAAAACGATACCTTGAAAAGTTCCTTCAACGGTGCAGATCGTTTCTCACAGAAGTGGTCAGTGCATACGCATACTCTAACTGAAGTGCTCAACTCATCTGAGTTCGCTATGTACCATTCCCTGCAACGTCCGAGTTCGGCCACTTGTCTTTCGTGTGCTGAATTGCGGATCTGTGGAGGTGGCATGACTCTGAATCGTTGGCGCGACGACAACGGGTATGACAATCCGTCGGTCTATTGTGCCGACCAGAAGTTATTGATCGGTCATATTCGCAAGTACCTTCCTGTAGCTTGATTTATGCGAATTGCCAAGGAACTACAACTGTCTTCCCCTGAGACCTTTCTCAAGCCATTTACATACTTCGTTTCGCCGGAAGCTTTCACTCAAGGCGTTAGCAAAGACATTCTTAACTGGCTCGAGTTCGAAGCACCATGGAAGTTGGTTGAAACGAACTTCTACGAGCAGTACGAATTCAGCGCTGCCGATGCTGACTTACCAGCTCGTTTATCGTTTCTGCAGAACAATTTCTTTCTAACCGAATTGAAGGCGAGAATTGAGCACTTGTTTCGGACGACTCTGAGCAGTCGCATCGATTTGACGGCTCATAAGCTTGTTCCCGGTCAACGAATCCGAATTCATAATGACTTCATACCCGGACAGGAAACTCACAGGCTCTTGATCCAGTTGAATCGGGATTGGAGCGACAAGGACGGTGGATTTCTTCTGCTCTTCAACAGTCCAGATCCGTCCGATGTGCATAGAATCTTTCGCCCTGCCCACAACAGCGTAGTTGGATTGGCGATTACACCAAACTCGCATCACGCGGTTTCGACAATCCACCACGGCGAACGCTTCACACTCGTTTACTCGTTCTACAGCAATGAGTGACCGTACTGACCTAGTCGAACGAATTGAGTCTGCGCTGGCGAATGCCGACGACTGTCCCTGGTTACCCGACCTAACGGCCGATGTGGTGAAAATGGGCTGGCGCGATCTGCACGAAAAGGCCGGCTTATCACCCGACGAGTATGGAACGTCGAGGGTAATCACTAGAAGTGGGCTCTCGCATCGCAATGTCGTGGGTCATTTGTCTACCTCGTCTGCCGTAGAGGTTCTTGATGATATTCTTGACAGTTATTACGGAGAGGGAATTGAATTCTACACGACAAAGGAGATCACCGGCGCAAATCTCCTAGGCTGCGTGGAGGATGCTATTAAGGTCATAAAGCGAGTTCCTACTTTGCACGCGACGGTGGCTGTTCTCGTCAGATCTCTTCATCTAATCAAGCAAGCTGATGACGATTACGACGTTAGCTTCAGTGAGCCGCATATACCGTTTTCGATATTCGTGTCGGTCCCCCGACAGCGTAAACCTGTTAACTCGCTGCGCGTCGCGGAAGCAATTGTGCATGAGGCGATGCATCTTCAACTTACCCTCGTCGAGCAGGTCGTGCCACTCGTCAAAGCGAATGACCGAAGATACTTTTCACCTTGGCGGCATCAGTATCGCCCAGTCCAGGGACTGTTACATGCGTTTTACGTTTTCAAGGTGATTGATCGCTTCATCGAGAATTTATATCGAGACCCACTCCTCTTCTCAGATTGTTCGCCCTACTTGAAGAGACGACGTTTTGAGATCAAAAAGCAGATGCGTGAGATTGACTCATTCCAGGAGTCTCCAGATCTGACAGCGTTTGGGAAGAGGCTCGTAAGGGTATTGTCTATCTCGCCCCTTGAATCAAATCGGCTGATCGTCTAAGAAATCCTGAGCCATCGAACTGAACTCAGCATCCGGCTGGACCGCCGATGTAAGGAAGTTCCGAAAGTCGTTTGCAAGGTCATGTAACTCGCGATCATGCGGCCTTTCAGTCGCGAGCTTCGTTATGTTACGCCACGATCTCAATATCGCAATCTTCTCGAGTCTGTCTTCCCGGAGCGACGGCCTGCGAAGTCCCGTCACACATATGGTTATGCGGCCCATCTCCGTCAGCGGTTCTGGAGCGTCGTCGCGGAAGCGAATGTGATCCCGAGGATTCTCAGCAGCGGGGTTGACAAGAAGGGGGCGCTCAGCACCGATATCGCCGTGATGCGTGCGTGCGCGACGCTTAGGGTTCTCCAAGGGGAAGAGGGTTTGCTTGTAAGTGCTGTTACAGTCATGGCAGCTCAAGAGAAGATTCTCCCACTCGTATGCTAGCCAGTAGTAGCCTGGGCGCTCTTCTTTTTGTTTTCGGGATTGCCTCACTCCTGACTTTGGTCGGAAGTGCTCTACCGCTAAGTTAATCGCTGCGCGCAATTTCTTCTCACAATAACAGCACTTATTATGGTGGGCCTCAGACAATATCCTTTTCATTGCTTTTGAGGCGTAGATGCTGCGCTTACTCTTAAGTGTCTTCTTGCCTGAGCGGTAGTGCTTTGGCCATTTGTCATACTCGGCGCAGTCTTTTCCCTTTTGCAATGCCCCCTTCTCTGTAAGACTCGTCGGGCCATCGACAGGCTTAATGATTCGTATCATTGCGGACTTATCCTTTCTTCCTCAGAAGTGAGGCCGCTTTTCTAATGAGATCCATTGCCTTTTGGTCCTCGGAATTTTCAGCGGTGGGTATCTTCGCCAATTGGCTTTCTAATTGTTTCAGGCGGGCCTCTTCTGCGGGCCCCCGCCGAATCTTGTTCAAGAGTTCGGCCCTCTCCCTAAACAAGCGTTCGCTGAAAGGGTCACGTGAGTTAGGAAAGCGAAATAACTCGCTAGTCAGGATTTGATCGACCCGCCAGCTCCCGACCACCTCTGGGCAGTTCTCAATTCTTACTTCGTCCTCGTCTTTCTGGACAACGGCCAAATTGGCGGTCGGGGCCACTTGCACCATCAAAGGACTGTGCGCCGTAGCGATAAACTGAGTGTTGGAAAACAGTTGAGATAAATTGTCCATAATCGTTAGCTGCCAAAGAGGGTGCAAGTGTAAGTCGATTTCATCGATGAGGACTATGGCCGGCTCTCCCAACGGGTTCCGGCTGTTGTTGTAACGGCGGAACAGGCGCCATGCAAGGTCGACAGTCCAAGCCAAAGTGGTTTGATAACCCAAGCTTAGTGCCGATAAAGGCACGAGCCCAGAAAAAGTTTTGAAGTGCACACCGTGAGGTTTGGTAGAATCCGCCATAATTCTGGGAGTTAGAATCTTGATATCATCAGCCTTTTTGATCTCAGGAAGAACAACAGCAAGCATTTCTTTCACTCTCTCTAAGCGAGCATTCTCAAGCCCTCTATAACCTTTCTTGGCGGCCGCGTGATCGAGCCTGTTGAGAATCTCCTCTGCGTCATAGAGTTCTGTTACGCCGGATAAACGCGAGGCAATGGGATCATCGAGATCGCTAAGGTTGAGATTCTGCTGTCCGATCTGACGATTTGCTCCATAGGCAACAATCAGAGGTTCCCAAAACCGTCCCAATGTTTCGATTCGTGTATTGCCTTGAAGTTTGGAGTCTCGAAGCTCTCTCTTTTTGGTGTAAGAAAGCTTAATGCCTGTTGTGATCTTTTTGAACTTGGACCTTGACTGGGCTTTTCTCACCCCGCTGTGGGGGCTAAGAGCTTTGTTGTAGGAAAGCTCCGCGCTGAGAATCAGTTCAACGTTTTTTCCAGAACGGAGCAGCCCCTCAAGCACTTCGTTTTCCTCATCCGGGAGAGCCGGACCGAGCGGCCCTCTTCGCAAGGGCGGTGGTCCATCACTATCGTAATCGGAACCCGCCCGGCCTTCTTGTCTTCGAGTTGGTACAAAAACTGGACGCATCCATGACAGACACTGCAATATTGTCGTCTTTCCCAGTCCGTTGTCTCCCAAGAGTAGAGTCCACCGTGCTGGATTGCCATCCAGATCAGTCAAGTCAAATCTTTGGGTTTCACCGAAGCACCGAACGTTCTCCAATTCCAACGCAGTGAAATAGATCGCTGGTATATGTTTAGAGTTGGTCATTGGCTTCCCTTTGGTTTGTAACGTTCTTCATGACTCATAACAAGCCCTGCTCAACATTCTGCTACTGCCCGTTCGAGGGCGGCTCGTGAAAGTATTGCTCGATCCATTCGATCCATCGCCGCTGCACATCGCGCTGCCGAACCGGGTCAGCCGCGTTGTGACCGTAGATCGGATACGCAATGAACTTCGTCGGCACCCCGTTGTCCTTCAACGCATGATAAAGCTTGAACGATTGCGTGGGCGTCACTCGAAAGTCTTGTGTGTTTGACATCACAAGCGTCGGCGTTCGCATCTTCGAAGCGTAGGTTATCGGCGACTGCTCGATGTAAGCCTGCATCCTCTTTGCATCGGTCCAGGGCGAGCCGCCGAACGCTCCCGCGCGCCGCACATTTGCATCGCCCAGGTTGTATTGATCCAACCAGTCCGTGACCGCCGCGCCGGACACCGCGACTCTCCAGCCGGAGTAGTGCCCGAGAAGCCACGTGGTCATGTAGCCGCCATATGACCAGCCGGAGACGGCGATTCGGGTCGCGTCCACGAAGCCGCGCTGCTTCAAAGCTTCGACGCCGGCCATCACGTCGCGTCCCGGTCCCGCGCCCGAATCGTTGACGATCGCGTGCTGATACACGTTGCCGAGTTGATCGCTGCCTCGATAATTGGGCTGAAAGACTATCCAGCCTTTCGCCGCCATTAGCTGGGCCTGCGCCGCAAAAGTTTCAAGTGAAGCGGCCGTCGGACCTCCGTGGATCACGAGCACCAGCGGATATTTTTGAGTTGCCGTGAAGTCGGGAGGATAAGTCACTATTCCGTTGTGCGTGTAGCCTTCCGATTGCCACGAGATTACGTCGGTGCGTCCCAGCGCGAGGCCTGCAACTTCGGCGTTCAGATTAGTCAGCCGCTTCGGCGACGCCGACGGAGATGACATGTAATAAAGCTCAGCCGGCCGCATCGGATCGGTCGCGGTGAAGGCTATGGCGCCGTCCTTGCCGACTGAAACGTCAACCCAGAACGACGAGGATGGAGTGAGCTTGCCGAGATCGAGCTTGCGCGCGGGACCGTCGAGCGGCTGTAGCCAAAGAGACACTCTCGTACCGTCGTTCGCGCCAACTAGAATCGATTTGCCATCGGGCAACCAGATCGAACGCGCGATGTTCCTATCGATCGCGCGAGTAATGCTTTTGCCAGCAGCGCCTGTCGTTGGCGCAACGTGAATCTCATTCAGGTTGCCGGAGTCGCCATCGCGCGGATGCCAGTAAGCGATCCGGGAACCATCGGGCGAAAACGCCGGCTGTCCCTCTGAATGATCGGCCCCAGTGACCGCGCGCAGGTGGCCCGTCGATACATCGAGCACCTGAATAGTAGCGCTGAGAGCATCGCCGGAATGCGGAGTGGCAAGCCGCACCATCAAGATCGATTTTCCGTCAGGCGACCACGCGAGCGGAGACGCGGGCGGTCCGGGAGGGTGATTGATCGGCAGGCTCCACGAACCGGAAGTCAGGCGTCGCGCCTCGCCGCCGGCGGACGGCGCCAGCCAGGCGTGAGTCGGCAGGGCTTGCGACTGGATCAGGAAGTCATCGTTCCCGACTTCAAATGAATCATTGAAGCGCTCGGGCCCGGTCTTCTTCTCAACTTCATCCTCGGTCGTGTAAGCGATCGTGCGTCCGTCCGGGGACCACGCGAACTGCTGCACTCCTTTTGAAGCGCTGGTAATGCGGCTCACATC
>DATNBZ010000029.1:0-7361 GCA_035607285.1 Blastocatellia bacterium | reverse complement strand
CGGCCTCGAATGTCGACAACGCCGCCAAGCTCCAGGGCAAGCTTCTTCTGATCGAAGGTGAGATGGACACAAACGTCGATCCCGCATCGACGATGCAAGTCGTGAATGCGCTTATCAAGGCTAAGAAGAAATTCGATCTGCTGGTGATTCCGGGCGCTGGACACACAAACGGCGGGCCTTATGGTGATCGGCTGAGATACGACTTCTTCGTGCATCATCTGTTGGGCGTCGAACCCCCGGATTGGAACGTGGTTGAAGAGAACAAAGCCGCGGGAAACTAGAAACCACCCATCGGAAGTATCCGGGGAGATCTGTCAAATCAGTGTCATCCGTGGTCTATTCGGCACGGGCAAAAAACTCCGAACAATAGATTACGGATGACACTGATCTGACGCGTTGGCACGGGTACTACACCTTGACTAGCGATATGCTCGTTCCAAGCGACGAGCTGCGTCGACTTGACCAACGAAACAATCGGCGTGTATACATGGGCTATCCCTACAGGAGGAACTTAAATGATGGTTTCAAGGGTCCAGCAATGGGGGAATAGTCAGGGTGTGCGTTTGCCCAAGAACGTTCTCAACCTCGCTCATATAGCAGTCGGCGACGAGGTGGAGATCATCGTTGACGACCGCCAGATTCTGGTTAAGAAGGTGACGCCTGCCAAATTCGATCTTGCGGAGCTCGTGTCCAGAATTCCTAAGAACTACAAAGCTAAAGAGGTTGACTTCGGACGTCCTGTCGGTAAGGAGGACTGGTAGGTGGCGCGGTACATTCCAAAGAAGGGGGACTTCGTCACCCTCTCATTCGATCCTCAAACAGGCCACGAGCAGAAGGGGCGACGGCCGGCGCTGGTTGTCAGCAACGACCTGTTCAACAGACATACGGGGTTGGCGATAGTCTGCCCGGTGACTAACACGGATCGAAGTTATCCGTTTCATCTCGGGATTCCCAGCGGTTCGTCGTTGACTGGATTCGTTATGGTCGAGCAGGTGAAGCCGGTTGATTTCGTGAGGCGCCGGGCGAAGTTTGTACAGCGGGCACCCGCGGTGTTCGTTGAGAACGTGTTGGATCTGATCGACACCTGCATACGTTAGACCTCAACGGAGCGGAGATCTATCGCTTCACTCCCTGCTACATTCGCTACGCGCCCTGGGCAGCTTGCTCGGAACGGCTGCCAAAGTCCCCACTGACTATTTCAAGACTACGACATGAATCCAAGATCGCGGACGGCGAAGTTAGTCACCGACGGGAACAGGCCGTCCAACTGTGCGTCCGTAGCTCCGAACCACCTCGCCATAGTCGAGCCGTACTGGCAAAGCGCAACACTCGGAAGAAGCACTCCGCGATTGTCCGCGTAGTCATCGTGAGTCGCGTTGAAGTTTGCGTAGTTCGTCATTAGCGGAAACGTTCCGTAGATGCGCCCGCCGTTGACTGCGCCTCCCATCACCAGATGATGGCTGCCCCATCCGTGATCGGAACCCGATCCGCTTGGCTGCAACGTGCGCCCGAAATCAGACAGTGTAAACGTTGTTACCTGATTGGCTGCGCCGATCTCGACCGTGGCGTTGTAGAAGGCCGACGCCGCCTGACTCACCTGTCGGAGCAGGTCCCACTGCTGATACGACTCGCCGCTGTGTGTGTCGAAGCCGCCCAGCGAGCAGAAGAAAACCTGGCGGCCAGCGCCGAGCTGCTGGCGCAGGCTGATGAACCGCGCAACCTCTTTCAATTGATTGCCGATGCTTGTTTGCGGAAACGGCGTCACGAACGAAGGGTTGCCGGCGGCGGCTTTCAGGATCGGATTCAATTGAAGCGCGTCGTTCATCACTTTGTTTGCGGCTTGAATCATCGAATTGCCGCTATTCTGAGAAACGATCTGCTGCTGCGCGGTGAGCCTCGCTTGCGCGGCGGCCGGGGGCCAGATGCCCATTGCGTTTTGGTCGAGGTCGTTGCCCGGCTGCAACGTAGCCGACGCCGCGACGTTGCCGACGCAAAAGAGCGCGGTCCCGTTCATCGAGATCGAGACCGGGAAAGTAGTGCCCGCGTTGTTGGCCTGCATCAGGTCCGCGGTTCGTCCGCCCCACCCGGTGCTCCCCATCGCGTTCGGAAAGCCGGTCTGCATTTGAGCGACCTGATCCGAATGAGACCTGAGATTCGTCGGAAGCTGGTTCGAAGCCTGATAGTCCGCATATGTAGTAGGCCTTACCAGAATCCCGATGTTTGAGACCACCGCCATCTTGCCCTGTTGGTAAATCGTCTGCAGCTCCGGCATCCCGTAGTGCAACCCAAACGGTCCGAGCGTCGGATCGGTGATGTTGAGCAACTGGTTCAGCGGCAGCGCGAGCCCGCCACGAGCCGCAGTGTAGGCGTTGTACTGCGCGCCGCTGAGGGGCACGACTACATTGTGGCCGTCATTACCGCCTAGCAAAAAGATGCAAACCAGGGCCTTGTAGTCCTGGACGGGCGCGGCTTTTGACAACTTGAACTCACCCAGCGCGGCAAGCATTCCGAAGCTGGCGCCGAGCTGAAGAAAATCGCGACGGGAAATTGAGTGTTTAGGTTTCATGTTTCCTCGGTGACGCTCATCAAGTTGAACATCAGTGTTGATCAGTGTTGATCAGTGTTGATCAGTGTTGAACCTGGTACTCGCCTGACATCGACGCCAGGTAGAGCGCAGTCAAGGCCCGCTGGTTGTTGTCGTACTGCACGGGCAGCGCATCGAGAATCGCCTGACGCGTCGCGGCCGACATCCTTCCAAACAGCAGCGCATTGTCTACCGCGGTGACGAGAGATTGCGAGTTCCCGGCTACATTCACAAACGGTTGTAGCGCGGGGTTGATGGGCCACGGGTTGAACATCATCGAGTAAAACAGATTCGCCCGATTAACCGCGTCGGTCGGCGAGTAGATCTGAAACTCGGGCCCGAAGAACGCCGTCCTCGGAACGTGAAACAGAGGCGAGTAATGCCCGAACACCGACGGCGCATCGAGCATACCTTCGCTCATGCTGTAATAGATGTAGGCGAACTGGGACGGCTGACCTACGGGCAAACTGAGCGCTCGCATAAGCGCAATGGTGTGCTGGACAGGCGTGCGCAAGCGGCCAAAGTCGCTGGGCGGCAAATCGTTGCGCGCGTCCGCATCGAGCAGGATCGCGGTGATCACGGCTTTCATATCGCCGCGAACGCCCTGACCATTGTTGTTGAAGACCGATGCAACGCGCGCGATGTAAGCAGCACTCGGGTTGCTCGTTACCAGCGCGCGAATCAATCGCGTCGCAACAAAAGGAGCGACATTCGGATGGTTGAAGATTATGTCGATCGCGCCGTCGAGGTCCTGCACGATGGTCTGTCCCGCCGGGAGCGATTGACCCAGGATGGTCTTGGCTGTTGTGTCATGCCTGGATGCAATCGGCAGCATCGGCCCCGGATAATAATTCGAATTGGGATTCACAGGCGGCGCCCCGGATGCATTTCCATAAGTCCAACCGGTGAGCGCCAGCGCCATCTGCCTGACGTCCGTTTGTGTGTAAGTCGGAATGGGCTGGCCTTGCCCATCGAGTATCAGCGATCCATCGGCGTTCAATTGATACAGCCCGATCGAGAACAACTGCATAACCTCCCGAGCGTAGTTTTCATTCGCGCCGGTCATCGCGGTCGGCTTCGAACTGTTTGCCAGATCGAGAAACTTTCCCATGCTCGCGTCGAGGGTTATCTCGCGCAGCAACGTTCGGTAGTTGCCGAATGCGTTGCGGCTCAGTAATTGAAGCCACGGAACTATCTCGTTGCCGTTTGTGTTTTTGTTCATCGAGATCACGATGATCTCGCTCAGCGCAAAGACCACTCGCTGGCGCAATTGATCCTGGCCGGTCGCCGCGTTGAGAAAGAAGCTATCCACCGCATTTGCTCTGGTCGCCGTATTCAACGGAGGCCATGGCGATTCCGAAGCCGCAAACTGTTCGGCTAGAAATGCCGGAATGCCAACCTGTTTTACGTGCGCCATAAGTTGCGGTGTCGGCCCGAAAGTTGACTGCTCGAGGAACCGTCCGTAAGTGATCGCAAGCGGATCCTGAATATTGACCGTAGCCGTTCCCTGCGTTACGCCGTCAGCGGCCGAGACTGCGGAGACCGAAGCCGTGCCGGAAACGGGGACCACCGAAGGCGCCGTGTACAAGCCGCCGATTGTGATAGTCCCCGCGTTTGGATCACCACCGGCCACGCCGTTCACCTTCCAGGTCACAGCTTGATTTGCCGAGCCGGAAACCGAAGCTTGAAATTGCTGTGCGCCTCCCGCAAGCACGTTCGCGGACGCGGGGGAGACATTGACCACAATCGTCGAGACCACGCTCACGGTAACGGGAGAAGAGACCGCTCCGGGTCCCGGATTCGCAACGGTGACGCTGAAATTGCCCAACAGGGAAGCATTGCCGGCCGCGGTCAACTGCGTCGAAGAGACGAAGGCTGTAGATAGAGGCGATCCGTTCCAGAGAGCCTGCGCGCCGCTGACGAAGCGGCTGCCGGTCAGGGTCAGAGTGAACGGCCCGGGGGGTAAAGGGTTCGGAGCGACGTTGGTAAGGTTAGGGATCTGATTTCGGATTGTGACCGCGCAGGTAGCCGACGCCGATGGCACGACTACGCTCGTCGCCTTGACTGAAACCGTCCATCCGCTCGGGGGAACCGCGGGCGCGGTATACAGGCCCGTCGCCGTGACGGTGCCCACAATTGAGTTGCCACCGGCCACTCCGTTGACAGTCCAAACGACGCCGAGGTTCTTACTGCTCTTTGTGCCGGTTACTATCGCCGTGATCTGCACTACACTGCTGACCGCGATGGTGACCGCCGAAGGGTCCACCGTCACCGTCAATCCGGCGACCGGAGAAGCAAACGCCGGAAGCAGGCACGCTGTCAGCATCGTCCATGAAAGTAAGAAGGACAAAAAAGCGGATCGAGATAATGGCATCTGACGCACGGTGTTCTCCTCGAACTTGACTGATTGGATTGACGCGACACGCCCGGGATGGTGGGGGCACCGTGGTGGCGTTGTTGCTGCGAGTTGATTCTACGCGCGAGCTTTCTCTAAAGTTAGCCCGCGCCCCGGATCGTCAGTGCAACCGTTGTGCCGACCTGAAACTCCTCGACATCAAAGCAGAATTCAAATGTACGGTGACCCCAGATTGGTTGAAGCAATCGTGTGGTTCTGATTTGACGCGAGCGCGGTTATTGAACCTTCACGTCATTAACCGGCGGCCGGGAGTGGTTCCAAAACGCACACTATGTTTCTTTGAAGTAATATTCGATGTTATGAAGATTGCAGAGCGGTCTGCGGTCGCCGGTCCTCGGCCGACCGTCATTTTTGGCTTTGCAGCTTCTTGATGATGTCCTTGACCTGCTGGGCATCGGGCGCCTTTGGTGCGAGCCTCAGATAGTCCTGATAATGCACAACCGCGCCGTCGTAGTCACCTCGCTCGACCAGCGCGTTCGCCAGATTGAAATGCGCGATCGAGTAATTGGGCGCTGCGGCTATGGCGCGTTCATATTCCTTTATCGCACCTTCCTTGTCACCCTTCTTACGAAGCAGCAAAGCGAGATTGAAATGAGCTTCCGGATAATTCTTTTGGATGTCGATCGCCTTCTTGTTTTCGGCGATGGCGCCGGTGGTGTCACCCCGGTCCGCCAGCAGGATGGCGTAGCTATAGTGGGCCTCGGCGTAGGTCGGGTCCAAACGGATAGCTTCTTTGTAGTGAGCTTCCGCAGCGATCGGGTCGCCCTTCTTCTTCAGATCAATCGCGGTCTTGAGATGCTCGAGGGCTTTCGGGTCTCGCGATTGTGCAGGCGTGAATTGCACCAGCACGAGCGTGAGAATAATCGCGACGATGAAGATTCTTCCTATTGGCAAGTTCATATTTACACGGTCCCCTTCCACCGCACAGCGCTTCCTGCTGCACAAAGTCGTCCGAGGCGGGCTGGATGACAAGCGTCATCGGGTCACTGGCAAGTAGCATGCCGAAGTAGCGGTTGTGGCGGGATCATTGCGACAATGCCTGTTCGTAATTCGGCCTTCAGGCGGAAGTTTGTAATTCGGCTTAAGCGAAAGATACGAACTTCCGCCTGAAGGCCGAACTACGAACTTTGGGTTCTCAGCCACGCTCTTGGTCGAATGGTTTCTGACCGAAGAAAACGCGACCGGCAAAAATGAAATAAGGCTACTGGGAGAATCATTACCAACGGAATCAGCAAAACGATCAGCGAGTGTTCCCAGAAGGCGGCTCCTTGCCGGTAAGCGCCATTCGCGATGGGCATTCCAAACGTTGTCGCGTAGTAAACAACAAGCGGAAACAGACACTTCTTGAACAACCCCGAGTTGTCGTTTGAAGTCATGCTCTCGCTGGTCACGAACAACAACAGCAGGAATCCGAAGTAAATGAAGATACCCTCGATGCGGTGAAGCTGAGAGGGATTCAACCAGCCGCCGTCAAATTCATGCGACCTCAACGCAATTGCGATGCGAGCGGTATTCGCAATGATCGTTACAAGGTACGCAATGCCGGCGGCGGCTGGAATGAATCCCCACTTGATGCTCTTCGACGGATCACCGAGCAACCTCCTCATCGAGAGCAACAGGAACGCGGCGATCAGGAAATTGACTCCCGCGCACGAACTCGCGATCAGGAAGCTTTGATCGCTGCTCATATAACCTGCGCCGGATTCGAACTCGAACGATGTACCGCTTACGACTTCAACGCACACGGCCGTCGGGGCGAGAATCCATCGCAATTGATCCGCGGTTGCCGTCGAGTAGTAGTGCTTGAGGGCGAAAACGCAGACCAGCACTACGACAGCTTGAGCGATCCGGCGCCGGTTAAGACTTCGCTTCTTCATACCAAGCGCCGCCTCCAGCGCAGGAACATCATCAGCATCGCGATTGCAACGGATGCAGTCATCAACCACGCAAGCTCCGGCTCACTGCCTACCGCCAGATCGCTCACACCTTCAGGAAGCGGCAACGGTTGATCCGCATCCTCAGCCGATCCCTGGGAGTTCCTCACCATTTCGCGAACCGCGATGAAGGAGGTGTACTGGGTCAACAGGTTGTATTTCAGACCCAGAGAAGTGATCGCGCTGATCCGATCGGCGTCGGCCTGGCCGAATCCGTAATCGGACAGCTCAGCGATTCGTGATCGAGCCCACAGATAGCGCAGCGCTCGATTGGCGTCGTCCGGCTGGGCACTAGCGACATCTAATCGAGCCGCGTAATCGCCGCGTCCTGTTTTTCCCGTCAACTCGAAAGCCCCGCCCGCCCGACCGCGCCACTTGCCAAATAAAACTACCGGCCGCTCGGCGAACAAATCAGGAAAGTGCGCGG
>DATNBZ010000014.1:0-6824 GCA_035607285.1 Blastocatellia bacterium | reverse complement strand
CCGGTGAGAGTATAGCATATGCAGTTTCGGCGCACTGGGCGGAAGGCAGAAGGCGGAAGACAGAAGAAGTCAGAGGTCAGATGTCAGAAGTCAGAACCATTTTCGATTTTCCATTTTCCAGTGGCCATTTTTCATTTGCCATTTCTGACCCGCCGGGCCTATTCACAAAAAAATGACAAATGAGAAATTGAAAATGACAAATGGAAAATGCTTCTGATCTCTGCCTTCTGCCTTTGCCGTCGGCTCTCCACGCTTTTATACTCTGATCAATGCGCATTCTAGTCATCGAAGACGAAGCAAAAATGGCCGGGTTCATAAAGCGTGGGTTGGAGGAAGAAGGCTCGGCCGTCGACGTTTCGCCCGATGGGCAAGATGGCCTGTATCGAGCGATGACCGGGAGCTACGACCTCATAGTATTGGACATTACTCTTCCGTTGATGGACGGGCTGGATGTTTGCCGTCGGCTCCGTGACGAGCAGGTCTCGACTCCTATATTGCTTTTGACCGCGCGAGACACGGTCGAGATGAAAGTTCGAGAACTGGATAGCGGCGCCGATGACTATCTGACCAAGCCGTTCGCGTTTGCGGAATTGCTGGCGCGTATTCGAGCTTTGCGGCGGCGTGACCGCGCTGAAGTGAGTCTACGGCTGCAAATCGGCGATCTCGTTCTCGATCCGCTTACTCGCCGCGTCAGCCGTTCGAATCAACCCATCACTCTCACGTCGAAAGAGTTTGCGCTGCTCGAATGCTTCATGCGTCACCCCGATCAAGTCCTCTCGCGAACGGTGCTTTCGGAAAAGGTATGGGACGAAACCTTCGACTCATTCACCAACGTCATCGATGTCTATGTGAATTACCTTCGGAATAAGATAGATCGGAACTTCGAGCCGAAGTTGATCCACACGGTGAGAGGCGCGGGCTACGTGATGAGAAAGCCCGAAGCCAACTGATAATGAACACGCGCTTGCTAACTTGTAGGGGCGGCCCTCCGTGGCCGCCCCTCGATGGCAACCAGGATGTCGGTGGCAATCAAGGTGTCGTCGTTAGCAAAAAAGGGGCGGCCACGGAGGGCCGCCCCTACAAGCTAACCTGGATACCGCCCCTACAAACTAACCGGGACAATCGTCACGTCGCTCTAGTCATCGTTGTGTGCAAGCGAGTCCGCGCGCCTTGGATGGAATCGGTTGGACGGCACCGGAGAGTTGCCCGGGTTGACTACCCGCACCTGGAAATCACCAAGAGCTTCGAGAGTCCTGGCGCGAACCATCGCGGTCAGAAGTTTCCCGTTGGCCTTCACCGGCGCCTGCTGAAGAACGATCGCGTCATTCTTAACGAAATCGATAACTGCGCCTCGACGGAAGTTCGCTCCATTGATGATTATTCGCGAGTACGCTGCGCCTCCCGAGGCTTCAATCAGCGCATCCGTTACGCTCGGCCCGACTACGTCAAGAGCGCGGCTTGCCGACGGAACGCCGTCTCCACGGTTGCGATTGACGACCTCGAACTGTAACGTGTCCGGCTTCGCTAGAAGCCCTTTCAGGTCATTGCCAAGGCTTACCGTAATGTGTGTGCTGTTACGAAAGCGAACCTGAGCCGCCGGTATCTCGAGAGCGTTGCTCGCGCTCTTAACATACACTCGAGCGCGCTTACGGAAGTTGCGGCCGACGATATCAACTCGCGCGTCGGACACTCCGGCGAAGAGCCTGCTATTTCGAAACGATGCTATCTCGGGCCCGTGCACGGCAAGTTCACGCGGGTTGGATTCGCCTCCCGAGCCGCGCACGATCACCTTCAGCCTTCCGGCTTCCTGAAAGAGTTCGTTGGGCACCGCGACCTTGATGGCGTTTCGAGAAATGGAAACAACCCGGTTTGCCGCAACAACGGCGCCGTTAATCTCCACTTGCGAGCCTTCGCGGAAATTGTCCCCGGTTATCTTCAGCGTGAAGCGGCTGTCTCCGGCAACAACCGAGCCGACCGACGCTTTGAGCGCGGTTACTCGCGGGCCGAAAATCATGAGTTCCTTCTCGTTAGCCGAGACGAGATCAGACACCGCCAGGTCTTTCACCTGCACCTTGAGCGGGTCCTTCCTTATGAGTCCGGCGATGTCCGCGGGAACTGTAGCCTGAAGTACTTTGCTGCTGACCTGACGCGTGTTGAGCGCCTGTCCTCCGACGAGAATCGTAGAGCTCACACGGAAGTTGCTCCCCGTCACCTTAAGCGCAAACGGCCCGCTTGGTCCCGGCACTTTGGCAGGCGTAATCCCGTCGATAACAGGAGCGCCCGGTCGAACGACCCCGAGCGACCTGGGCTCGGACACCGCGCCGTTCGCCGCCTTTATCTGGATGCTTATCGGCGCGGCCCGATCGAACAGAGACTTTGGAAGTTTCGTTTCGAGCGCCCGTCCGCGTGATGTCAGGTCGGCGCCTACTTCAACGCCGTTCACAATCAGCGACGACCCTTCGGTGAGGTTCTGACCGCTAACTACCAGCCGGAGATTCTTCACGCGACCCTGCTCGACAGTCTCGGGCGTCAGCGAATCAATTCTCGGACTCGCCGGGTCTGTGCCATCTGAACCGACTACATCGAAAGAGACCATCACCACTTCATCGGCGCCCGAGCCCGAGCGCACAACAGCGATAGACCGGGCCTTCTCGCTCAACGCTATGCGATGAAGCTCGCTTCCGATTTTTTGATAGGACTCCAGCTCGCCGGTCGCGGTATCGAAGGCGAACAACATTCCCGACGTCGAGCCTGCGAACGCAATCGAAGCATCGTCGGTGAACGCTACGTTATTCGCGGATGAGAAATCGATTCCTTCGGGCGGCGAGAATTCCGAACGGGTCGAAAGCCCGCCGGCCTGATTGCCGACGATAGTCACACCGCCCGGCTTGTCCCCAGACGACCGGCGTACACGCATTACTCCGATCCTCTCGATTCCATCCGCGCCCGTTGCTACCGTAATTCGTTCGGGTGAGGCAACCGATATGCTGTCGATGATCGCTCCGCTCTCGGAATCAACCGCGAACAGGCGATCGCCGGTTGAGCCTGCGATATAAACCGTGCGCCCGTCGGCGCTGAACTCGGGATTGTTAGATCCATCGAACCGCGCGATGGACGGACTGAAGTTCGCGCCCGAGCTTAGACGGCCCTCGTCGTCAACTTTGATAAGCGAGAGATTGTTCTTCTCCGCGCTCGCAATTGCGACCAGACGACGGCCGGCGTGCGCTGTATCATCAAAGAGCGCGATTTCAGAAGGTCGCCCAATCAGTGCAAGGTGAGAAACCAGCTCACCCGTTTGCACGTCGAACGAGTACAGCGTCGGCACGTCGAAGCTTGACGCGATCACGCAGAAGCGTCCGTCAAAGGTGAGGACAGCGCGCGTAGCCGAAGTTACTTGCGCATCGCGCGGAAGCACCAGCAGTGATTTCAACTCGAGCCGCTTCGCGCTGGTAGCGTCGACGATTGTAACGGTTGCGGGACCGCCGCCTTTCGGATCATTTGCCGCGGGTACGGCGATCAGCCGTTTGCCGGCGGCTTCGATCGTCGTCTCGATCATCGATATCGCGCCGACGTTTTCGCCTACGGTAATAGACGACAGTATCTTGCCTGAAGTCAGGCTGAACGAAATCAACGACCCTCCGGTAACCGACGCAACAAATCCGACCTTGCCGCTCGATGCGATGAGTGGCTGCGCGTGTTCGTCGAGCACCGCCGACGACGGCAGCGAGAGACTGCGCACTTGGGAGAGCCTGGTTCGGTGATCGCTGCCCTGTGCCACGATGAGACTCAGTAGCAACAAACAAGCAACAAGTGTAGCGGGTCTTCGATTAGGTCTCACTTACATCGGCTCCTCGTTAAATTTCGCACGCGCTTGGGAGGGCCTGCGCGCTGTGAGAAAATCTTATGCTTTTGGTTTGACCATATCAAGGAAAAATGAGGATCGATCGGATGCCGCAACGTTCGTAGTCCGGCCTTTAGGCGGAAGTTCGTAGTTCAGGCAAACGCAAGCTACAAACATCCGCCAAAAGGCCGAACTACGAACGAGTCATCGGAGAAACCGCTATGATTATTACAAATCGCCTACACGCTCGAGTGATCAACACCAATCATGGTTCTGAGATTCGACCGCTGATTGATCGCACTACTTCGGAAATTACGCAGTGCAGCCTCGCTGAAGAAACGCTCCCGACGGGCTGCGCCGTAACGCCACACCGTCATCGACAAATCGAAGAGATCTACTACATCGTCTCTGGCCGCGGTCTGATGACCGTCGGCGACGAGACTCGTGAGGTTGGACCGGGCGATGCGGTCTACATCCCGCGCGGTAATCGTCACACTCTCGAGAACACCGGCGAAGAACCGATCAAATTGATCCTGGTTTGCGGCCCTGCTTTCTTTTATGAAGACGAGATACCAGACGGCGCCGACACTTGAGATCGCTTAGATCACGTGCTCGTAGCCCGAGGGGGGCAGCGGTTCCAGCCCGTCGCCAGTCTCGATTTGCAATTCCCCGCCGGCCACTACTTCGCCGATACGGGTGATCGGGACTACAAGAGCGTTAGACACCCGCTCGATCCTCGCGGCATTTTCCGGCCGAGCCGTGAACAGCAGTTCATACTCTTCGCCGCTGTTGAGAGCCAATCGCAAATGATCCGTCGTCAATGCGCTCGCAGAGTATCGTCGAACACAATCGGCAATAGGGATCGCGCCGGCATGAATCACCGCGCCGCACTTACTCTCGTCGAGCAAGTGCCACAGGTCAGTGCTGAGCCCGTCACTGATGTCAATCATCGCGGTCGCCAGGCCCGCCTCGCCGAGCGCCCGGCCCAGACTTAATCGAGGCTCGGGCTTGAGATGCTTCAACAACGCTTCTTGAAAGTCAGACCCGTCTCCCAACCTCCGGCCCTCTTCAAGCAGGGCAAGCCCGAGCGCGGATGCCCCGAGCGAACCGCTGACGTAAATCGAGTCTCCGATGTTTGCGCCTCCTCGGGTGATCGCTTTTCCGCTCGCGCATTCGCCGATGACGCTGACGTCGATAAAGAACGAATCCGGAGAACTCGATGTGTCGCCGCCGATGATTGACACTCCGCTTGCTTCCGCGAGGTCAAACAGGCCTCGAAATATTTCGTCAATAAACTCAGTGGAAAACTTATGTGGCAGTGCGACGCTAACCATCGCGAACCTTGGAACACCGCCCATCGCGGCAATATCGCTGAGATTCACCGCGAGCGCCCTGGCTCCCAACAATCGCGGCGGCGTCCATTCCGAGCGGAAATGCACGCCTTCGACCATCAAGTCGCAGCACGCAAGCAAGTCCCTTTCTCCGGAGCCGTCCGGGCTCTTGACAACCGCCGCGTCGTCTCCGATGCCGACGAGCACTTGTTTGTCGACACGCGAAAGGTCTTTCAACCGCGAAATGATCTGTGATTCATTTGGCATGTTTTTCTGGCATCGCAAGTGTCGCTTCGCGTGCTTTGCGGTCCTTTGCGTCTTTGCGTTGAGAATTCTTTGCGGGCTTGAGAATACTCAGCGCAAAGACGCAAAGGACCGCAAAGCACGCGAAGGACTGAGCAATCGTAGCATCAGCTGCCCGGTATTATCGAAGCAATTCGATGAGCAATTGCCGCCGCGAAGAAAAGCATTCAAAAGAAGCTGGGCACAAGCACGGACAGCAACACCTTTGACCGGGCGCCAGTTTGCCAACCCATCGCGGCCGTGCTATAAGCGTTTCGATTTTGCGAAGCACCTTAAGACAGAGAAACAAATGAAACCGCGTTTACCGAAAATATCACTCACCTGGAAAATTATGATCGGGCTGGTGCTCGGCATCCTTCTCGGCTATCTGAAGCCCGAGTGGGGCGCCGCAGTCAGGCCGCTTTCACTTTTATTTCTCAACCTGATCAAGGCTATCATCGCGCCGCTGATATTTTCTACGCTTGTGATCGGCATCGCGGGAACCGGCGATATCAAACAGGTCGGGCGCATCGGAATCAAATCCCTTGTCTATTTTGAAATAGTCACGACCTTCGCACTGTTCATCGGACTTGCGGCGGTGAATATTACAAAACCCGGAGTCGGGGTTTCGCTCGCCGGCATCGCCAGGCAGGAAGACAAGGCGGTGCTGGCCGGGAGAGCGGCCGATCTATCAACCCAGGCACAGGAAGCCGCGAAGCGGGCCGCGGACTACGCGGCGCAAGCGCAAGCCGGAGCGAGCCCTCAAGCCGTCGGTCAAGCCGCGACTGAAGCCGCTTCGGCGGCGCAGAAGTCCTCAGAAGCGGCCCAGGCTGTTGCTAAAGGACTAACCGCGCCCGATCCTGCCGCGAAACCTCAGACGTTCGGCGACGTCATTCAGCACCTCTCTCCCGCGTCGATCATAAAAGCGATGGCCGACGGCGACGTGCTTCAGATAGTCGTCTTCTCAGTGCTGTTTGCCCTCGCGGTCGCAAGTATCGGCGCCAAAGCCGCGGCAGTCGTCAAGTGGTGCGAGTCGCTGGCCGATATCATGTTTCGCTTTACTGAATTTGTAATGAAGTTCGCACCGATAGGCGTGGGCGCGGCGATGGCGAACACCGTGAGTCACAGCGGGCTGAGTGTGCTCCACAATCTCGGCATCCTTGTAGGTACGCTCTACGGCGCGCTGGCGGTGTTAGTGCTGTTCGTACTCCTGCCGATCGCGCTGATCTTTCGAGTTCCGATAAAGGATTTTTTCCGCGCGGTCAGGACTCCGGCGACGATTGCTTTCGCGACGACGTCGTCTGAATCGGCGTTGCCGCGAGCGATGGAGAATATGAGTCGCCTGGGAGTGCCAAGGCGCATCGTCGGGT
>DATNBZ010000313.1:0-7497 GCA_035607285.1 Blastocatellia bacterium | reverse complement strand
CGAGCGTCACGAGCATCAACAGGTCCATCACCGGTGAGATGAGCGGGAACAGAACTTGAAAGATGAAAATGTTTGGCAATGCCACGAAGCCCAGCGACCCGTACCTGGGCCGGAACAGCGCATCCGCATGTTTCCAGGCGGCTTGAAGTGTCCCGTACATCCAGCGGTATCGCTGCCTGACGAATCCTCGAACCGTGTCCGGCGCTTCGGTCAACCCAACGGCCTCGTCTTCGTAAGCGATTGAGTAGCCGAGCTTGCGAATTGCCATCGTGAGGTCGGCGTCCTCGGCAAGCGTCAGGTCGTTGAACCCTCCCGCCTGTTCGACCAGTTCTCGACGCCAGGCCCCCACTGCGCCGGGAACAACCGTTACACAATTCAGGAGATTAAAAGCGCGGCGGTCCAGGTTCTGGCTGGTGACGTACTCGAGCGCCTGCCATCGAGTCAGCAGGTTGATTCGATTGCCGACCTTCGCGTTGCCGGCAACCGCGCCGACCCGGGGATCGGCGAAGTGCCGGATTAGCTTGCTGATGGTATCTCGGGCAAAGAGTGTGTCGGCATCCAGCGCAATAACGATCTCCGAAGTGGTGTGCAGCGTGCCGAAGTTAAGCGCATCCGGCTTTCCCGAGTTGGGCTTTGTGAACACTCGCACGCGAGGCTCGTCGACGAAGGCTTCGCCGCAACGCCGATAGGTGTCGTCAGTCGAGCCGTCGTCTACAACAACGATCTCGAAGTTCGGCGGATGATCCGACGCCAGCAATGAAGTGACCGTCTGAAGGATGACTTTTTCTTCGTTAAAAGCGGGGACGATCACCGCCACCGTTGGACTGTAGGCCGGGTCGTAGACCGCGTGCCGCTCGCGCCAGTGTTCGATGATGGCCAGCGTCCCGATGAACACCAGGCGGGCGGCGCCGAGAAAAATGCCAATCAGAAACAGATAACGGATCGCGCTTATCACGAAGTTAATCGTGGCGAACGCAGCGCGTCCCGACCACGTCTGCCACCACATATCGGAAGGCACCGCGGGCATCACTTCATCGCGAGACTTGCCCATCAGCTCGCTGACTGTGACCAGCTCAAATCCGGCAGCTCGCAATTTCTTGATTAACTCAGGCAACGCCTGGACAGTCTGTGAACGGTCGCCGCCCGAATCGTGCAGTAGAACGACGTTGCCCTTACCGTTTTTCGCCAGCTCGACAGTATTATCGACGATCTTTTCGGCGCCTGGCCGGCGCCAGTCGCCAGGGTCGATCAGCATTCCAACAGTGACGTAGCCGAGATCGTTTACAAGATCGAGCGGCCGAACCTCATCCGGTGTGACCGGCTCGGAGTCTTCAGCAAAAGGCGGCCGGAACAATAGAGTGCTGCGGCCAAGGACACTTTCAAAAAGAAACTGCGTCGCTCTCAACTCGAGTCTGAACTGCGTATCGGTGATCGTTGCGACGTTGGGATGAGTGAAGGTGTGGTTGCCGATCTCATGACCCTCCGCGATTTCTCGCTTCAGCAGGCCGGGATGCAACTCGCCGCTAAGCCCGACGACGAAAAACGTCGCCGGCGCGTTTTCCTTTTTTAACTCGTCCAAAATCTGCGCGGTGTACTGAGGATCGGGACCGTCGTCAAAGGTCAGCGCGATCTTCCCCGGTGCGGAACCGTAGCGAGTGATTACCCACGGCGACGGGAACTCGGTAACGATCTCGGCGTTGATCAAACCGCGAACCGGGTCGAACTTTATTTCACGCGCTCCCTCTTTGGGCTTGGCGGTAATGCGCAGGATCTCTCCAAGGTTTTGTTCCGGTTCGAAGTCGAGTCCGTAGCCGTAGATCATTCGAGTGAGTTTGGAAGCCGCGGCCTCATCAAGTGGAATGTCCGCGCCAAAGAAGTTCCACAGAGACGGGTCCTCGCTTCCGAGTCGCCACAACGCGACTCCGTTAGCGCCCAACGAACGCGTCACAACGATCTGGTTGAAAGCCGAAACCGCATCCAGCATCCAGACCTGATGACGCTTCTCCTGGCCATCTTCTATCTCAGTCCATTCGAACCTTGGGTTGAGCGATACCGGGTCGAGCTGGATCTGTATCTTTTCATCTTCATCCGACGATTCCGCCGCGGTCAGCACAGCTTCCTCAAAAGTCCTGATGTCGGGCTCGCGCCCCTCTTTCCAGTCATAGGCGTAGTTGCCGATTGCAACGATCGTCTTCGAAGCCGGCACGTCGGCCTGGCGCAGCCGAAGCATATTCTCGAACCAGTCGAGTCCGGCCACCGGACCCGGCTCGCTTCCGGAATAATGTTGGTCGTATGCCATCAAGATCACATAGTCGACGGCAGCGGAGAGCTTGCGATAGTCGAACGAGTCGTTGTTGACGGGAAGATTGATAGAGACTTCGCGCCCGGAAGCGTGCAGTGCCGCTGAGAGATCGGCCGTAAACTGGATCAGCGCGGGCTGACTCGCATCGGGAACGTTTTCGAAGTCAACGCTAATTCCGGAAAAGTCGTGGTCGTTGCCGTACGCGACCAGTTGCTGTATGCAGCGGGCCCGCGCCTCCGGGTTTGCAAGCATCGCCGCCAGCTTGTCAGTCTCCCAGACGCTTTCGGAGAAGTTGTTGACCAGCGCCATGATCTTCAGATCGGGGCGCGTCGATCTGATGAGTTGAGTTACGGCCTTCTCTTCGCCGGGCCCGTCGGGATTCTTTTTTGGCTTTCGGCTCTCCTCTAACAGCGAGCCGTCGGCGTTGTCCAGGTGCAGGAATTCGCCGATCACGACGTCGAGGTTTTTGATGTTTTCCTTGAGCGAGCTCAGGCTCGTCTCGTCCCACGTCACGTAGAAGGCAACGTCGAGCTGGTCGTTCGAAGATGAGTGCGGCTGTTTGCGCGGATGACGAGCGGCTTCACGCTTGCTGCGCTCGAGCTCGAGTTTTTGTTTTGCTTCACGAAGCTTGCGTTGCGGCTCAGTCTCAACAAGCTCGGCAGTGGGCGTGCGCGTACCCCTCCCGAACAGGCTCGACTGAGGCAAATGCAGTTTGGGCAGGAGGGGATTGATCAGGATGCTGAAGATCAGCACCCCGAATAGCGATGAGAGAATAAGACCGGTCAGAAAGACGCCTCTCCGCAATCGCGGCCAGCGCTTTTTTTCGGGATCGAAAAAGACGGGAGTTGCTCGGTACCTGCTCATAGATTTCAGCGTCGCAATGCCCGCCACTTTGCGAGCCGAGCGGGGTCTGAACGTTCCGAAATCATCGTCAGATTATTAGTGGTGAACACCTGTAGGGGCGTCCCTCCGTGGGCGCCCCTCGTTCCAGGACCGATCCCCACCACAATGAGGGGCGCCCACGGAGGGACGCCCCTACAGGTGCAAGCATCTATAATACACTACTCGGTTGAGCGCCACATTCGTTGTATGACGCCCGGTTAGTGGGGTGATAGTGTGTTGCTCGCTCACATTTGCGTTTCTCCTCGGCGTCCTCTGCGTCCTCTGCGGTTGATTCCGAGCCACTGAACAGGAAAAACCGCGGAGGACGCCGGGGACGCAGAGGACTGCTTGCTGGCAACACACTAATACCCAACTACCTGACGCCCGAGAGGCGGTCGAGAACGCAGATGACGAAGATAGGAAGATACATCACCATCGCCATCCTGTTTACCGTGGGCGCGTTCGGATTTCGTCTTTACCTTTCGTTTCATCTTCCGCCCGATGACGATGACGACGGGAAGTTCTACTCTCAGATCGCCCGCAATCTCCTCGATCATCGGGGCTACTCGGGTGAAGAAGAAGAGCCGTTCGTGCCTACGTACGTTCGGACTCCCGGGTATCCTTTGATTCTCGCGGGCGCGTACTACTTATTCGGACAGGGAAATGACCGCGCGGTTCGCGTAATCCAGGCTACCGCGGACACTGCGACGTGCTGGTTGATCGCGTTGCTCGCGCTTGCGTGGTCACCCGCTCAGTGGAATCCGGAGAAGCGTCGTCGAGCGATGTTGATTGCTCTCGGACTCGCGGCGTTCTGTCCCTTCACCGCGGTATATGTGACGACGATTTTGACTGAAACATGGGCGACGTTGCTGATAACCGCGTTAGCCCTCGTTGCTACGCTCGCGCTGAAGACGGAGCGCCCGGCTAGAGCTGCTTTGCTGTGGGTCGCGGCAGGCCTCCTCGGAGGGGCTGCGACAATGTGCCGGCCCGACTGTGCGCTGTTTGTTGGCGGCGCCGGAGCGATGCTTGTGGGCGCCGGACTCTTCCGGGCATTCGTGGCATCACAGAACTCGCCGCTCGCCCGAAAGGGGGAGAGCTTGCGCACCGCTCTCGCGACGGTCGTAAGCTGCGTTGCGCTGACAATAGGATTCTCGGCGGTGCTGGCTCCGTGGACTATCAGAAACGCTCGAGTGTTTGGCGTGTTTCAACCGGTCGCTCCGCAGTACGCCAATATGCCGTACGAGTTTGTTCCGTTCGGCTACGTCTCCTGGCTGCGAACGTGGGTTGATGAAGAGCGTTACGTGATGCCATTCGAGGAGACGATCGACCTCTATCCGATTCACGTCGAAGACATGCCCGGCCAGGCATTCGACTCTCCTGAAGAACGCGATCGCGTTGCGGCGCTGCTGGAACGCTATGACAATCCTGAAAAACGCGAAGCGAAGCTCGATGACGAGAGCGAGGACGACGACGACGCGAGCGGGCCGGGACCTTCCGTGAAGATGACTCCGGAGATCGACGCCGGGTTCCGGCAGATCGCCGACGAGCGCATCGCTCGCCATCCAATCCGGCACTACGTTGTTCTTCCGCTGAAGCGCGCCGCTGCTTTGTGGTTTGACACACACTCTCAGTACTACCCGTTTCAAGGTCAGTTGTTTCCCTGGTCGAATCTCGACGGAGAAGCCCATCAGCAGTATTGGCTTTCGCTCTTTGCGTTGTTAACCGGGGTGTACACGACCGTAGCGCTGATTGGCGTATTGGTGATGTGGACCACCAGGGGTTCACGACGGTGGGTAGTGCTGCTGGCCTTGCTTGTCGCACCGAGGCTCGCGTTCCTGGCGGCTCAGGAGCATCCCGAACCGCGCTACACCGTGGAGTACTTCGCGTTTGCGGCAGCAGTTGGAGGAATCGCGCTTGCGAGTTTGAGGCTTAATAACCTTCGCGCGCCTGGCGGTCCTTTGCGCCTTTGCGCTGAGTATTGGCCTTTGCGCTGCGTATTGAAGGAGTAAATCCCAATACTCAACGCAAAGGCGCAAAGGACCGCGAAGCAGCGAAGGAGCGATGTATAATCCAACCCGGTGGGCGCTGCTCGGAATCGAACTCTAAGACAAATGAAACGATACATCGCCGCCGCCGTCTTACTTACAATCATCGGTTTAGGGTTTCGTCTGTTCATAGCTTTGCAATGGCCGAGCGATGAACCGGATGACGGGCGTCTCTACGCGCGAATCGCAATAAACATACTCGAGCATCGAAGCTACTCAATCGAGACCGAAGAGCCTTATCCGCCCACCTTCATTCGCGTGCCCGGTTATCCGCTGTTGCTCGCCGGAATCTATTCTTTGTTCGGTCACGAAAACAACCGCGCTGTTCGTGTCGTTCAAGCGGTGCTCGACACGATCACCTGTTGGTTGATTGCGTTGCTGGCATTGGCATGGGCGCCACATAAGACTTACAGGTTCCGCCGGCGTCTACTTCTAATCGCTCTTGCTCTCGCTGTCTTCTGTCCGTTTCCGGCGATCTATGTCGGAACAATTCTGACGGAAACCTGCACGATCCTCCTCGCAACAGCGTGCGCGCTGACGGGCACGCTTGCGATTAAGACCACCAATCGCGCCAGGAGTATCGGATGGTTCGCTCTTGCAGGTGTGACGGGCGGGCTCGCGACGTTGGTGCGTCCCGACAGCGGGTTGTTTGTAGCCGCGGTGGGGTTCACCGTCGTTCTGGTTGGCCTGGTCAGGGTGTATCGCACGATGATCGGGCGTCGAGTTGAACGGCCGATAAGCGACGCGTTGAGCGGCTCGCCTCGGCAGATTCTCATGCGGACCATTCTAGGCGGAGCGGTGCTTACGGCGGGATTTGCGTTAGCGCTCACGCCGTGGACCATCAGGAACGCTCGCGTGTTCGGAGTCTTTCAACCCATCTCCCCTTCTCAAGCGAACATGCCTGGCGAGTTTGTGCCAAACGGGTATATCGGATGGCTGCGAACATGGGTTGATGATGCGAAGTACACTGAGTCGGTCGAGTTTCCGCTCGATCAGGAACAGATTCACATCGAAGACATGCCGGACTTTGCGTTCGATTCGGCCGCCGAGCGCGAACGGGTAGCCGAGCTTCTCGAGCGGTACAATCATCCTGACAACAGCGTTGCGCAGCCGCCGGCCGCTCCGGTTCCTGAAGCGAAGCCGCCCGAACCATCATCCGATTCTCAAAAGCAGAGTGACGTTACCGCTTCCTCCGATTCTGATGAAGATCCGGCTGAGGAAGCCGACTCGCCTGACGACGAAGCGGATACTCCCGACGAGCCGGAACCAAGGCCGCCTGTCGAAATGACGCCGGAGGTGGACGCGGGCTTTGCTGAGTTGACTCGCGAACGCATAGCACGCAACCCGATTCGTTACTACCTGGGCGTTCCCTTGAAGAGAGCCGCGTCTATGTGGTTCGACACACATTCGCAGTATTATCCGTTCCAGGGTGAGCTCCTCCCGCTGTCTGCCCTGGACCCCGACCTTCATCAGCAATATTGGTTACCGTCGTTCGCGGTGTTGACTCTCCTGTACACGGGCTTGGGCGCAGCCGGCGCGTGGTTGATGTGGAGAGACAAACGCTCGCGCCGCTGGCTTCTTCTGCTTGCGCTCCTCATCATTCCGCGTCTTGCGGTTCTTGCGCGCATGGAAAATCCCGAGCCCAGATACGTCGTCGAGTTCTTCGCGTTCGTCGTAGCGATGGCCGCTATTGCTATGTCGTCGGCGTATGACCTTGTTCATTCGAAGATAAGGAGTCGATCCGCACATGACGCAGATTGAACCGGGCGTAATTAGAAATGGGACTTGGGTTGCGACACTGCGAAGCGGGGATCGAGCGTTCCGCTCGGCAACCCCGTAGGGGTGCGATGTTTATAGAAAGGCCGCACGCGGATTTCCGAGCTCCGTTAGGAGCGGCATAAACCTTTAGCGCAGGACATTCCACACCTACGGGGTTGGCAACGTAGCGATCTCGACAATAAACATTCTACCCCTACGGGGTTCTGGAGTTTGGACATTTACAACCACGAAGTGGTTGCGACCCAGAGCCTAGGGTTGCGGTACTCCGCTACCCTGGGTGACGGTGTCGTGCCGAGACTACCCAACGGGGTGGCACCAACCCCAACGGGGTTGCGGCGTGGCTCGCGAGGTAAATGAACAACAAATGCTGCGGCGGTGACGATGCGATGGCAGGCCGCAACCCCTTCAGGGTTGGGCCAGACGAATTGGGCGGTCTCGGCACGACGCCGTCACTCAGGGTAGCGGAGTACCGCAACGCTGGGCTTTGGG
>DATNBZ010000311.1:0-7950 GCA_035607285.1 Blastocatellia bacterium | reverse complement strand
AGCTCGTAGCAAAAGGCACGACGATTCCCTACCCTACAAAAGAGGCGGCAGAGACCGCTGCCAAGACGACTCCCCCGGGAAGTGATCCTTACACCAGCCAGAACGAAGTGATGTTCTATCGCGACCGGCCGGATTCCGGGTCGACTCAGGAAGGATGGGTAGTAGTCGGTAAGACTCCGGTGATCACCGGGCTCGACATGCGAGATGCCTCCGCGCGATCGTCGCAATATGGCGGCTCGGCTTATGAGATCGATTTCTCGCTCACTCCGGACGGGGCACGGCGTTTCGGTGACGCAACCGGCAAGCACGTGAAGGATTACCTGGCGATTGTTCTGAATAACGAAGTCAAGTCCGCGCCGGTCATCAATAGCCAGATCAATGACCGGGGACAAATATCGGGCAACTTCACAAAGAAATCCGCCGAGGATCTCTCGCTCGTGCTGAGGTCCGGGGCGCTGCCGGCCAAGGCAGTGTACCTTGAAGAACGGACCGTGGGTCCGTCGCTTGGGGCAGACTCGATACGGCAGGGCGTGACGGCTTCGGTTGCCGGAATGCTGGCGGTAGTGGTGTTCATGCTTTTCTATTATCGCGGTTCGGGCATCAATGCGGTGCTCGCGCTGATTTTGAACCTGGTGCTGCTGCTGGCGGCATTGATCCTGTTCGATGCCACGCTCACGCTGCCTGGCATCGCAGGTGTGATCTTGACGATAGGCATGGCGGTCGACTCGAACGTGCTGATCTTCGAACGCATACGTGAAGAGCTCCGCAGCGGCAAAGTCGTCGCCTCGGCGGTGGAGGCCGGGTTCAACAAAGCGTTTCTCACGATCATCGACACACACGTTACGACGATCGTGTCCGCCATTTTCTTATTCGTATTCGGCACGGGTCCGATCCGCGGGTTCGCGGTCACCCTGGTCGCGGGCTTGTTGGCGAATCTGTTCACTGCGGTGTTCGTCTCGAGAACGATTTTCATGTGGCATCTTAACCGCAGCGCGCGGGTAGAGTCGCTTAGCATTTGAGGAGTAAGACGTGATGCGTGTTCCGTGAAAAGAACAATCACGGATCACGCATCACGAATCACGGATCATTTATGGTAGAGCTATTCAGGAATCCTAAGATAGATTGGATTAACGCCAAGAAGTTCTTTATTGGAGTCACAATCGTCTTGTTGCTGGTGGGCGCGGTGGCGGTGCAGATTCGCGGCTTCAATCTCGGAGTTGACTTCACCGGCGGGACGCTGATGGACGTTCGCTTCAAGGAGATGCCGTCGCTGGCCACCGTGCGCTCGGGACTCGGCGCTGCTGGAATCGATACGACGAAGGTGACGCTTCAACCGGTAACCAGCCGCCCAAATGAATTGATCATCCATGCGCCGCAACTTGCTACAGGGAATGAAGCCGAGCGTCGCGTCGATCAGGACAAACGTGAGATCATAGCAGCACTGCAGCGGCTCACCGCGAATGGCGATGCCTCAGCGGGAAAAGTAAACATCAACAGTATTGACGCGGCCGGGATCGAAGCAGAGCTGCGCCAGGCGGACCCGCTGGGCATCAACGCTCAGTATTTTCCCACCGAGCACCCTTACCGTCAGATCGGCAATCAAATTGTCGCGTTTCGCGACGGACCTAATAAAGGGTTCATCACTGACATCGGCGCGATTCAAAGTTTGCCGCTCGACGTCAAGGACTTGCCAGGCTTCGATCAGACTAGGATCAAACAAGTGCTACAGGACCGCTTCAGCGCCGGCAAGATCGACCTGAACCTGGCGGGCCGGGGTGAAATCGAGGACGCGTTACGACGCATCGACCCGCTCGGAGTTGGAGCCAACGCCGATGCCTATTCCAAAGCTGCCCAGGCAATCTCGGATTACCGCAGAAACAGCAGCGGAGTAATAACGGACATCAGCCTGCTTCAGACGCAAGATGTCTCCGCCGAGCTGCTTGACAAGATGAAGGCGCACTTCACCGAAGGCAACTTCGCCGTTATTTCGGCCGACGTGGTTGGAGCGGTAGTCGGACAGGATTTGCGCAACCGTGCGATCTACGTCACCCTTGCCGCGCTCGCCGGGATGCTGGTGTACATCGCATTCCGATTCGAGTGGATCTACGGCGTGGCCGCGGTACTGGCGGTGTTTCACGACATATTGATCACCCTGGGAATATTCGCGCTCTTCCACTGGGAGATCAGCTTGACGGTCATTGCGGCGTTGCTGACCCTGGTTGGGTACTCGATGAACGACACGATCGTGGTCTTTGATCGCATCCGCGAGAACGTCCGGACTCGGCGCCGCGACAGCCTTGCGCAGATCGCAAACGACTCGATAAACCAGACACTTTCCCGGACGGTGATCGCCGCGGGGCTGACTTTCATTTCGGTTGTGGCGATCGTCCTGTTTGGAGGCGAAGTCCTGCGCGGTTTCGCGCTGGCGCTAACGATTGGCATCATTATCGGGACGTACTCTTCGATCGCGGTTGCAAGCCCGATGATGTTGTGGTGGGAATACATTACCGGTGGAAAACGTGGACGCAACAGGCCGGCAGAGATGAAAGCTCGCGCGAGCGAGCGCACTCTGGCTAAGGTCTGAGGCACCGCTCGTTGCATTCTGTCACACGGTGACGGGAACAAAGACCGGCAACGCGGTGTCTAACTGCGTGAAAGCTTGAAAACTTCTTGACTAGATGGGTAGGCGAGTGTAGACTCAGCCGGTTTTCAGCCAGACTTTCAGCACAATAGTATTTTGACGCTTGCATGCATTTACACCCGTCTCTCCAGCGAGACGGTAGCGGTTCCTATCGGGCGATCCAGGAGGCAGGCTCCTTATTCCTTCGAGTAAGGATTCGAGCCGATGAAAGCCGCTGCTTAGGAATCGCTTCTCCGACCCATCGAACAACCCGGAGGTAAGTTCAATGTTCGAGCATCTCGTAACGTCGTCGGCGGTAAAAGCCCGATCAAACCGGTGGGTTTATTTCAGCATAACCGCGGCAATCTGGGTTTCGGTCCTAACGGCTGTGATCGTGTGGGGAATCATGGCCTACGACGCAAAGCTGAATGAGGAGCTCAACGCTCTAACGCTCCTCGCGCCGCCGCCACCGCCTCCACCGCCGCCTCCTCCTCCACCCGCCGCAGCTCAACCCAAAGTAGTGAAAGTGGAAGCGCCGGTCGGGTTTGTCTCGGCGAAAGAACCACCCAAGGATATTAAGCCGCCGTCACCGAAGCCGCCTGTCTTTGTCAGCAGCTCGGTCGGCGAGACCGGCGGGCAGCCCGGCGGAGTGCCGGGAGGCGTTCCCGGCGGAGTGCCCGGAGGCGTTCCCGGCGGCATCGGTCCCGTTGGCCCGGCAGAGCCGCCGCCCCCTCCTCCACCAGAGGAGAAGAAACCGGAGCCGCCCAAGATCATTCGCAAGTCCGGAGGCGTGCTTCAAGGATCCGCCACAAAGCGGGTTGAGCCGGCGTACCCACCACTCGCCAAGGCCGCTCGAGTAAGCGGTTCGGTAGTCATCGAAGTAACCGTCGATGAGGGTGGGGGCGTGATTTCGGCTCGCGCGATTTCCGGCCACCCCTTACTCAAGGACGCGGCGGTTGCAGCGGCAAGAGGTTGGAGATTCAGTCCAACCCAATTGAGCGGCGTGCCTGTAAAAGTCATAGGCACGATCACGTTCAATTTCAACTTGTGATGACGACGTTTTGGGGCTGGGAACGCTGGTACTCGCAGCCCCGCAGTACAACTAGCTAATTCTACTTTGGAGGGTTTCTACCAATGCTACTTCTTCTATCGAACATTTGGCTGGCGGGCAACAAGCTCGCTTTCTTCTTGCTCCAGGCGGCCGAAGAGGCGGCCGGCGGTGAAAAGGGCGCAGCCAGCGCAACGGAAGACTTCTCACTTTGGGGCATGATCCAAAAAATGAAATGGCCCGCGCTGGTCGTCGCCATCGTGCTGGCTATCATGAGCATGTACTCGATCGCAGTGATGGTCGAGCGCTGGCTCACCTTCAACGCGGCTCGCAATCAGTCACGGCAGTTCGCGCCAAAGGTTGCTGCTGCTCTACGCGATAATCGCATTGACGAAGCGATAGCCATTTCCGATCGCCACAAGAAGTCTCATCTTGCGATGGTGGTGAATGCCGGCCTTCAGGAGTTTCAAGCACATCAGGCCGGATCTGATATACCCGGGACTACGATGGATGCCGCGCGGCGCGCTCTTCAACGGGCCACGGCGTTGAAGACTGCCGAATTGAAACGCGGTCTTTCGGGGCTGGCAACGATCGGTTCGACGGCGCCGTTCGTCGGATTGCTCGGAACGGTTATCGGCATCATCGGAGCGTTCCAGGGCATGAAGGCGGCGGAAGGTACCGGCATTGCGGCAGTCGCAGGCGGCATCTCCGAAGCGCTGATCGAAACGGCATTCGGACTGCTGGTGGCTATTCCCGCGGTTTGGGCCTTCAATATTTTTACCAACAAGGTAGAGGCCTTTACCATTGAGATGGATAACTCGTCCTCGGAGCTTATTGACTACTTCATCAAGCGCCGAGAGCTCAAGTGAGGTAACACTATGGGAATGGCAGTAGGCGGCGGCGAGGGAAGCTACGTTGCCGATATCAACGTTACGCCAATGGTTGACGTGATGCTCGTGCTGTTGATCATCTTCATGGTCATCGCGCCCATGTTGCAGAGCGGCGTCAGCGTCGCGTTGCCAAGGTCAAAGTACCCCGAGCCCGACCCGAACATCATCAAAGACACGTCGGCAGTCGTTGCGATCCCTAAGGACAATGAGTTCTTTATTGGCCGCGACAAGATTGCCCAGGCTGACATACCGACCCGCATCAGGAACATCCTCAAGGACAAACGAGCCGACGAACAGGTTGTTTACATCAAGAGCGGCAAGGAAGTTAAGTACGGGACGGTTGTGTCGGTTATCGATTCGATTCGCGATGCGGGCTTTGACCGTATCGGCCTGGTAGCTGAAAAAGAGAAGGCTGGCCAGGGCGGTGGAGGCGGCGGCGGCAAGTAAGCGCCCCTCCATCGTTGCGGGTAACACGAAAGTAGCATTGGACGCATTGCTTATGAAACGCGGATGCCCAGAGCGGGCATCCGCCCCAATGGTCGAACATCAAGGAGGCTGTTGTCTGACTCTCAGGCAACATTGATAAAAATGGTACAAGCAGAAGATGAAGAGGGAGTACGCTCGAGGAAGTTGGGGCTTGCGCCGCCTAATATCAACGTGACGCCGCTGATCGACGTGCTGCTGGTGCTGCTGATCATTTTCATGGTCATTCAGCCCCAGAAGGAAGCGAAGTTCGAATCCCAAATTCCGCAAAAGCCGCAGGAGCAGTCGAACGCGCCCGTACCGCCATCGGATTTGCTGATGGTCGACGTCAAAATGTCGGGCAGCGGACTTGACCAGCAGATCGAGCTCAACTCCAAAGCGATGACCCTCCAGGAGTTGGGGACTACTCTCAAGGATCTGCTCGAACAGCGGCCCGACAAGACCGTGTTTATCAAAGCGCCAAAAGATAAACAGTATGGCGACATTGTCGCGGTGATTGACACGGTAAAAGGAGCCGGGGCACAGCCTATCGGGCTCCAGATAGATTACCTGCAGTAATAGCCTCGTCGACTCGGAGAGGGTCGCGGATTCATGCGACGAGGGACGGAGGAACAGCCTTGAACACAAAGAAAATGTATTTCCTCCTTCCGGCGTTGTTGGCGCTCGCGCTTGCCACGCCTGGATGTGGAGTCGTCAACAAACTGCGCGCGAAGAATAGCCTGAACGAGGGTGTGCGCGAATTCAATAAAGGCAAGTATCCGTCCGCGGAAGAAAAGTTTTCGCGGGCGCTCGAACTGAGCCCGGAGTTGACCAACGCGCAGCTCTATTATGCTCAGGCAGTCAAGGCGCAATTCGATCAAGCCCTCAGCGAAGATCTGGGAAAGAAAACGATTGCAGCCTACGAAAACGTGATGGCCAAGAACCCGGGCAACGACACTGCAATCGACCAGGCCCTCGCATACAAGGCGAACATCTACGATCAGCTCGCACGGGTTAATCCCGACAAAGCTGCGGAGTACAAACAGCTTCAACGCGATACGCTGGAGAAGAGAGCCAACTTGCCGTCGGCAACGAGCAAGACCAAGGCTGACGTTTACTATACGCTCGGGGTGGGCTACTGGAAGGAATCCTACGATATGAATGCCGGGTATCTGCAAAAGAACCGGCCGGTTCCACCCGAGATTCTCCAGAAGATGAAGCCTCTCGTCCAGAAGGCTCACGAGTACCTGCAGAAGGCGGTTTCGGTCGATCCTGATTATGCCAACGCCTGGTTTTACGAGAAGCTGGTCTTCATCGAAGAGATGAAATACGATCCTGCGCGGATGAACGAGCTTAAGGCCAAGGCGACTGCGATGCAGGAGAAATACATCGCGATGCAGAAGACACAGCAACAGCAGGCCGCAACCGAGGCCCCAGCGTCCAAGTGAAGTAGTTTCCCTCCTATGCTAGAATCTAGGTGACCGCTCAAACGGGCGGCCACCTTTTTTTGTTTCAGGCCACTCTAAGGCGCCACCGCAATGATTCGAATCGAGACGATAATAGAAAAGCTGCGCGAGAATCACCCGGGCGTAGATGAGGAACTTCTGCGCCGCGCTTATCTGTTTTCCGCTCGCCAGCATCGCGGCCAGACTCGACAGTCAGGCGAACCCTACCTGGTGCACCCGCTTGAAGTGGCAAATATTCTGGCCGACCTGAATCTCGATCCAACATGCGTTACAACTGGACTCTTGCACGATATTGTCGAGGACACCGAAACTTCCGTCGAAGAAATTGAAGAGTACTTCGGCCCCGAGATCGCGCACCTGGTTGACGGGCTCACAAAAATCTCACGGCTGGACCACGCATCCACCGAGGAACGCCAGGCGCTCAACATGCGCAAGATGCTGTTGGCCATGGTGGACGACGTGCGCGTGGTGCTGGTCAAGCTTGCCGACCGCTTGCACAACATGCGCACGTTGGAGTTTTTGCCCGGCGAAAAGCGACGCCGGATTTCTCAAGAGACACTCGATGTCTACGCTCCGATAGCGCACCGGCTCGGAATGGCTCGCGTGCGAGGCGAACTGGAAGATCTGGCATTCAAACACCTCGAACCCGAGGAGTACCAGAAACTGAAAGAACTGGTCGAGAGCCGCCGTTCGCGATTGGATGCGTTCCTCGATGAGGTTAGCCGTCACATACTCGAGATGATGGCTGAGTCGAGTATTCACGTCGTCCATATCGAAGGACGCATTAAACGTTTGTATTCAATCTATCAAAAGCTGCATCGCCAGCACATCAACATCGATCAAGTCTATGATCTCGTGGCTATTAGAATCATCACCGAGTCTGTGAGGGACTGCTACGCTGCGCTCGGAGTTATTCATGCCGCGTGGAAGCCGATCCCGGGCCGTTTTAAGGATTGGATCGCCATACCCCGCGAGAACTTTTATCAATCGCTTCATACGTCGGTCGTTGGAGAAGGCGGTCAACCCTTTGAAGTGCAAATCCGCACACAGGAAATGCAGTCGATTGCCGAAGAAGGCATCGCCGCGCATTGGAAGTACAAGGAAGGGCGTCGCGGCACCCACACCGAAGAGGATGAGGCCTTCGTCTGGCTGAAACGGCTCGTCGAGTGGCAACAAGAGGTAGGGGACTCGCGCGAGTTCCTTGATTCGCTCAAGCTGGATCTCTATCCAAAGGAGGTCTACTGCTTTACTCCGAAGGGAAAGGTAATCGAGCTTCCACGCGGCGCCACACCGGTGGACTTCGCTTTCACGATTCATACCCAGGTGGGACTGGCCTGCACGGGAGCGAAGGTAAATGGAAGAATAGTGCCGCTGAGGTATCAGCTTCGCAACGGCGACGTGGTCGAAATCATGACGTCGCCTAACGCGCATCCGTCGCGCGACTGGATGAACTTCGCGAAGACC
>DATNBZ010000310.1:0-12847 GCA_035607285.1 Blastocatellia bacterium | reverse complement strand
GAGAGGACCGACATATTCAGTCTGGGTGTCGTGCTGTATGAGATGATCGCGGGAGCAGCGCCGTTTGAGCGCAAGACCGTTGGCGACACCATCGCGGCCATACTTCAAAGCGAGCCTCCTCCGATTGCGCAGTCCGCGGCGCCAGTCCCCGAGGCGCTTCAAGAGGTCGTCGCCAAGACTCTCCGCAAAGACCTGGATGAACGTTATCAATCAATGGGTGACCTGATCACCGATCTGAGAAGCGTCGGAAAGGAATTAGAAACCGGCGAACAATCCACCTCGCCCGTATGGAGCGGCGACGCACCTACGATTGTCACCACGGCGCGTAAGGGAGCAGTCGAGACCAAAAAGGAGATTGCTGCTCAGAGCAGCAAGATGAGCGCAACCCGCACCGCTTCGAGCGCGGAGTATATCGTCGGGGAGATCAAGCAGCACAAGCGGGGATGGGCGCTCATCGCTGCCGTGTTGGCGGTCGCAGCAGCAGCGATTATCTATTTTTCTTCCGGGACCGGGTCAATAAAATCGGTCGCGGTGTTGCCGTTTGAAAATGCCGGCAATGATCCGAATACTGAGTACCTCTCGGACGGAATCAGCGATAGCCTCATAAACAGCCTGTCTCGCGTGGGGCCTCAACTCAAGGTCATCGCGCGCAGTTCCAGTTTCAAATACAACGGTAAGGATGTCGACTTGCAGCAGGTCGCAAAAGCTCTCAACGTTCAGGCGATCGTGACCGGCAAGGTTACGGTGCGTGGCGATCAGTTGCTCATAAGCGCCCAACTCAACGACACGCGCGACAAGACGCAGATTTGGGGGGAGCAGTACAACCGCAAGGCGACTGACTTACAGGCGGTTCAGGAAGACATCGCGCGCATCATCTCCGAGAAGCTGCGCCTGCACCTGACCGGCACCGAACAAAAGCTGCTGACCAAGCACGCTTCACAAAACGAACAGGCGTATCAGCTTTATCTGAACGGTGTGTATTACGACAGGAAGGGCGGTCTCGAGAACAAGAAGAAGGCCTTCGATTTCTTTAATCAGGCGATAGCGTTCGATCCGGAGTTCGCGCTGGCTTATGCGAACGCGGCGGTGGTCTACAACATTCTCGCAGAGAACGGCGTCGTCGACCCCAGGGAGGCCAGGCCAAAGACAAAGGCAACCGCGCAACGTGCCCTTGATCTGGACGACTCGCTCGCCGAGGGCCACGCGGCCATGGCGCTTATCAAAAACGGCGAGTGGGACTGGTCGGGCGCCGAGAACGAATATAGAAGAGCTATCGCGTTGAATCCCAATCTTGCGCTGGCTCACAGTGACTATGCGATTTACCTCTCAAATATGGGACGCTACGCGGAGGCGCTGAATGAAAACAAGCGAGCCGAAGAGCTTGATCCGTTGAGCATCAAGTTCAGCAACAGGCAGGGGTTGATACTGCAGGTGGCGCGCCGATACGATGAGGCTATTCAACAATTCCAGGACCTCATCAAGCTGCAACCCGACAGTAGCGATGCATACATCTATCTCGCTTACACCTATGCGGACAAAGGAATGTACCCGGACGCCATCGCGCAATATCAGAAGTTCATCGCGATGTCAGGCACGAGCACGAGCGTGCAAGCATATCTTGGCTACGCTTACGCGATGTCAGGCAAACGCAACGAGGCTCTCGACCTGCTGAATAAGCTGAAGACGACGACGGAATACGTCGCGCAAGCCGAGCTGGCGATTCTTTACGCGGGCCTTGGAAATAAAGACGAAGCGTTCGCCGCGCTTGAACGGGCATACGCGGCTCACGATCCTGAAGTGCAGTACCTCAAGGTCGAACCGCATTATGATTCATTGCGTTCCGACCCTCGCTTCAAAGACCTGCTGGTGAGAGCGGGCTTCACGCCATAGAGCTGTTAGTGGACCGCAAAAACGGCGTCATCCGGAGGAAATCGCTTATTGGTCTACGGGAACATCCAATGTATCATTAGCCTCGCCGCGAAGTGCAAGGAGATGCGATGGCCACTGGGACGCTAACGGGATTTGGTCTAAGAATGCAAGGTCTCCCCGCTGACCACACATATGTCGAAAGTAGCGACGGGCACGTATGGCCGTGCTGGGGACGCTCAGCGGGTGGGAAAAGCATCTGCGTGGGAACAGGAAACACGACCCAGGCCGATTGTCTTTCCCAGCCCAACTCACACGCCGGTATCCAGTACCTCGGGACGGGAGTTTGCCACCAGACAGCCAATCGCATTCTCCATCCTGCCGGGGTCTTTGTATCCGGCGCCCGCGGTTACAGGGCTTCGGTCTTCATCTATGGAACATATGGAAAGGACCTGGCGACCGGGCGATTCTATTCTCCATTATTGTTCCCATGGCCAGAACTTCAGCGCTGTCTCACGAGTCATGTACATCCCTGAATTGGAGGTGTCGGCATGGATATGGAGCGCGAGTTTGATAAACGCATCGCCGCAATTCACGGACTTGACAGAACGGCCCACGTCGCCGGTAACATCGAAGAGAGCGCTATGCATACCAGACACGAAGAGTTTCAAGCGATGACCAGTGTCTTCCTCGGCGATGATTTTGACAGAGGGAAACTCTGGCTGGTTGAAAGTTTGCAGCGCGCTCTCCATGAGCGGCAAACGGAACTTTACCGTCTATTCGAAAGTCACGAATTGGCTCCTGACGAATACGTAGAATCGCTTAACACTCTGCTCGCTGACACGTTTGCAGCCTGCGAAGTAATTCTGGGGACAGAGAATTTCGTCAAGCTGTTTGGCGCTCCACGTTCAGAACTAGCCGGGTTTGTCGATAGAGACACTTTCCTCCAAGCCAACCAACCCCATGAAATCAACTCGCTGACGGCTGAGGAGACAGACACTTCGGATACTGCTCAATCTGACGTAACCAACATCCTTGAGGCGCTCTCTCATCTCAGTGAAACGGAACAACACATTATTCGCCTCCTCTATTTTGAAAAACTGTCGTCTGACGAAATTGCGCAAGCACTGGATCTGAAGGTCAGTAATGTCATCAAGATTCGCCAACGAGTAACTAAAAAACTCGGCAAGCTGCGTGATATCGAGCGAAGAGTTGGCTAAGTACCAATCACCTGGAAGATGAATTTCAATCCAGCGCTCACGCCTAGAAATGGTCGGTCCTTAACACGGCGTTCAACCAAATATTCGTCGCCCGCCAACCAACGTAGCAACGACCTTGCCAGTGAGCTTCCATCCGGGGAACGGTGTGTTGCGGCTCTTTGACTTGAAAGTTCTCGGATCAACAGTCCATTCGCGCTGGGGATCGAAGATCGTTACGTCGGCCGCAGACCCAACCGCGAGCGTACCGCCCGGAAGTGAGAATGCTCTCGCGGGATTGATGGTTAACATCTCAACTATTCGAGAGAGAGGCACTCCAGCCGAATGGTGCAGCACCGTGAGAACGACGCCCAATGCTGTTTCGAGCCCAACTACACCAGAAGGCGCGCGGTCATACTCCAGCATCTTTTCATCCGAATGATGAGGCGCATGGTCAGTAGCTATCGCATCGATTGTGCCGTCGCGTACGGCTTCGATCAAAGCGGCGCGGTCCTCTTCACTGCGCAGCGGCGGATTCATCTTTGTATTGGTGTCGAAACCTACGACGGCTGCGTCAGTCAACGCCAGATGATGGGGCGTGACTTCGCTTGTAACCGCCAGGCCCTTCTCCTTCGCTCGCCGAACCAGCTCAACCGATCCTTTGGTCGAGATATGCGCGATGTGAACTCGAGCCGCGGTCAACTCGGCTAGCATTATGTCGCGCGCCACGTGACTCTCTTCCGCCGCGCTGCTCATCCCTCTTAACCCAAGCAGCGTTGAATAGCGGCCTTCGTGCATAACACCGCCTGCCGCAAGGTGCAGATCCTGGCAATGATCGACGACAACCAGCCCGCGATCACGAGCGTATTCCAGCGCGTGCCGCATTACCTGGCTGTTCATCACCGAGCGCCCGTCGTCTGAAACCGCAACCGCGCCCGCATCTTTCATCTCAGCCATCTCGGCCAGCTCTTCGCCCTTCGATCCACGCGTTATCGCGCCGATTGGAAAGACTCGCGCGAGGCCCGCCTCCCGAGCTTTGGCGATGATGAACCTCGTGACTGAAGCGTTGTCATTCACCGGAACTGTGTTGGGCATCGCGCATATCGATGTAAACCCGCCGGCTACCGCTGCGGCTGTGCCCGATGCGATTGTTTCTTTGTACTCCTCGCCCGGCTCGCGAAGGTGAACGTGAACGTCGATGAACCCCGGCGCGACGATTAAGCCGCTAGCATCGAAGACCTCACAGTCGGAAGCGGCAACGATGCCCGCGTCCCCGAGATCCTGGATCGACTTCACTCGGCCGTCTTCGATGAATAGATCGGCAACGCGGTCCAGCCGCTGAGATGGATCGATGATTCTTCCGCCTTTGATAACCAGCTTCATTGTTTCGCCCTGTAGGGGCGGCCCTCCGTGGCCGCCCCTGTTTGCCACCTTACGATGCATCGACAACCGAACAGGGGCGGCCACGGAGGGCCGCCCCTACATGTTTCCCAATGTTTATGCTTCGTCCCTGTTCACCATTAGAAAAAGGATCGCCATTCGCACCGCCACACCGTTAGTCACCTGGTCGAGTATCAACGAGCGCGCGCTGTCCACGACTTCCGAGCTGATCTCGATTCCGCGATTGATCGGACCCGGATGCATGACGATGCAGTCCTTCGCCGCGCGTTCCAACCGGCTGAGTGTCAAACCGTATTCGATCGAGTATTCCTTGAGCGAAGGAAAGAATGCGTCGGTCATTCGCTCGCGTTGAATCCGCAACATCATCACCACGTCGCTTCCGGCTATTGCTTCATCGACATCGGCGCAGACTCTTAGCGAGCCCTCGGAGTCGCCGATGAGCTTTTCGTAACCGACAGGTAACAGCGGCCGCGGACCGGCGATCCTCACGTGAGCGCCGAGCTTCGTCAGCAGGTGCGCATTAGAGCGAGCGACCCGGCTGTGCATGATATCGCCGACGATCGCCACCTGGAGTCCGGCGATCGAGCCTTTGTGTTCGCGAATCGTGAACGCGTCCAGCAGCGCCTGCGTAGGGTGTTCGTGCGCGCCGTCGCCTCCATTGACGATCGACGCGGTGACCATTCTGGAAAGCTGATGAGGAACACCCGGCGATGGATGACGAATTACTATCACGTCGGGCGCCATCGCCTGAAGGTTCTGAGCCATGTCGACGAGCGACTCGCCTTTGCTCATTGAGGAAGTTGAAGCGGAGATGTTGACCGCGTCCGCGGAGAGTCGCTTAGCGGCGATTTCAAACGATGTGCGAGTGCGAGTCGAAGCTTCGAAAAAGAGGTTAATGACCGTTTTGCCGCGAAGGGCGGGGACCTTTTTGATAGTGCGTGCGGAGACTTCTTTGAACGACTCGGCTGTGTCGAGGATGGTGTTGATTTCCTCGATTGAAAGCTCTCTGATGCCTAGAAGGTCTTTCCTGGTGAATGCCATCTATTTCGTGAGACGTGACCGTGATGCGTGAACGAAGATCACGAATCACGCATCGCGCACCACGAACTTACTCGCTTTCAACAACTACAACTTGCTCGTCCTCGTCATACTCTTTCAGCATGACTTTGACGATCTCGGTATCGGTCGTTTGCACGGACTTTCCAACGTAATCTGCTTGAATCGGGAGCTCTCGATGCCCGCGATCGATCAGCACCGCAAGCTCGACTCGTCGCGGCCTGCCGAAATCGACCAGTTCGTCCAGCGCGGCGCGCACCGTCCGGCCGGTATACAGCACATCATCCACAAGCACGATTGTGCTTTCGGTCACATCAATTGGAATGTCGGTTTTGTTGACCACCGGGCGCGGACCAACAGTTGAAAGATCGTCGCGATACAGGGTTATGTCGAGTTGACCGGTCGGCGGACGCGTCCCTTCGAGCTGCTCGATCTTATCCGCAATTCTTTCGGCGAGTGGAACGCCGCGGCGGCGGACTCCAACGAGCAACAGGTCGGCGGTTCCAACATTGCGCTCGACGATCTCTGAAGCAAGCCTCGACAGAGCGCGGCTGATTCCCGCAGCATCCATTATTCGCTTCTTCAGCGTGAAATCCATTTTGCGTCTCGCGGGTCTCCGAGTCGCGGTGAATATAGCACGCGGCAGAATGCGCGCTCAAGTTAGGCGGCTTTGATACAGAATCAAACCAACTCGCTCAAGTAATGATGCCACAGAATCCGGGCTGCGACGGCCCTCCACGGACGCCAGGCTCTGCCGAGTTGTTCGAGCCTTTCCGGCGACGGGCGGGATTTCAACCGCTTGACGCTCTGCGCGGCCACCGCGAGCGCGAGGTCGCCGGTCGGCCAGATGTCCGGACGACGAAGCACCATCAACAGGTAAACGTCGGCGGTCCATTGGCCAATGCCCTTGATTCGAATTAGCTCGGACCGGACTTCGTCGTCACTCATCGTATGCAGAGCGTGAAGGTCAAGCTTGCCCTCGACGAGCGACTGCGCGAGGTGCCGGCCGTAGCCCGTCTTCTGGCGGCTGAACCCGACAGCCTTCAGCGTCGCGTCGTCGAGGTCGAGGAAGCATCGGGGCGTCAGCGGCGATGCGGCCGCGAGCAATTTATTATGCGCGGCCCTGGCCGAAGCCAGTGACACTTGCTGTTCGAGAATGATGTGAAGGAGGGTCGAGAAACCAGCCTCGCGCGCCCACATCGGCGGCGCGCCGAATCTGCGGACCACGTGGCCGAGATCCGGATCGCGCCGCGCCAACAATCGCACGGCTCGCAGAAGTGATTCATCGTCCAGAGAGACGGGAGCCGATCGAGGCTTTCGCTGAATCATTAGCCATTCGGTTTCTTAGCGGGCTGCGGTTCCGGCCGTCGCTCCGGAGGCTTTGGAAACGGCAAGACCGCAAGCGGTTTGGCGTTGCCTTCGTGACACACAGTACAATTCACGGGGCCGCCGTCTTTCTTAACCAGGCTCTGAGAGAACTCGGTCATCATAAACCGAGCGATCTGCTTTCGAGGCGTGTCCTCATCGAAATCGGCAGTGTGGCAGTAAGTGCACTCGACGCCCAGCGCTTTCGTAAAAGCGGTCATGACCTGCATCAGCCGCTCTTCGGGCATGTCCTTGAGCACACGCTTTCCTGCAAGCTTTTTGCCAAGCACGCCGTCGAACGGGCGCGTGCGCAACGGATTGGGCTGACCTTTGTGGCAGTCGTTACAGCTTACGGCGCTGCCATCCCTGTGCTTCATGCCCATCGTGTAATCGCGCATCATCAAGCGAGCGACGCTCTTCCGCGGCGTCTCGGCGTCGAAAGGCCGGACGTGGCAGAAGTTACATTCTACGCCAAGCGCGGCGGTGAAGCCCCGCATCGTTTTTATGATGTCCTCGCGACTCATGCCTTTGAGGATTTGCAGCGTTTCCGGTTTGGCTGGTTGACCCGCGGGGGCCGGCTCGCCGGGCTTTTGCTGACCCGCCGCGGGCTGTTGCTGTGCCACGGATTGTTGATTCTGTTCCGGTTGCCCGGCGTGTATTGCGGATGCAACGACGAGCGATATAAAGCAAACAACGGCAAACAGCTTGACCCTTGCTGTCTTATTCATCCTAACCTCCTGAGGATTTGTTGTATGCAACTGAGACTTCTCGCACGGGAACAACCCTTACAGAAAGCGAACACGTTTGGCCGGCGTGCCGACCTGGCCGAAACGATCGCGTTACCGGAAACAAAACTCGGCGCTATCGCTTTTTCGGCGATTGCCACGAAAGTGCGGACGCAAGCGACCGCGCTTCGGCGGGCATCTCAACCGAGCCGTCGAGCAGAATCGCCCTTGGATCGATATCCTTGCCGTAGAACTCGCGATTGTCATCCTTGTCGGACCTGAGCGTTGCTCCATCGAGCGAAACACCCGCGAACAACCCTTTCGCGCGCGAGTACGTCAGGATCTGGGCGTCCAGTCTTATGTTGGTTTGCGCCGCAGTTTGACGGCCGACGGGCCCGGCAGCCGCGGACGCGTCGGCTCCGATCGTGAACTTGTCGCCGATCAGCTTGTCCACGCCATTCTTATTCATGAACAGCATCACCACATCGATCTGTGTAAACCCGATCTGGAAGCCAACGCTGCCACCCTCGATAGTAATGAAAGAGGGCGCGGTCCAATTTCGGTTGGGCCTGCGGCACATGATCAGCCCCTTGCCATACTTGCCGCCAAGCCCGAGCCCGCCCTTCTTCAGCCCGGGAACGATAGCTACGCATTCGGCCTTGTCGAGTAAGTCTTCGGGAATGCCCTTATCCGGGGTCTTCATTATTTCCTGAAAAACATCGGTAGCGCGCGAGAGTCTTTTGACTTCGTCACCGCGATTGGCGGTTGCCACCGCCGAAAAAACAAACAGCAACAAGATAGAGGGAAGCAGAAACTTTTTGATCATCATTACACCTCTGCGTGAGCTGATTTCGTCAGAAGCGTCCCACAAGCAACTGCTGCGTTGGTGCGCAGAACCGTAAGTTGTCAAAACCTGCGGTGGAGTGCTGCTTTCGTCGCAGGTTTCACACCTGCGACACACTCCAATAATACCCGAGCCCAGGTGGGTCTGCTACTCGCTGATTCGTTCCGGTCGCTCTGCTGGGTGTCATTAGAGGCGAGACTCGCAACGGATAACGCCCACGTAGTAACGAATTTATTCGTTGGGATTCCAGAAACGAATAAATTCGTTACTACGTGGGAAGTCCGGCTCTTAATCACACGCCGCTCTTTTCGATCTCGATCGTTCGGCGATCAGCTATCCAAAGCTCACCATCAACTCGCGGCCAAAGCTGAACTGCGGCCGCCGCCTTTGCTTGAGCGCCTTTGTGCCGGTCTGCGAAAGCGCGGTCACAAGAATGGGCATCGCAATCGTAGGATCACACAAGACCGAAATAGTCTTTGCGTCCTTAGCGACCCGTCCCCACGTCTGCGCCTCTTCGAAACTTCGCCCCGACGTCGCGCTGCCCTCGGGCAGATCGAGGCCAATCTGCAAGCCGTACTTATGACCTCGTATCGTCTGCTTGATGATCGATGCCGTCACCTCAGTTTGCTGGACGAAGCTCTTGGGCGGTCCGCCGCCGAACAACACAACCGACGTGTTCACCGAGCGCGCCATGATCTGCGCCGCTTCGACAACATCCTGGATGATGTCAAACTGAAACGGATTCTTGCGATTGACGCGCGAGGTTGCGATTCCGACGGCGATAGCGGAGTCAGCGACGCCGGGACAAAAAACCGGCACCTTGGCCTTGTACGCTGAAGTGAGGATGCCGTCTTCAGTCGCGATTTCGGCGAGCTCACGCCCGAGCAGATGAAGGAACTCCCGGGTCGAATACGGCCGCGAATGATCAACGGTGTTAGCGAAGTTACCAACCCACTCATCGGCCTCGCGATATTCATGCTCACTGGCCAGCGTATCGTAGAAACGCCCGACCTGAGCTTCCTGGAGCTCCTCATCCGTCATATCGGGCAGGGCCTGATAGTGATACCGCCCAAGCGTCTCATGAAGATCGTGAAAAAGATTGGCGCCGGTCGAAACAACCACGTCGACAAAATGGTTCTTGATCAGATACGAGATAAGCCGCCGCATTCCGGCTGCCACAAGCGCGCCGCTCAAACCCATCAGCACAGTAGAGTTGTCTTCAAGCATCTCCAGCCATAGGTTGTGAGCATCCGCCAGCGCTCGCGCCTGAAACCCCGCGCCTTCCATCTTCTGAAGTATGCCCGCCACCGAGCGATCCCGGTCGATCTGAACCGGACGCGTTGGTACGGTTAAGTACTTTGAGCTTTTCTGTTTTCTCATCATTGCTGTTAGTCCTTGGTCATTGGTCATTGGTCATTGGCCGGGCGTCCCTGTCTCTCACAAGGGACAAATGACCAATGACCAGTGACCAATGACTACTATTCGAGATAAGTGTACCGATTGATATCGGATTCATATTGCTTCATCAGCGAGTCGCCTTCTTCCGATTCAAGCAAGCCGCCCTCGACGCGAGCGTTTATCATTCGCTGCATGCTCTCCCACGCCTGCGCTTTGTCGTAACGCGCCGCGTGGAGCATGTCGCCGACCCGGCTTCCCTGCACTATCTTCTTCAGATGGTACCGGCCGTCGGTGTCTATTATTACATGAGCTTCATTCGGGCGGCCGAACAAATTGTGATTGTTGCCCATCACCTCCTGGTAGGCCCCTACCAGAAAGATCGCAATGTAGTACGGATCGCCGGTGAACGGGTGCAGCTCGAGTACTTCTTTCACGTCCTTCAAGTCCACGAACTTGTCTATATGGCCGTCCGAATCGCAGGTGATGTCCACGAATGTAGCGTAGTCAGTCGGCTGCTCGTTGAGCCTGTGAATCGGCATGATCGGAAAGAGCTGATCGATGGCCCAGTGGTCGGGCACCGAACGAAAGACCGAAAAGTTGCACAGATATTTTGACGCAAGGATCCTCTTCAGGTCATCGAATTCTTCTTCCTGCACCTTGGTAGTCTTGGCGAACCTGGATGCTCGCGCGCAGACTTCCCAGAAGAGAACTTCGCCCTTCGCTCTGTCCTCGAGGCTTATCAAACCGAGATTGAATTGCGTGTGGAGTTCGTCCTTGTGGTCCAGCGAATCGTGATAGTACTCGCGGTAATTCTTGGCATTTATGTCGTCGTAAAGAGCCTTCAGCTCGACGATGACCTGAGGGTCGTCTTCATCAACGCTCACCTCGGGTTGGTCGTCGGCAAAGGTCTCGATCTCATCGCGTATCGAAGTGACAAACACCGCGTGATAAGCGGACATGACTCGCCCGCTCTCTGTAACGAGATTGGGCTCCGGCACATTCTCGTCATCGCACACCGACTTGATCGTATAGACCACGTCGTTGGCGAACTCCTGGATCGTGTAGTTGACCGACGATTCGAATGTGGTTTTGGATCCGTCGTAATCGACTCCCATGCCGCCGCCGATGTCCAGGAACTCGACGTCAATGTGCATCTGGCGAATCTTGGAGTAAACGCGCGCGGCTTCCTTCATCGCCGCTTTGACTCGCTTGATGTCGGTGATTTGCGAGCCGATATGAAAGTGCAGCAGCTTCAGAAGGTCAGTCATCTGAAACTCGCGAAGCAAGCGAATGCATTCGAGCATCTCCGACGGAGTCAGCCCGAACTTAGCTGATTCTCCTCCCGATGAAGCCCACTTGCCCGAGCCTTTCGAATAGAGCTTGGCGCGAATTCCGATACCCGGCCGGATGCCGGTCTCCTGCGAGCGGCGTATGATCATCTTCAGCTCGTTGAGTTTCTCTACGACGATGATCACGCGCTTGCCAACCTGCACGCCCAGCAGCGCCAGGTTAATGAAAGTCTCGTCTTTGAATCCGTTGCAGATCAGCAGGGACTCGGGCGTTTGCTCGAGCGAAAGCGCCGCATACAGCTCGGCCTTCGAGCCGCACTCGACGCCGAAGTTGTACTTGCTTCCCTCTCGGAGAAACTCCTCGACGACCTCACGGCGAGGGTTGACCTTCATCGGAAATACACCGTAGTGCCCGCCTGCATAACTGAATTCACGCGAGGCGTCCTGAAATGACCGTTGGACCTTCTTGAGCTGGTTGGTCAGAATTTGAGGAAAGCGCAGGAGGATGGGAAGCTGCAGCTTGCGCGTATCGATGAGGTCGTCGATAAGTTCTTTTATATCGACAGATCGGGAGTCGCCCTCGGCAGGACGCACGGCAAGATGGCCTTTTCGGTTTACCTCAAAGTATCCTGCTCCCCAATTCTCCACACCATAGGTCTGAATGACCTCGTCCAGTGTGATGTTCTTCATCTACGCGCCTTCCCTGCCGGAATCATGGACATTGCCTTGAAAAAGATGGGCTTTGTAACCTTGGAATTTATCAGATTGAACGGAGGAGTGTCTATAACTATTTTTTTTAAGGAGGCGCTCACTATGAACGTCGAGAATTGATTTCGACACAGCGAAAGGCTTACATGGAGACGATATGGAGGTCCTAACCGCACGCTACAGCAAAGACGAGTTTGCGCGTCGCGGCGATGAGATTTACGAGCGCGACATCAAGCCTCGCGTCTCGAAGTCGGACGAAGGGAAGTTCGTGGTCATCGACATTGAGACGGGGGATTACGAGATAGACCGCGATGAGATCGTCGCCCATGACCGCCTTGCGTTGCGTCACCCTGATGCGCAAGTTTGGCTCACGAAAGTCGGACGAGGTTATGCTCGTCGCCGCCTCGCCCGTCTTCATCGTCCGGTTTCCAAATGATAGCTGGATGGGTAAGTCACTCGCGCGAAGCGATCATCAGACTGGTGGTGAGCGGCCCGGGAGAGACGATTAATATCGATGCGGTTATCGATACTGGCTTCGATGGCTCGCTCAGTTTGCCACCTGCGCTTATCTCAAGACTTAACCTCCCACTGCAAGGTAGCGCGCGTACAGTGTTAGGAGACGAGGGCAGAATCGTCTTCGACTTCTACGAAGCAACCGTCATCTGGGACGGTCTGACGCGCCGAGTCTCGGTTGATGAAGCGGATACAGATCCACTTGTGGGAATGGGACTGCTTGACGGCTATGAGTTGTCTATTGAGCTTGTGTCCCAGAGTGCTGTTGCAATTGAGTTGTTGCCTTGAGTCTCCTGCGTCACGTCAAGTAACTGCTATCTACGGGGGGTGATTAAAAGCCGGACTTGAGTCGGGAACCGCCGCGACTCTTCGCCGGAAGAAGTGTCCTGAGAATTCCCTGGAAGTCGGAGTAGGGACGCGCATTGCTGCGCGCCCCCTCCACAGATCCGGACGTGCGGAGTTACCGCATCCGGCTCCTATCTTAGG
>DATNBZ010000306.1:0-84537 GCA_035607285.1 Blastocatellia bacterium | reverse complement strand
CTTGCAACTAAATTACTATGAGCCAGCCAAAACGAACGATGGCTCGCCGTCAGGGGGATACGACGTTATGAACGTGCTTCTGCTTTCCATGCCCGACTCGTTCGAGCATATGCCGACCATTGCCATTCGAATGCCCAACGGCGCGTTGACTTCGCTTGCCGGCAACGTCGACTCCCATCACAACGTTGCCGTAGCCGATCTCGTGCTTGTCCAGGACCGCGTGCACGAGACGATCGAGCAACTCGTCGCCCGGCACAACCCCGATGTGGTCGGCTTGTCGGTTATGACTTTTCAGCGCAAGACCGCGAAGAAGATCATCGATCTCGTGCGCCAACTGAAACCCAACGTGCGCGTTGCCGTTGGCGGGTACGATCCGAGCCTCGCGTCGGAAGCTTATACCGACAACGAATCCGGTGTCGTCGACTTCATCGTGCGCGGCGAAGGCGAAATAACTTTTCGTGAGCTGCTCCGAGCCATAGAGGAAGAACGTGGCTTCGATCACATCGCCGGGCTTTCGTATAGAAGCGGCGACCGCTTCTATCACACTCCGGACCGGCCGGTGAACGGACTCGACAACGGCGAAATAAAGATGCCCAATCGCGGCGCGCGAGTGCTCGAGGGCTACACGATTCTTGGCCGCCAGGTTGACGTGATCGAAACGTCGCGCGGGTGCACCTTCGATTGCAGCTTCTGTTCGATCATCGAGATGCGCGGGCGCAACTTCTTCACTTACTCGTTCGATCGCGTGATCGCCGACATTCGCGACGCTTACGATCGAGGCGCGCGCGCGATCTTCATCGTAGACGACAACGTCGTGCTTAACGTAAAGCGCTTCGAAGCACTCTGCCAGGCCATCATCGACGCGGGGCTGAACGACATCGACTACACCGTCCAGGCGATGACCTCCGCGGTCGCGAATCATGGAGACACGCTGGCGCCGCTGATGAAGAAAGCCGGATTTCGATACGTGTTTCTTGGAATCGAGAACGTTCTCGAAGACGATTTGAAGTTCCTCAAGGCCAGCTCAAAGAACACAAAACGCGAGAACGGCGAGAAGGCCGGGAACGCTACGCTGAAAGCCATCGACTACATCCACCGTAACAATATGTACGTGGTAGGCGGCTTGATTGTCGGTAATCCGGATGACACGCGAGAGTCGATCCAGATCAACCTCGAGTTCGCGAAGAAGTACATCGACTGGCCCTACATCCAGCACCCGACGCCTTACCCGCGCACGCCGATGACCAAAGAGTTCCGCGATCGCGGGCTGATCATCAACGAACGTCTCGAAGAGTACGACGGCACTACGGCGGTAGTGAAGACCGAACACGTGTCAGCGGAAGAAGCCGAGTACATGAGATGGAAAGTCGAGCGTTGGATGAAAGTCCGTCACATCCCGGCGGCATTTCGCCGCAACCCGATGTTCGTTTTGAAGAACGCGCCGAAGATGTTCGGCCACACGTTCCGAGGCAGCTCGCTCAAGAACTTCCTGGGCCTCGAAGACGAACGCGAAGCGTTTGCGCGGTATCGAGAGATTCGCAAGGCAGAGCGCGCCTACATTTGATCCGGGCTGGTCGGGCGATAAAATCTCTAACGGCGACTGTATTCTGCCGCCATAAGTCTTAACTCCTCCTTGCCAGGTGGTTCTCAGAGTCCGCGTCGCGACCGGTTGGCTTGAGCGGTTATGAAGAAAATCGGACGAAATGATCCGTGTCCATGCGGCAGCGGAAAAAAATACAAGCATTGCTGCTACGGCAAAGAGGTTACCCCGTTTGTAGCCGAGGATGCGTGGAAGCAAGACCCCGAGTGGTACAGGATCCGTCTCACGGAAGCGGAGGTTATCTTCGGAATCCTGAAGTTTGGCCGCTCGAACTATGGTGACGACTTCATAGCCGAAGCCCTATTTGAGTTCTGCATTTGGGGTGAGTTTGAGCCTGACGAAAAGGATCTCGAGTCGCTGATGATGCCGTGGGTCGCGTTTACCTGGGGCCCGGAAGGCGACGGTGAGGAACCGGAGATTCCGATGGGTCTCGACTATCTCGCCGAAAACGATGCGCAACTTGACGACCATCTGAAGGAGTTTATTCTTGCGGCCTGCTATCAACCGTTCAGCTTTTTCGCGGTCACCGAAGTCGTCATCGGAAAGAGCCTTGGACTGCGCGATATTTTCCTTGATCGAACATTCATGGTGAAGGAGGCGAAGGCGTCACAAACACTCAAACGTGGAGACATCATTTTCGCGCGGGTTGTGCCCATCGACGATCAGGCCATTATCGTCGGCTGTTCTTCAACCACCATTCCACCAAATGAACATGGCAGGCTCCTCGACATTCGCGATGAACTTAAGGAGGAAATGAGCGCCGAGGGCTATGAGATGAGCCAGGAGTCGATGGTCAAATGGGATCTTGAAGTAAGAGCCATCTATCTCGACGCCGTCGAATATCTCGCGAATCCTCGGCTCCCTACGTTGCAGAACACCGACGGCGACCCGATCAGCTTTGTCAAACTTTACTTCGAACTCAACTGCTCGCCCGAGGAGGCGTTGGATGCATTGAGTCCGCTGGCTCTTTATCAATCGCCTGAGGAGATCATCGAAGACGCAACCCACGACGATGACGGAAACCTCGTTGAAGTGAGGTTTAGCTGGCTAAGAAAAGGCAATAAGAAAAACAAGAGCTGGGATAACACGGTACTGGGCAGCCTGGAGATCAAAGGAGATACTCTGATCGCGGAGGTCAATTCCGAAAGGCGCGCAAAGAAGATTCAGGCCGAGGTCGCAAAAAGACTGGGGGAGCGGGTGGCGTTCAAGCGAGCTCTCCATGAATCCGTTGAGTCGAAGTTCGAAGAGATGAACGCTCAATCCGGCAGCCCGGCATTCGAGCAGGCTCGAAAGGAGCGAGAAGAACTCGAGTCGCGCCCGGAAGTCCAAGCGATCCTGAAGAAACAAATGGAAGCGCATTGGAAGGAGTGGTACAAGACGCGCATACCGGCGCTTCAGAACAAGACCCCGCTCCAGGCCGCGCGAACGAAAGCTGGCCGCGAGCGCCTTGAAGCATTGCTGATCGACTTCGAGCGAAGGAACGAGAACGTCCCTCATGCCTCGTTAAGGTTTGATGTAGAAGCCGCGCGCAAGAAGCTAGGTTTGTAACTTACCCGCCATTGACATTGCGAGGAATGGCCTTCATGTTAGAGGGCGAATTCTGGTAGTACATTCACGACAAGCATTGGGCCGCTCAAAGGATCGAAGCAGTAATGAACAACGCCAAGGTCTTCATCAGCTACAGCCACGATTCCGACGCGCACCGCGAACAGGTGCTCGCGCTTTCGGAACGACTGCGCGCGGACGGCATTGAGACTCTCCTCGACCAGTATGTGAATGGCTCGCCCGAGCAGGGGTGGCCGCGCTGGATGCTCGACCAACTCGATGCGGCGAACTTTGTTCTCGTCGTCTGCACCGAAACTTACTACCGGCGATTCCGCGGACAAGAAGAGCCGGGCAGAGGCAAAGGCGTGGATTGGGAAGGAGCACTTATCACGCAGGAGCTTTACGACAGCCGGAGCCGGACCTTGAAGTTTATACCTGTATTCCTAAACGATGCGGTTGAGGAATACATCCCCGAACCTCTGCGCAAGTATACCCACTACGCGATAACGTCCGAAGATGCTTACCAGAGTCTTTATGGTTTTCTGCTGAGTCAAGCTGGTGTTGAACCTGGCTCAGTCGGCCCGGTCAAAAGTAGCGCTCGTCGCAAAGGCACCCCGCTGACTTTCGACACGATTGCCCAAGCCTCCCGCCCCATCGACATCTCACGCATCGTCAAATATGCCCCGGATAATCTCATCGGGCGAGAAGCCGAGACTGCGCTGCTCAACGACGCGTGGGCGCAAGTCCAAAGTCAGGAAGCGAAACGTCCGCACATCCTCACCTTCGTAGCGCTGGGCGGTGAGGGGAAGACTTCGCTTGTGGCGAAGTGGGCTGCCGACCTCGCTTCTCAAGACTGGCCGGGTTGCGAAGCCGCTTTCGCGTGGTCGTTCTACAGCCAGGGCACTCGCGATCAAGTGGCCGCATCGTCCGATCTTTTCCTCAAGGAAGCTCTCACTTTCTTCGGAGACGATGACGACAAGCAATTCGCAGCAAGCAACGCAGGAGCTTACGAGAAGGGCCAGCGCCTCGCCCGCATCGTTAGTCAGCGTCGGGCGTTGCTCATCCTTGATGGCTTGGAGCCGCTCCAGTACGCGCCGACCTCGCCCACGCCCGGAGAACTAAAGGATCAGGGGATCGCCGCGCTGCTCAAAGGGCTGGCGGCCAACAGCCACGGACTGTGCGCAGTCACCACGCGGTATGCGCTCCCCGACCTGCGTGCCTTTATCGGCAAGACGGTTCGCGAAGAAAAGCTCACGCGCCTTTCCACAGACGCAGGCGTTGCGCTGCTTCAATCTTTGGGCGTGAAGGGCAGCTTACGAAAGACCATTTCCGCCGCCGATGGCTCCGAGGTTGGGAAGCCGCTTTGGAATGAGTACGAGAAGCTAGTCGAAGATGTGAAAGGCCACGCGCTCACCTTGAACCTGCTTGGCACTTATTTACGCGACGCTCACGCTGGAGACATCCGCCAGCGCGACTTGATCAAACTGGAAGAGGCCGACTCCGCAAACGAACATCGCAACCATGCGTGGCATGTAATGGACGCTTATGTGAGATGGCTGGCTCCAACTGGATGGAGGCCTTGGCTGAACCGTCTGTTAAAGGCCCAGGAACGCGAGGTTCAGGTGGAGGGGAAACGCGCCCTCTCGGTGCTGAGATTACTCGGACTGTTCGACCGTCCCGCTTCGGCGGATTGCCTGAGAGCCTTGTGGCAGCCACCTGCCATCACCGGGTTGACCGACCTGCTCATTGGCTTCAGCGAGGCGCAAAGGAACCTGTCTTTCAAGAGACTGGAAGACGCGAGGCTTCTCACGGTGAACCGCGCGGAAGGGTCCGGCGAACTCATCTCCCTCGACGCACATCCGCTGCTGCGAGACTTCTTCGCGCGTCGCGCGCGCGAGCAGCAGCCCGAAGCCTGGCGCACTGCGCATCGGCGGCTTTACGAACACCTCCGCGCAACCACGAACGAAGGCGATGAGCCAACGCTCGAAGACCTTCAGCCGCTCTACCAGGCCGTCGCCCACGGCTGCCATGCGGGGTTGCAGCAAGAAGCACGCGAAAAAGTTTACAAGGCCCGCATTGATCGCGGGAATGAATTCTACAGTACAAATAAACTCGGCGCGTTTGGTTCCGACTTAGGAGCCGTCGCCTGCTTCTTCGAGACTCCGTGGAGCCGTATCTCGCGCACGCTCACAGAAGCCGCCCAATCCGATACTCTGAATGCTGCCGCCCTCCGCCTGCGCGCTTTGGGTCGGCTGACTGAGGCCCTTGAGCCGATGCGGCTATCTGGGGAGATGGACGTCAAGGTGGCGGAGTGGAAAGGCGCGGCGACCAGCTACAGCAACCTGAGCGGGCTGGAGCTGACGCTGGGCGAGGTGGCCGGAGCACTGCGGGACGCCGAGCAATCCGTGACCTACGCCGATCGCAGCGGCGATGCGTTTTGGAAGATGGGCACGCGCACGGCCTACGCCGACGCCCTCCACCAGGCGGGCCGCCGGCCCGAGGCGGAGGCACGCTTCGGCGAGGCCGAGCAGATGCAGGCAGAGTATCAGCACTCCTACCCGCTGCTTTATTCCGTACAGGGCTTCCATTATTCCGATCTGCTCCTGGCGGAGGCGGAGCGTGCTACGTGGCAGATGAAAGCTGCGGTGCGCGGAATGCAGAATGCGGAATTGATTGAAGCGTGCCGCGCCGTCTCCCAGCGCGCGATGCAGACGCTCAAATGGTACGAGTTGAACAAGCAGCAGTGGCTTCTCGACATTGCCCTAGACCACCTCACCCGGGGGCGCGCCGCGCTCTACGCAGCGATTCTGGGACATTTCGATTTCCGACTTCCGACTTCTGACTTCTCCCACATAGACGCCGCCATGTCCGGCCTACGCCGTGCTGGTGCTGTAGAGTTCCTGGTGCTCGGCCTCCTCACCCGTGCTTGGCTGCGGAGTCTCACTTACCCGCTCATCGGCCCCGAGAGCGCACAGAGCGACCTGGACGAAGCCTGGGAAATCGCCGAGCGCGGTCCAATGCGATTGCATATGGCGGATATTCACCTGCACAGGGCGCGGCTGTTCGGATTGCCGATTGCGGATTCCGGATTGCGGAATGATGAGACAGAAGGCAGAGTGCGTGATAAACCAGCCGAGACATATCCGTGGGAATCGCCCCAGGCGGATTTGGAAGCCGCTGAGAAGCTGATCAACGAGTGCGGCTACCACCGCCGCGACGAAGAACTCGCCGACGCCAAGAAAGCGATTCTCGGACAAGAGCTGAGATGAGCGTCTATGAGGACTCTACTGGGACAGCTTGAATGTGAGCCACGATAACTCTGACGCCGATCCTCGCCGATCCAATTCTCTTCCCGCTTTGGCTTGGCCAAAATGATTGCTACCCTCGTTAGCGAAAGATAGAATGACGGTGACGGCGAACCCGCCGCACAAGGTGCGCTATGATGACAAACCAGCAAGGCACAATAGTCATGGAAGAAGTGACCGACCCTGAAGAGCTAGCCAAAGCGCGAGCGCAGGACGAGCGCTTCGCCCGCAACTCCGCTTGGTTGCAAGCCCACATCCCGGAGGTTTATTCGCGATATCGCGGCAAGTGCATCTGCATTGCTGGAGAAGAACTGTTTGTCGCTGACACGCCAGAAGAAGTCATCGCAATGGCAGAGGCCGCGCATCCTGAAGACGACGGCAGCCTCATTCGCTACATCCCAAAAGAAAAAATGGCTCGCATCTATGCGGTTTAATGGGGAATGGCTGTCGTGTGACGATGGAATCGTGAGGCCCGCGATCCGCGGAGAGATTCTCGCCGATGATGGCTCCTGGAAAACGTTCGAGTTTCTGGTTGACACCGGAGCCGATCGAACCGTGTTCAGCGCGGTGACACTTGCAAAGCTGCGACTTCAACCCTTAACAGCACAAGAAGGCATCAGCGGTTTGGGCGGCAGCGCCGATTCCGTCATTGTTGAAACTCAGATTCGGCTGACCCGCGAGACGTCGAGCAAGGTTGTTTTCCGCGGTCAGTACGCGGCGGTAACACAACTGGATTCGCTGGACATCGACGTGCTTGGCCGTGATATCACCGGATTATTCTCAGCCATCGTCGACCAACCCGGAGATGTAGTCTGCTTACTGGGTCAGCGTCACCGTTACACCATCGAGCACGTTTGAAGCGCCCTGTCTTGAACTACATCAACCACGCCACAAATCGATCTCTTCGCCGAGTCCGCGCTCGCGGGCCAGGTTGTAAACTCGTAGCGCTGTCGAGATGTCTTCAAGCGCGATGCCGTTTGATTTGAAGAGCGTGATGTCGTCATCGCTCGTTCGGCCAGGATCGCGGCCGGCGATGATGCGGCCGAGTTCGGTCACTGATTCCCAACTGATTACTCCGCGCTCGATTGCCGGCATCAGGTCGCCGGCTTCAAGTTTTGAATCGTCGATTGAATCGACCGCGATTATCGAAGCTCGCTTGATCGTTTCGACGTCGACTTCGGCTTTCGATAAGAAGTTCGACCCGGCGACGTTCAGATGCGTGCCCGGATCGATCCATTCGCCTTTGAGGACCGGCTCCCGAGCGCCTGTAGCGGTGATTACGATTGACTTGCCTCGAGCTGTCTCTTCCGCGGACCCGGCTGCGGCTACTTCGACACGCAACATCGAGGTCATCTTTCGGGCAAAGGCTTCCCGGCGTTCGGCGTCGCGGCCATAAGCCGTGATTGATTTGATCTGCCTGACTGAGCACACAGCCATCAGTTGACTCTCGGCTTGCCAGCCCGTGCCGTAAATCCCAACCGTGTCTGCATCCGCGCGAGCCATGTGCTTCGTCGCTACGCCTGAAGCCGCGCCGGTTCGCATCTGGCCCAGCCGGTCGGCTTCGATCATCGCAAGCATGTCGCCGCTCTCTGCCTCATAAAGCAGCACCAGGAACCGCGCGCCCTTTCGCGAAGCGGTGTAGACTTTCACACCGGTCACGCCGAGCCGCTTATCACCCGCCGACATTACGTGGAGTTGTGAAGCCGGCATCGCAACACGAGAGCGCGGGCGGTTTGTGGCCGCGCCGTCGGCCTGATCGCGCAAGACTTCTTCGACGGCGGCAATCGCCGTGTTCATGTCGAGCAATTCAGTTACGTCTTTTTCCGTTAGTAAGAGGGCCATGTTTTGACTCGCTTATTCACCGCTGATTTTCGCTGCCTTCGGTTCGCAGATCTTCGCTGATCTGCGAGAATCTGCGTTACGTCGTCAGCGCAAATCAGCGGTTGATCCCATTCTGCTAGCTGGCGTTCGCGCTGTCTCGAAGATATTCCTCTTCACTTGTGGTCGTGGTCCGAAGTTTAGCAGTAGGCCTACGTCTATTTCGGTCGCCTTCAGATAGTGAAGCAGTTGGGCCTCATGCTCGTCGCATAACGCTTCTGCGACTTTGATCTCTACGATCACTTTGTTGTCAACCAACAAATCTGCAAAGTAGATGCCGACGATTTGCCCGTCGAAGTAAACTTTAATAGGTGCTTGTTGTCTGACTACAAGCCCCTGCTTCCGAACCTGTATGACCAGAGCATTCTCATAGACTTTCTCGAGGAATCCGTGCCCGAGTTCATTGTAGACATAATAGAATGCCTTTATGATCTGCTCAGTGACGCCGCTGTGCTTGTACATGTCGGAGCCTCGATTCACCGCTGATTTTCGCTGCCTTCGGTTCGCAGATGCGCGCTGATCTGCGAGAATCCGCATTACAGCAGTCAGCGCAAATCAGCGGTTAATCCAGTCGCCAAAAGCTACACTTACTTCGCCCTATAACCTGATCGCGCGCGCACGGTTGCGTTCTGCGCGCGAGTCGTGACTTTTATCGCGCGCCAGCGGCCGTCGTGCTCGTTGTTGCTCGGATAGTAGGCAATTGAATACTGCGCGTGAAGATCGTCAGCTACTTGCTTGTACACGCCGGCCAGATCGGAAAGCGATCTGAGAGCATAAACGCGTCCGCCAGTACGCTCCCCGAGCGAGCGCAACTCACGCCGTGACGTTTCATACAGGCCGGCATTGATCTCACGGGTCGTCTCGGGCGAGAGCGCCGTTCGCGGGCGAAATCGCTGGATCGATTCCGGGTCATGCTCGGCGTAGTAACGATCGATCTGGCTCTGCGAAAAATTCACGTAATCCGGATCACTCTTTGGCTTCAGCAAGCCCTGAAGCGTCGCTTGTTCCGTGTTCAACTCCAAAAAATAGATCGACGCGCCGGATTGTTCCGCAAGCGGCATAACGTTCGCGAACTTCATCTTGCTGGTCGAGTCCACGCCATCCGACATGCAGACGATCGCCTTCCGTCCCTCAGTCTGTTTCAGAGGACTCTCCTCAACCGCAAGATAGAGCGCGTCGTAAAAGGACGTGCCGGTGTTCGTAGTGAAGCGATGGCCTTCCTCGCCCGCGGGAGTCGCCACTCGGTCGATCGCGGTCAAGACCTCTGCTCGAGGATCGGTGAACTCGCTGATCATTTCGATCTCACGACTGAATACGATTACTCCGACGCGATCGTCGAACCTGAGCTCGCCGAGAAAATTCCTGGCCGCTCGTTTGATCAAAGAGATGTCGTCTCGTGTTGACCCCGACAGATCGAGGACCAGCAGAAGCGTGAAAGGCTCTTCCGTCGCAGCGAAGTGGGCGATCTTCTGCCTGACTCCGTCTTCATAGATCGTGAAATCCTCCGGCTTGAGCGATTTGATCGCGCGGCCATTCGGATCGATCACCGATGCGCTTACGGTCACAAGATCGGACTTCAAACGGACAGGTTCGTCCTGCTCGCGAGACCGAGGTTCCTGCGCTCGAGCGGATAACTGCGAGCCGAGGATTATGAGAATTAAGAGCCAGTAATGAGTGAAACGTGGTACGTGACCCGTGGTCCGTTTGGTGCGGTAGCCTGCGCGCATTAGAACCTCATCTTGAAGAATCAATCCTATCTCACACCGGAGTGATTCGTGAAACGTGATGAGTGAAACGTGATGCGTGAACCCGTGAAACTGTTTCACGGGACCTATTGGAAGAATTACAGGTTGGGAAGGGTGGCTTGCCCCCGCTCTCCGCAGCCTCGGTCCAAGGAAGAAAGAAAGACAGAAGAGCGGGGGCAAGCCCTCCTTCCCAACCTGGCATTCTTCGCCCGGCCTCGTGGAATTTGAATTTGATTTGAGCCAAGTGCATCACGCATCACGTTTCACGCATCATTCTCTCCACGTTTCACCGCTCACCGCCCGTATGCTATCGTGCTTGCTCGCCCGCAATTAGTTGAACGCAATAGTTGCTCGACTGATCGAGATTATCTTTCAAAAATAAATAACGACGCCTGGCGTAGAGAAGCGATCCCGGCCGATTTGCTCGGATCGAGCCTACGTCGTCAGCGTTGATAATGAATGAGCCGCAAGCCGAAAACTTCGCAAGAGCCCATCAGAATTGGAATAGACACTGGCGGTACGTTTACCGACTTTGTGGTTGCGCGCGGCTCACACCTCACCAGTTTTAAAGAACCTTCAACTCCGCATAATCCCGCCGAAGCGATACTGTCCGGGGTGGCGCGAATCCTTGGCGAGATCGAAGGGGCATCTTTCGAGATCGTTCACGGGACAACGGTCGCGACAAACGCCTTGCTCGAACGCAAGGGCGCCCGCACCGCTCTGATTACCACCCAAGGTTTCGAAGACGTAATTGAGATCGGGCGCCAGGCGCGCCCCGATCTTTACAACCTGATGGTGACGCGGCGTCCGCCACTGGTGCCGCGCGAGCTGCGGTTCGGTGTGAGCGAGCGTGTCGGCCCGGACGGTTCAATCATCGTCGCTCTCGATGAACAATCGCTCGCTCGGACTGTGAAGCGGATCGCTGGCTTCAAACCGAGAGCCGAATCGATAGCAGTATGTTTGCTCTTCTCGTTTGCGAACCCTGCGCACGAGCAACTCATCGCACGCGCGCTCGAGGCTATCGATCTGCCGGTGTCTCTATCTCACAAGATATTGCCCGAGTATCGCGAATACGAGCGAACGTCGACCGTCGTCATCAATGCGTACCTGGCTCCGCTCATGTCAAGGTATCTCGGCGCGCTTGCGGAAGGATTGGAGTCCGTAGTCCGCAGTCCGTCGTCCGTACCCACGCGTAGAACGAAAAACTACGGACCACGGACTACTGACTACGGACTCCGTGTGATGCAATCAAACGGCGGATCGGTGTCGGCTGCGACGGCAGCCGCTGAGCCGGTGCGGGCGATTCTTTCAGGTCCGGCGGGCGGCGTAGTCGGCGCCTTGCGAGTGTGCGCATCAGCCGGTATTCGCGACATCATAACCTTCGATATGGGAGGCACCTCGACCGACGTCGCGTTGTGCCGCGGAGAGGCTCGCACCACGAATGAGGCTCTGGTAGCCGGTTTGCCGGTGGCGGTGCCGGTGATCGACATTCACACCGTCGGCGCGGGAGGAGGCTCGATCGCGAGAGTCGACGCCGCGGGAGCGTTGCGAGTGGGTCCCGAATCGGCGGGCGCTGAACCCGGACCGGCTTGCTACGGCCGAGGCGATGAGGTGACGGTCACCGACGCCAATCTGGTGCTCGGAAGATTCGGAGGAGCGAACTTGCTTGGCGGTGAGATGGCGATCGATGCGGGCCGCTCGAGGTCGGTTCTTACCAGACTCGCGGATGAAATGTCGCGATTTGCCGAGCGGCCGATCACTCCCGAACGCGCCGCCCTGGGGGTTATCCGCGTCGCGAACGCGAACATGGAAGCCGCGCTGCGAGTGGTTTCCGTCGAGCGAGGACAGGACCCGCGGCTGTTCACGCTGGTCAGCTTCGGTGGTGCTGGAGGGCTTCATGTTTGCGAGCTTGCCGCGGCGCTGCGAGTTCCTCGAATAATTGTGCCTCGTTCACCGGGAACGCTCTCGGCTCTCGGCGTGTTGCTTGGCGACGTAGTGAAGGACTATTCACGCACGGTAATGAAGGCTGCGGCGGGGCTCGAAGCGGGCGGGCTCGAGCGTGACTTTACGGCTCTGGAGCAAACAGCCGTAAGGGAACTCAAGACCGAAGGATTCGGCAAGGAGAGAACGAGGCTCGCGCGATCGGTGGCAATGAGATACTCGGGGCAGTCATTTGAGATTGACATTACGTGGGGCGGTCGGATCGAAGCGAAATTCCATGCCGCTCATCGCGCGCGCTACGGCTACGCGGACAGCTCGCGGCCAATTGAGATCGTTTCACTGCGCGTGCGGGCAATGGGTGTGACGCAAAAGCCGCGCTCGAAACGCTGGCGCTCCGGTCAATCTACAAGCGCAAAAACTTCGCACATTGAACGCGTTCATCTCAGCGAGCGTTCACAGCGCATTCCTGTGTACTCGCGAGATGACTTGAGCGCGGGCGCAAGGTTCACGGGTCCGGCGATCATCACCGAATACAGCTCGACAACTCTGATCCCGTCGGGCTTCAACGTCGAAGTCGATTCGTGGCTGAACCTGGTAATCAGAAGTCAGAGGTCAGAGGTCAGAAGTCAGAAGTCAGGGGTCAGAACTCAGCAGGAGGCGGAGCGATCGCTGATCTGATTTCTGACTTCTGATCTCTGATCTCTGACCTCTGACCTCTGACTTCTGACTTCTGACCTCTGACCTCTGACTTCTGACCTCTGACCTCTGACCTGCCTTCCTTTACCACCGCTGCGTCGCTATGATAGTTTGACCAACCTGAGAAACGCTTAGGAGGCGCTATGGATATCAAAGAGCGAGTTGTTGGAGGAGTCAGCATACTCGATCTGTCGGGCAAAATCGTGCTGGGTGAAGGCGACGTTCAATTGAAAGAACGGATTAAGGACCTGCTCAGTGACGGGCAACGCCGAATTCTGCTGAACCTCGCCGAAGTGAACTACATCGATTCAGCAGGGCTGGGAACGCTCATCGGCAGCTACACTACAGCGAAACGCGACGGCGGAAGCCTGAAGCTGGTAAATCTGACTAAACGCATCCAGGACTTGCTGGCAATAACAAAGCTGATCACGGTGTTCGAAACGTTCGATAGCGAGGCGGAAGCGCTCGCTTCATTCAATTCTTGATTCGAATTCGAAATTCGCAATTCGAGATCCCAAATTCTTCACGGTTGTTGCGCCGCCAGTGCGCGAACCCGATCAACTGAAGCTTTGATCGCAGGGTCGTTCGACGCCGCATAAGCCTTCTCGTAGATTCGCAGCGCTTGCTGATACTGCTTGTCGGTCTCATACACATAGCCAAGCTCCAAAAGCGCCGCAGTGGATTCGGGCGTTAGCTGGATTGTAATCTCGAGCGCCTCCATAGCCTTTCGCATCTGCCCGCTTCGCGACAACGCAATCCCGTAATAGAGCCATGCCTGTCCATTATCTTTGTTCGCTTTCGCAAGCTTCTCCAGCGGCGCGACCGCGCTGTCGAACTTCTTTGCGCCCAGATAAGCCCGTCCCAGGATGTTCGCGGTCTTGAGATCGTCGCGCACAACTTTGAGCCTCTCGCCAACTTCGGCGGCTTCAAGCCACCGTGCATCCGAGTTTGCTTTTCGAGCTTTCCGCATCAAGCTCTCTGCCAGCAACTCCAAAGCCGCGATGTCTTCTGGATTGCCTTTCACCGCCTCTCTCAGAGCGACTATTGCGCGGTCGTCATCTTCGCGCTTGAAATAGATCGCGCCCAGATAATACTCATTCGCGGCGTTCTCCTTGATGCGCTCATCGGTCGAGGTTGGTGCTTTCTCGCGCGCCGCGGTCGCGAGTAATGGGAGCGCTTCGTCGTAACGCTCGAGAGAGTAGTACGAACGGCCCAGCGCAGTTCGCGCGCTCGGATCGACTTCGCGTTTGGCTTTTGAGTTGAGGTCGATGTATCGAGTCAGTGCTTCGATCGCCTTGTCGTAGTGAGCCTGCAGATAATGCGAAATGCCTATCGTGTACCACGCGCCCGCGATGTCGGCTGCTGCCGGCGTTTGGATCTCGAGCAAATCAATTGCGTGTGAGAGCGGCAGTTCGACTCGGTCGTATCGCTTGAGCTTGAACTGGCAGAGGCCGATGTAATACCACGCGCCGGCGGCGTCGGGTCGTTCCATAACGATGTCCTGGAACTCGACGAGGGCCTGTTGGTAATTGCCTTTGTTGTAGAGAGCGACCCCGCGATCCCAGTCTGAAGCGAGAGCGGTAGCCGACAGAAACAACACGAATAGCGCCGCCGCTTGAATCCGTTTTGCCGCAAATTGCATCGCGCAAAATTATCGCACGACTGCTTTGAGGTGTCGAAGTAGTCGGCAGTGTTCGGCTTCTGCGTTGCTTAATAACCTCCGCGTGTTTTGCGGTCCTTTGCGCCTTTGCGTTGAGTATTGAAGGAGTAGACCCCAATACTCAACGCAAAGGCGCAAAGGGCCGCAAAGCACGCAAGGGCTATCAATACACAAAGACTTCGGCATAGAACTTAGATTACATTCGCAGCATTGACAACCCGCTCTTTCTGTCTCCTGTATGGGCCGTCCTCCGTGGGACCCCTTGATGAGGAAGCGTTGAGTATTGAGTCTTACTACTTCAATTCCCAGCAAAGGCGCAAAGGACCGCAAAGCACGCGAACCTTATTTCATCCTAAAACAACCCACGGCTACTAGCACCGCAGAATCCGAAAACCACAAGCAATTGCTCAAAGACAGATGCTGGAGTAGATTCTCGTAATAGGAAGAGCCTTGAAGTACAGATCGAAGAGCCAACGATTGACGAAATGATCTTGTCCTTGGGCCGCAACGGGTGATGAAATCTTCAAATCCTCAAAAGTTCAGACTGTCGCTCGTGGTTCTTGCCACGGTGATCGCATTTGGTCCCTCAGTGCTGCGGTCCACTGGAGCATCATCTGACGGCGTCCAGCAGACGAGGATTCAGCATTCTCTCAATCAAAACCTGATCCTGTTCAAACGCGGAGACCTGGATACCGAAGCGCGCATCGACCTGGACACCTCCATTGAGGATCGCAGTCCGCTCGGCGTTAACAGCGCGACTGCATCAAAGCACACTCGGATCATTCAGTTCGGGGGAGCAATCAGACGCGCCTGGATTGATGCGCTCCGAGCGACCGGCGTTGAGATCGTGAGTTATGTTGCCAACAACGCATATATCATTCGAGGTGGCCGGCGCGAGCTTGCGCGGGTCGCTGAGCTGGATGCAGGCGCGGGCGCCGATGAAGCTCGCCCAATCCGGTGGATGGGACGACTGGAGCCTTCTCAGAAAGTCGATCCGACATACACTGATGAGATGCTCCGAAGGTCAACGGGAGCAGAGGTCGAGGTGGAAATCGAACTCGTCGATTCGCCCGAAAGCGAGGCGATCGTCAAAGCGCTCTCCAACTCAGTCAGCCAACCGAGACGGTTCCTCAACCTTATGGTAATAAGGGCTACGATCCCGCTAGACCGTTTGCTTGAGATTGCTGCGATCGACGAAGTGCAATTTGTGGGTCCTGCCTCAATGATCAGTCTGCACGACGAGCGAAGCGCTCAAATTGTAGCCGGAAACCTTACGGCCGATCAGACGCAGCCGAGTGGCCCGGGTTACATGTCGTGGCTTACGTCGTATGGATTGGACGCCCAATCCGATTTCGTGGTTGACGTTACCGACTCGGGACTCGATCGAGGCTCGATTGCCGCATCGCAGCTCAACCCTTGTTTTCTGGACCAGGCTCTTCAGAGCCGGGTTGCGTACAGCCTCAACTACGCGACCGATGGATTCAAGGATGATCGAACCGGTCACGGAACGCTTGTGGCGTCGGTGGCAGGTGGCAGAGGCTCCACCAGCCGCGAGGATGCCCCGGGGTATATGTACGGATTGGGGGTGGACCCTTACGCGCAACTGGGGTCATCCCGCCTCTTCGATGAGAGGGGAAAGCCGCCTTCACAGATCAACTTCACGGGCATGGCTTCCGCAGCGTACGCGGCGGGCGCTCGCGTCTCGAACGATAGCTGGGGCAACACATCGAATACCTATGACTCATTTGCTCAGGAGTACGATTCGCTGGTCCGGGATGCGCAACCCTCGACGCCCGGTAACCAGGAAATGGTTTATGTTTTTTCAGTAGCGAACTCCGGCCCGGGCGGACATGTCGGCTCACCCGCAACGGCGAAGAATGTAATTTCGGTTGCCGCCAGTGAGAACTACCGGCCGGAAGGCGTGGACTCTTGCAACCTCGACGGCCAGGGCAATATAGGCCCGGACGGCGCCGACAGCGCACTGGATATTCTCAGATTCTCGTCCGGAGGACCCACGGCTGATGGACGCGCCAAGCCGGATATCACCGCGCCTGGAACACATGTCTTCGGCGCGGCCTCGCAGTCGTCCGGGTTTTTCGGCGAGGGATTATGCACGGGCCCTGGCGTCTTTCAACCTCCCGACCAGGCGCCGTTTTACACCTGGTCATCGGGCACAAGCCTCGCTGCTCCTCACGTAACCGGGGCGGCCTCGCTGCTTCGAAAGTTCTTCATCGCGGGAAACCAGCTTCCAGGTCATCGGCCGCCTTCACCCGCGATGACCAAGGCCTTCCTGATCAATTCGGCTTCGTATTTGACTGGCGAAAACGCCGGCGGAAATCTGCCGAGCGAGAGACAGGGATGGGGTCTGGTGAACTTGACCCGCGCATTCAATGACTCCAAACGGGTGCTGATCGATCAAGCACAATTATTCACCGAGAGCCGTCAAAAGGTCGAGATCCCAGGATCGATCGCCGACAGGTCTCGGCCTCTGCGTGTTACGTTGGCCTGGACTGATGCGCCCGGATCGCTGATTGGACCGGCAATCGTAAATGACCTTGATCTGGAGATTGTTGTAGGAGGGGTTACTGTTTATCGAGGTAATAACTTCGCGGGCGCTTACTCAGTTGAGGGAGGAGAGCCTGATCGACTCAACAACGTAGAGTCAATTTACCTGCAGCCCGATGTCATTCCGCCCGGCGTGCCGGGGAATTTCATCATCAGGGTGAATGCCGCGAACATCGCGGGAGACGGCGTGCCCGGCAACGAAACAAGTCTCGATCAGGACTTCGCGCTGGCAGTCTACAACATCGCGCCGCCCGTTCAGGCGCCACCCCCGCCGCCACCCAACCCGCCGACGATCACCGCAGTGACCTACCTAAAAAAGACGATTAGGATTACCGGAACGAACTTTACCGCGGCGGCTCAGGTTCAGATCAACGGAAAAGCGATCGACCGGGTTTTTGATTTCGACCAGGCGACGAACTCGCTCAGCCTCCGGCTGAAGCGCGGCAAGCTCAACCTGAACGACGGAGACAATCAGATAGTGTTGGTTGAGGGAGGCCGCGTATCACAGCCTTTTGTTCTGCGGCTGTAAGAAGTAATCCTGTATGGGCGGTCTCCGTGGCCGCCCCTCCTTCGATAAAGCGCTTTCCACTAAGGGGCGGCCACGGAGGACCGCCCATACAGGAGTGCCCTTACCCATACAGGAGTGCGCTTAATCAACCGAAGCTTTGTTACAAGTCGCTAGGGTCTGATGTTGTAGTACCGGATCTTGCTGTTAAGAGTTGTGGTGTTCATTCCAAGCAGTTTCGCCGCGCGAGATTGGTGTCCACCGGTTATTTCCAGGGCCCGGCGAATCAACTCAATCTGAAAACGATTCACTTCATCGTAGAAGGATATTCCTCGGGACAGGTCGATCTGCGTCGCCACCTTCTGGCCGCCTACCTGCGAGACTGAGCGTTGGGGATTCAGTACTTCCTCGCGAAGATCTTCGCGCTCGATGGTTTTGCCGCGAGCAATTATCACCGCGCGTTCCATCACGTTCTCAAGCTCGCGAACGTTGCCCTGCCAGTTGTAGGCCTCGAGCGCCGACAGGACCGGAGCGTTTATGTGATCAGCGACATCGCGACCGTTGTCCGCGGCATACTTTCGAATGAAGTGCTGGGCCAGCGGCAGAATGTCTTCGCGACGGTCCCTCAGCGGAGGCAGCGCAATGGAAATCACATTGAGTCGATAAAAAAGATCTTCGCGAAAGCTGCCTTCATCGACCGCTTGTTTGAGGTCGACGTTGGTCGCGGCGATGATGCGCACGTCGACCTGCCGCCGAGTCGTTTCGCCGAGCGGTGTGAAGTCGCGCTCCTGTATCACACGCAGAAGCTTAGCCTGCGTCTCCATCGAGATATTTCCGATCTCATCGAGAAATATCGAACCGCCATCCGCAACCTCGAAGTAACCCTTCCTCGCGGCAACCGCTCCGGTGAATGCGCCGCGAGTGTGTCCGAACAGCTCTGCCTCCAACAGCTCGGTCGGAAGGTTGGCCGAGTTGACGGTTATGAAAGGCTTATCGGCACGCGCGCTGTGATTATGGATCAACCGGGCGATCAGCTCCTTACCGGTGCCGCTTTCGCCAGTGACAAGGATAGTGCTGCGCGCCGGGGCGACCTGCTCGACGAAGGCGAGTATCTCGAGCATTTTTTCACTGCGCGCGACGATTTCTCTGGGTTCAGTGCTGCGCTTGAGGGTCTGCTTGAGCGAGCGTCGCTCTTCGTCTTTACGGCGACGCCGAATGCCCGCGGTGACCAGGTTGAGAATCTCTTTGTTGTCGAATGGCTTGCTGATGCACGTAAACGCCCCACGCTGCATCGCCGAGATTGCGGTATCGAAGGTCGCGTAGGCAGTTATCATCACTATCACTGCTTCCGCATCCAGCTTTAGCAGTTCTTCGAGCGTCCTCAAGCCTCCGACGCCGGGCATCGACACATCGAGTAGTACAAGGTCGTAAGCTCGCTGTTGGAATTTGTCGAGACCTTCTTCGCCGCTTCGAGCGAGATCAACCTGGTAGCCTTCGGCCGACAGTAGGCTCTCGAGGACATCACGCATTACTTCCTCGTCGTCCACCACGAGGATGCTGCCTTTTTTTGCCATACTCTTAAATGCTATCAGCCCTAATTGACGCTCGCCAGAGACGCCTGGGCCTATTCACTTGATCCCAAGTTGTTTCCTGATCAACTCCGCGAGAGTCTCTTTGATTTGCGAGTGGCGTAGGATTGGTTATAGGGCCGATCGCCACCAGTTGTGATCGCATTAATTCACTAGTCGCTCGCGGCTTGTATCTGGCGTGAAAACGCGGTCGGTAGCTTGATCGTGAAATGCGCACCCTCGCCGGGCCGGCTTTCAACGAAGATGCGGCCGTTATGCTCCTGAATGATTCCGTAAGACAAGGCGAGTCCGAGACCGGTCCCCTGGCCCACCTCTTTGGTGGTGAAGAATGGGTCGTAGATTCGAGCAATGTTTTCGGGCGCGATGCCGACTCCCGTGTCGCGAAAATCAATAACCAGCGAACTGTCGACGGCGCGCGTGTGAATGGTGAGCCTCCCGCCGCTGGGCATTGCGTCGCGCGCGTTCAGTATCAGATTCATGAACACTTGTTGGAGCTTTGAGGCGCTGCCATAGGCGGGCTGAAGATGATCGTCAAACTTCCTGTTTAGCTCGAACTGCGCGTTTCGCAGTTGAGGCTCCAGCAACTGAAGCGTGTCCTCAAGAACGCGATTGATATCGATCTCACGAAATTGCGCATCGCCGGTGCGAGAAAAATTCAGGAGGTTGTTTACTATTCCGGACGCGCGAACCGTCTGAACATGAATCTTCTCCAGCAGTGTTCGCTTAGGGTCGTTATCACTGGTCTGGTGCAGCAGCATCTGCGCGTAGGACGAAATGCCGGCGAGAGGCGTATTGACCTCGTGCGCGACTCCGGCGGCCAGCAAGCCGATTGACGAAAGTTTCTCGCGCTCCAACAACTGTTGCTCGAGCTGCGCCCGTTCGGTGACGTTTTCAATCACTACCAGCGTCCCGGTTATCACGCCGTGCGCGGCTTCAAACGGCGCGAGCGAGAGATTGAGCGTCAACGGACGGCCCTCCTCGGTCGACGCGCTGTACTTATAGATGTGCCTCGTATCGCGAATCGACCAGTCTTCCTGCCCGATTACATTTTGTATCGTTTCAATCAGGTCCCGGTCGAATATGTCGTCAATGTTTCGACGCAAGGCTCGTTCGCGCGCGATGCCGAAAATTTCCTCGAGCGCGCTGTTCCAGGTTGTGATTCGACCGTCGAAATCGACTACCAGAATGCCGACGTTGACGCTCTCGACGATGTTCTCCGAGAACTCCTTCAGCCGCGCAAGCTCATCGGCCTTCTCCATTTCGGAGCGATACAACAAGCTGTTATCGATTGCGACCGCAACATAACCCGACAGCGCTCTCAACAAATCGGTATCTTCGCTTGTGAGCATCGCGCCTGTCGTCGTTCGCCCGATACCGATGATTGCTACCATCCTGTCTCTCACGACGCACGGAACGTAGTAGTGCAATTCTTCAAAGGGCGCGATCGACGCCCCTAGCGCATCGGAATCAAGTGAAAGGTCCGGCTCGCTCGCCAGATCGTTCGCGACGATAAGACCTCGTCCCAGTGAACGCACTCGAATCGTCTTCTTGACGTTGGCGGGAAGTACTATGTCGCGGTCGATGCCGGAGGCGTGCGCAAGGCGAAACCCGGAAGGCGTGCCTGCATCTTCGATGAAGATCGCCACTTTCCGAACTGACAGCATGTCCGATAAGCGGCGGACCAGTGAATCCAGCAACTGGGGAAGCGCTGTTGTCTGCGCGAGCGTCCTTCCGAAATCCTGAAGCCCTGTTCGCAGCGTATAACGCTCACCGTAGAACCAGCGATCCGCCCAGACCTGGAGCTTGTTCTTGATGGGCGCGAACAGCATTGCTACGACAAGCATGCCCGCGACTACGATCGCGCGAGTCCTCCAGGAATTGAGATCGGCGGTCGTCCAGATGAACCTAACCAGATCGCCGACGCCCAACAACATGGCCATATAGATCGCCGCTACTGCGAGGCTTGCCATCGCGTGGACGAAGCTGCGCCGCATAATTACGTCGACGTCCATCAAACGATAGCGGACGATTGAATAGCCGAATGATAGCGGGATCAGAATGAGCGGCCCGACAGCAAGAACCCGCATTGCCAGCGTGGTTTCGACATTGAGGATGTCCGGTATCACATACAACGCTGCAAACGGGAACGCCGACAGACCGAGGCTCCAAATGATCCACTTCAGTTGTTGCCTGAGAAGCGGTTTCTCGGCTCGGACAAAGGTTCGCACCAAAAGCGCGCTCCCGGTTACGAAGAAGACAAAGTATTGTAGAAGCTCTCCGCGATTCAGCAGACTACGCACTTGTACGAGCTGTTCGCTTTTGAAGACGCCCGGCTTGTATTGCCAAAGAATGTCGAGAACGATTAGGACGACGGCTGGCAGGTAAAGCGCGGCAATTGCCGGGCGCGAGCGCAACTTCCAGGCGTAACCTGACGGGAATTTAGCACAGAAATGCAGGAACAGCGGCGCCAGAACCGCCAGGGAGACACTGCTGAGAAGATAAACCAGTTCGTCCAGCTTAGTGAATTCGCGAGTGGAATGATAAAAGTAGACCACGAACGACAACAGAAACCATGCAAAGAAGTGATATGTCAGCTTCGCACGGCTTTGCTTGAAGAGGACGAACAGGCCAATCGCCAAATACACCAACCCGATGAATGCCAGGTAGAGTCCACGCTCGAGATGTTGATCGCGGGAAATGACCTTGAAGTCGACATCGTAAACCGGATGCTTGATTCCGTAGATCTCCTTCAGTACGGGATCGCTATGCACAATCGCGTACCGCGCGTTGTTCCCTACTCCCTGTTTTTCCAGATAGCGCGAGAGCGTTTCCGCTCGAGTCACTTCCTCGTAGTCCAGGCTTCCAGGTCCGGCTTTCGCGTAAGGTGGGTCGTAACGTCCAACGTTAAAGAATGCCCTGACGTAGTCGCCCTTCTTGACTGTATATGCGAGCGGAGAATCCGGGCTGACCGACTTGGCCTGAACGCCATCGGCTGTATCGACCCACTCGATTCCGTCGTCGGCAACGGGTGGAAGGCTCAGCCGATCTCGGAGATTGAGGATGCCGATAACCACAAGCGCGACAGTTATCGCCAGAACGGCGACAAGCTTGGTCGTACTGGTCAGTTCCTTCATCTCTCAAAATCCCTTCGCGGGCCTGGTCAAGGAGGGCACTACTCGCAAGTCAGCTTGGAGCAACTGGTATTCCCGCTCAGACAGTGCCCGAGAGCCAACAACTAGAGCCAACAAAATGAACATCTTAATCGGGCCAACCAGTGGGTTTGGCGAGTTCGCTTCCATATTTTCGGACAGGCCTCCAATTTTTTGGATGCCGTGAGTCACGCTTTGTCTTCGCTGCGCCGTCGGAAGCGTAACTTCCTGAATAACACGGGATTGGGAGGTGTCGCGATGGTGTCTGCTTCGACTAACGCCGGTTAGCATTTTGCGCCCGTCGGTTCTGCCCTAAAACCTGAGCGAGAGGCCGACACGAATGAGCCTATGGAAGCGGCTCGCCACCAGTTCCTGACGGTCGTCGACGATCGAGGCTTGCTGGTCGAGCAGATTTCGGAGATCAACCACCGCCGCCCATTGGCCGGGCAGGAAGCTCACGCTGGGCAGATCCTGGGAGATCGTGAAGCTCAGGTTCGGATCATAAGTAGTGAGCTGTCCCTGGAACGGATCGATAGCGAATATAGCTTGCCCCGGAGCGAGTCTTAACTCGGTGGAGACTCGGGTGCCCGTGCTGACAAAGTTGGCGTCCAGTTTTGCCGAGACTACGTGAAAGAGTCCATTGCTGAACAGATTCGCCGGAGTCGTTATCCCTCGCGGATCGAGATGCTGTCCTTCGCCAAAGGCATATCCGACCGAACCGTCGATTATCTTGTTGACGTGCCGGCGATAGACGACGCGCACGCCTCGCGTACGACCCGATTGCTCTTCACACCGAATCGACGGTGTGGCCTGCGCAGCGCTATTTGGAATTGCAAGGAGTCCGACTCCGTGACCCGAAACCATATCCAGAAAAGCCATCATCTCGATCGACGATTTGTCGGAGAGTATCTGCTCGCCGCCGAACTGCAGCCGGTAGCTGTGTTCGATCACAGGCTGACCACCGGCCATCGGCACCGGCTTGGGCTCTGAAAATTCTATCTCGCCCGATTCCAGGTTAACTTTGGACTGCGTGTCGCTCGATGAGCCGGGCACCAGCCCTGCGAACACTCGAGTGCGAGTCCCTGCATCCAGTGCAATTCCAAATCTGGGCAAAATGCTTGTGCCCGATCCTCGCTCCGCGAAGCGCGCGAATTCCAGCCCGTAGACGATAATCACGGGGCCTGATACCTGCCAGGTGTCGGTCGCGGAAATTGAGAATTGCCCGAGCCGAGGAACGGCGCTTTGTCGGGAGAAAGTAAATCGGCCATAACCCATCGCAACAGAGACTCGATGACGATCTCCGGCGTGGGCTGTAGTCATCGCAGTCAAACTCTGCGGGGCCCCGTTTCCGTATCCGAGCTGCCCGCTAACTACCAGATTCGCATCCTTGGCGAACTGCTCAGAGATGGCAAAATTCGCCCCGGCAAACGAGCTTGGATTCGGATTGCTGCTCGGCGTCGTCTCAGCAAAGGCGTTCACGGCGCCGTGCAGCTCAGGGGATCGATCGGTCAGCGCAATCGTAGCGTCGTTCGCAACCGTCGTGTCTTTCGGCGCTTCATCGTAATGGAAGATGGTGCCGCGAGCCTGGCGCGCTGCATACTTCGAATCGACGTTGAGGCGTGTCTCGTCTCCGAGAGCCGTTACCCGGCGCAGGAAAATCGAGTCAAAAATGGTGACTTTGTCGGGCTTAACTTCCGCGCTGAGCTCGACCGGCTTGAAGCCTTCCGCTTGCGCTTTGACACGATACCGGCCGGGAACGATGCCGGCCGCGGTGAATTTACCTTCGCTGTCGGTGCTCGCGCGCCTGACGATCTTTTCCTTTTCAGAGTCAGCCTTCGCCGCTTCAGTATCCGCCATCACCATGACGGCAGCTCCAATGAGGGGACTGCCGCTCAAATCCATGACGACGCCTCGTATGGAACCCTGGCCGGCAGCGGCATGCGCAGGAGCGCTGGCGTACGCAATCGCTACAACAGCGACTAGCGCAAACAGTTTGGTAGCGTTCTTCATAGAGTCACCTCTCAGTCGAAAAAGCAGAGGTTTAATCCGCGGTAGTCACAATTCTATCAGTGGAGCTTGGAGTGTCAAGCAGGCCCGACTCACCCAGCCAGGCGGCCAGCCGGCGAAAAGCTCGGCCGCGATGGCTCACCTCTGCCTTCTCGGATGCCGCAAGCTCGGCGAAGGACTTGTCCAACGGCTCGTACAGAAAGACCGGATCGTATCCGAATCCATTATGGCCGCGTGGCTTCTGCAGTATCACCCCTCGTGCCTCATCTAAAACTACCTTCTCTCCGCCGTCCCACACGATTGCCGCCGCGCAGACGAAACGAGCGCACCGGCGTTGAGTTGGGACGTCCTTCATCTCTTCGAGCAACTTCGAAACGCGAGCGCCATCGTCTGCGCCTTCGCCGGCGTAGCGCGCCGAGTGAACACCCGGCGCACCGTTTAGCGCTTCTACTTCGAGTCCGGAATCGTCCGCAATCGTGGGTAAGCCGGTTTTCCGGTAATAGTGATTTGCTTTCAACAGAGCGTTCTCCGAGAATGTCTCTCCCGTCTCGATCGGTTCGGTCGTTTCTGACTCGCTCAAACCAATTAGCTCTACGCCTTTCCCGCTCATTATCTGTCTAAGCTCGGCGACTTTCCCTTGATTTGTGGTGGCCAATAGAATCCGCATCGCCCCGGATTTTATCATGTGCACCAAGCCAGCCGTGAACGAGTATGCCGTCCGCCTTCTAAAACCGATTTGTAAGTTACTGATGCTAGAACCATCATAGGAGGCAGTCTTGCGGTTGAATTGGCTCTCGTTGCCGCAATCGTAGAGTAAATATTTCTTCCAACTTATGTACTTTTTACACGCGAGGTTCGAGGAGGAAGGCGCCGACGATCACGGGTTCGTCAATAAATCTGCTGAAACATTGATATGCATAACCGAGACGAGGCCTTTGCACCTAGTGGCACCTTGATTGCTCCAGCGTAGGCGGGGCAAGAGATACGGGTGATGATTACATCACTTCCTGTTCTCGATTCTTGGTTACTGTGGTGAGGACGGTAACCGGAAACAAAGGCGACGCAGTATTCCCACGCTGCGTCGCCTCTTTTTTTTCTTGTGTCGCGATCACCGCGAAACTTTCAAAAGCTCCTTTCGTCCGTCTTGAAGTTCAGCCGTTAGCGCTTGCAGGTAGTATTAGCGCGTTGCCAGCAAGCAGTCCTCTGCGTCCCCGGCGTCCTCCGCGGTTTTTCCTGCTTAGTGGCTCGGAATCAACCGCCGAGGACGCAGAGGAGAAACGCGAATGTGCGAGCAACACACTATCAACCTACCCGCTTGCAGCTTGACACTCATTTGCATCGCCGATATGTTGAAGCTCGCATTGTTCAAGACTTATGCTGGACGATTACCGACGCGACTTTGAGGACTTCCACACATCCAACGCACGCGAGCATTACCTCTTCCACTCCGGTCAGAAGAACTGCCTCGAGATCGCTCCCATTTACGAACGCTACGCGCATCTCTTTGATATAGACTCAATCGAGTGGCTGAAGGCCGATGGCCTGGGCGCGGGTCGGGACACCCAAAACGTTTCCACAAATCGGCTGCTGGCTTTTGCGGTCGAGCAGTTTCTGGAGAGTTCGGTAAAGGAGCTTACCGAGCACATCAGTCAATTCGAAGCGACTGCGGCCGTCGAGTTTATGGGTCGCGACATGACCTTCCACGACTCGGCCGTAGCGATCATCAACGAACACGATCGCGAGTCGCGCAAGGCGCTATACGCAAAGCGTCTGGCCCTTATTGAGCGGTCGAATGATCTGCGCGCGCAGCGAATCGCAAAGCTGCACCAGACCGCCTGCTCTTTGGGCTATTCCAGTTACGGGAAATTGTTCGAGCAGCTTCGCCATCTCGACTACCAGGATATCGCGCGCCGGTGCGAAGCGTTGCTGTCGCAAACGGAATCCTCTTACATCGCGCGACTTGACGAGGCCTTGAGACGGGATCTTGGACTCGGCATCGATACGGCCGAGCGCCCGGACGCGATGTTTCTGCTGCACCTGACGAATTTCGACGACAGGTTTCCCTCGCAACAGATGCTTCGTGTTTACAGTGAAACAATGTCGGGCCTCGGCATCAGCGTACGATCGCAACGAAACATCGTCATCGATAGCGAAGTGCGCCCGCGCAAGAACCCGCGCGCTTTCTGCATGCCGATCACAATCCCCGACGACGTAAGACTCGTGATTCGTCCCGTCGGCGGACAATCGGATTATCAATCATTGCTTCACGAATCCGGTCATGCCCAGCATTTCGCGTGGGCTTCGGCTCAATTGCCGGCCGAGTTCAAGTACACCGGCGATTACGCGCTAACCGAGACGTATGCATTTCTGTTTAATCACCTGGTTTCCGACCGCAACTGGCTGAAGGACTTTTTAGGACTCGCGGATTCTACGGAGTTCGTACGCTCGGTCATACTCGCGAGGCTGGTAACGGTGCGTCGTTACGTGGCCAAGTTCCGTTACGAGCGCGGGCTCCATTCCGCAAGCGACCTGAACGGTCAGGCCGAACAATACGCCGAGCTTCAAACTACCTCGACCAGGTTCAAGACATCGGCGGCCGAGTTTCTATTTGACCTGGATGATTCGTTTTACTCGGCGAGCTATCTTCGAGCGTGGGCGTTCGAGGTTTTGTTGCGAGAGTATATGAAGACCCGCTTTGGCTCACGTTGGTGGACTTCATCATCCGCGGGAATCTTCCTGAAAGAAATCTGGGAGACCGGCGACCGTTACACCGCGGACGAGATGGCGGCTCAAATCGGCATTGGCGCGATAGACTTCGAGCCCCTGGCAGACGAGTTCAATCGCGCGCTGAAGTAAGTAATTATCCTTCCGTAACCGACTATGCGGACAGTTCAGGTCAAATTGGATTCGCGTAGCTACAGGATTCTCATTTCCGCCGGGCTCCTGGAGGCGCTGGGCGGTCGCGCCCGCGCTTCGCTTGGCGAGAAATGCAGACGAGCAGTTCTCGTCACCAACGGCACTGTCGGCCGCTTCTACGGCGAACGATCCGCCGATTCTTTGAGACGAGCGGGCTTCGAGGTTCACAGGTTTCTTATTGGCGACGGCGAGCGATTCAAAAGCTTGCGAACTGCCGAATCGATATTCGGTTTTCTGATCGAGCAGGCAATCGAGCGCTCCGATGTTATCGTAGCGCTCGGCGGAGGGGTCGTTGGAGATCTTGCCGGCTTTGTGGCCGCCACTTATTTGCGCGGCATACGCCTGATTCAAGTTCCAACAACATTGTTGGCTCAAATAGACAGCTCGGTAGGGGGTAAGACCGGGGTCAATCACGCCCTGGGCAAGAACCTGATAGGCGCATTCCACCAGCCTTCTCTCGTGGTGATCGATCCGGATGTCCTGCGCACGCTTCCCGCGCGGCAGACGCAAGCCGGACTCTACGAAGCGCTAAAGTACGGAGTCATTCTCGACCGCCGATTGTTCACCAACATTGCAAATAAGATCGACCGGTTGAAGAAGCTCGAGTCAACCGAACTCGAAAGGCTCATCGCGCGGTGCTGTTCGCTAAAGGCCGGAGTGGTTGCGCAGGACGAACGCGAGGGCGGCCTGAGAAAGATTCTAAACTTTGGACACACAGTTGGACACGCTTTGGAAGCCGTCAGCCGCTACCGGCGCTTTCTGCATGGCGAGGCCGTGGCCCACGGGATGCGAGCCGCTTCGCGCATTGCCGAGCGCCTCGGACTACTCAAAGGGGCCGACCGAGAGAAGCTGGACGCAGCCATCGCCGGAGTCGGGAAGCTCCCCTCAGCCGGAACTCTTGCGCTTGATGATATAATTTCGGCAATACATCGCGATAAGAAAGTGGAGGCCGGTCGCGCCACGTTCGTGCTGCCGGTCGAGATTGGCAAAGTCGTGATGATATCCGATGTGCCCCCTCCGGTCATTAGAGCGGCCCTGAAAGATGCTTTCGTGACCACTGGAGAGAAATCATGAGCAATCTTACTAACAAACAGATGCGAGCGGCGGAGCGCGGGGCGATCTCAATAAAGACGCTCTTTGTTCTCGTTGTCGTCGGTGTAACGGCCTTGCTGGTCATCAAGATCACTCCCATTTACATCGAACAGACCAGGGTCATCCACGACGTTGGTGAGATGGGAAACAAAGCGGCTGTCCGGGGTTGGAAGGAAGACAAAATCAACTCGGAAATAAAACTGATCCAGAAAGAATACGACCTGCCTGAGGGCGGCATTACTTTCGTTACTCGAGATGACAAGGGTGTCCACCTCGCAATCGCATATCAAAGAAACATAGACCTATTCGTAACAACCTATGAGTGGAAGGTTGATCATCCGATTGTCTCGAAAGACACTTTGTAGGCCACGCCACTATTCGGGTTTACCAATTTCGCCGTGCCCGCGGCTCACTTCGACGTAGCGATTACCTCGTTCGATTTTATCCCCTGAGGAGTAATCACTCTGATTCGCAGGGATGTTCCCGGGCCTGGAGCCGCCGCGGCGCCGATCTTAGCCTGGACAAAATCCGGCGGTTCGAAGGCTGTAGATTGAACGGCGATTTGCACATCGGCCACCATTACGGAAACCTCTCCGGTGCTCGGGAAGTTCGAACCGCTGATGTTCAATAACAAAACACCGGACGCCTTTTTCTTTACTTTGATTTTCGTAATCGCGGGTCCAACCAGAGTACCCGCGTTGATTTCATTCGATAAGCTCGACGGCGAGGGGACAGTATTTCGAGCGCGAACCGCAAGCGGCCCGGCACTGTTTCTGACGGCGAGGTTTTCGTCGAGATTTACAATTCGTTGACCCGGCTGCGAACCGGTCGGCGGATGAGAAATTACCGAGACACCGTTGATCAATACTTCGGTGTCCGTCCTTAAGTTTGTTCCGCCGATCGCGATCAATAGGCCGCTCTGACCCGCAGGCGCTTGCTGAACAGCCTGTCCATTCGATAGCAAGCTCGCCGATGTAAGCACCGGCGTCGGAGCTTGATCCGGCGGGAGCATTCCAAGCCTCGCCGATAACTTTTTACCGCTGAAGATGTAGACATTTCCGGCGTTCAGAATCCCGTTGTTGAGACCGTCTCCGTGCATTGCATTTGCAATGTAGTCCACATAACCATCACCGTCGACGTCCGCGCCCGAGAGCCGATAAGAAAACTCGTCTCCACCGTCGAGCCCCTGATCTTCGCCGTGCGCGCCCGCAAGTCTGAAAATCGGCGGACTCGCCGGCGGATCATAAAGCTTGATAACCGCGGGCAGAAAATCGCGTTGGCCATATATGAGCTCAGTGACCCCAGCGTCATCGCGGTCTTCTCCCGCGATTACAAAAGTTCGCTCGGGGCTCCCGATGAACAGATCAGAGAGCCCGTCTTTGTTTATGTCATAGGTGCGAACTGAATCGCCCGCGCAGTCGAGATTGTGTTCCCCGTAGATCGCGGAAATGCGCTGACCTGAGGCGTCGGGATTAGCCATATCGATTGTCGCGCCCGGCAAGGTGGCGGACCCATAGATCACGTAGACTGCCCCGGTCTGGCCCTGGTTATCTGGAGCGGCCGCTCTCAGGGCGCCGATTACCAGATCAGTCCGGCCGTCGCCGTTTAAGTCTCCGCTGTGAATCTGAGAGCCAAGATAGTCAAGCTCGTGAGCGCCGATGACGTGGGTTGCGTTGGCGGGCGGACTGCTCAGAGAAATGTTGGCCGGCCAGTTGTTCTGACCGTAGATGACGAACACCTCTCCGCATTGGGGTCGTTGTCCGCCGAAGTCGGCGGCTCGGTCGGCGTGGCCGCTGCTCTCGTCCTGGGGTGTAACGTAAGAGCCTGAATCCCGATTGATCGAACCGCCGATTATGACATCGCCGATCCCGTCGTTGTTAATGTCGCCGACCTGAAGAGCTGCGCCCCAATGATCTTCCTGATGTGAGCCGACGATGCGTGCCGTCCGAACCCCAGCCGGCGGGTTTGCGAGATCGATTACCGAAGGCAGCGAAGCCGAGCCGAATACTATGTAGGCTCCGCCGACGTGCTGGCCGGCAGCGGAATTGATCTGATCCGATCCGATGACGATATCGGCGAACCCGTCTCCGTCGACATCGCCTTCGTCAATCCAGATGCCCATTCGTCCGCCGGCCTGCGGCCCGTAGATGGCGATTACGCCCGGCGGAGGATTGCCATCCTGCGTGCTGAGATCGGCGTTCAGGTTGAAGTTGCTCGAGCCAAGCACGACGTAAGCGGCCCCACGATTATCCGCAACGCCGGTCCCCGGCGCGTCCCAGCCTGCTGCGCCAATCGCGACGTCGCGTATGCCGTCGCCATTCACATCTCCGTTAGCGGACACCGATGTGCCAAGCAAATCACCCGAGCGCTGACCCGCAAGCTTGAAGATGTTTGGCGGATTCAGTGAAGCATCAACAAAGCCGGTGTCGCGCCCATCGCTCAAATAGAAGTTCACTACGCCATTGTTATCCCGGTTTCCCGTGCTGCCGTACATTCCACAAAAGATCACATCGGCGCGGCCGTCGCCGTTTATATCGCCGGCAGCGACCGGCAAACCTATTTCGCCCTGCTTGCGAAGTCCGCCAAACAAAACCAACAAGCCATCCTGGTTGAAGTTCGCGGTGTCAACCGCAAGCTGGATGGCGCCGCCCTGCGCAAACGCTCGAAGCGCTACCAGCGGCAAAAGCATGCATAGAATGATTCCCAGTATGAAGCCCGGTATGAAGCCCTTGTGCACCTGTGTCCCCTTATTCGTCACACGACCTTTGATCATTTTTACTACGGTGTCGTCACGAGGAGCAAAATTATACAATGCACGCGGAATGAATTGCGAACTTGACGATGTTTGAAGGTTAACGTCGCTGGGTGTAATCAAAAGTGGGACTTGGGACTTTAGGTCACCAGCAACTCAGAGCGGTGAATCGAGCGTTCCGCTTAGCAACCCCGTAGGGGTGTGATGTTTGTAGTTACGGACGCCGACGTGGACTTCCTGGCTCCGTCAGGAGCGGCATAGAGTTGACCGCGGGAACATTTCACCCCTACGGGGTTGGCACCATGTGGAACGCGCCACTATGAACATTCTACCCCTACGGGGTTCCCGGGAATTCTCGGGACACTTCCTCCGGCGAAAGAGTCGCGGGCGGTTCCCGGCTCAAGCCCCATTATTAATCACACCCGGCATCGCATGTTTGGAAGGCATTGATGGAAGAAAACTTAAGCCGCGGCCGTCTAATGAGCGAAATGTTGGATGGCCGTTTTTATGGAGCAACTCGCGATAATGAGCGATCGCCAAACAGAAGCTGAGATGATCGAGGCTTGCAAACAGGGCGACCGCGAAGCGTTTCGCGACCTGTTTGAGGCCCATAAGGATCGGGTCTACACCATCGCCTTTCATTACAGCGGTAACGAAGCGATGGCGCGCGATGTCTCACAGCAAGTCTTCCTGAAACTGTTCACGACAATAAATCAGTTTCGCGAAGACTCGCACTTCACGACCTGGCTGTACCGCATCGTCGCCAACGCTTGCACGGATGAGCACAGGAAGCGAAGACGGTTCGTGCCGTTCAGCCCCGAAGTTGAAGTAAGGTATATGACTGAGCAAGGCTCACAGGAAAGGCGGTTCCATCGGCGCGAGGTCGCCGAGTCGGTTCACGGCGCGATTTCAGAGCTGACGCCCAAGCTGCGGTTGCCGATTCTGCTCAAGTACGTCGAGGGGCTTTCCTACGATGAGATCGCCCAGGCGCTCGATCTTTCAATCGGAACGATTTCATCGCGGCTGAATCGAGGACACAAGATTCTTGCCCGGAAGCTGGGTCATCTGCGCGGCGAGTTCGTGGCAGGGGAATGAAGATGTTTAAGAAGCATGTAATCAAACAATTGTCGGCGTACTGCAATGACGAGCTTCCGTCTGACGAGGCGAGGCGCGTCGGCGAGCACCTGCTCGCATGTAAGCGATGCCGCAAAGAATACGATGAGGTGAAACTCGGAGTGCGGCTGGCTCAACAACTGCCTCTGTTGTCATCTCCAGGTGAGTTGTGGGATGAGATCGAATCCGCTTTGAATTCAAGGTCACGCAAGCCGGTGCTCCAACCTCGGACCATGCTACCCTCGCTCGCGCTTGGCTGGTTCCGCATAGCCGCGGTCGCCGCGGTGATTCTCGTCGCGGTGACGATTGGAATCGTGTGGTCGTCAAGAGAAGTTCCCGTCGTGCCGGGACCTCGGTGGGACGTTGAGAAACTGGCGGGCACTCTGCGAGTCGATGGCCACGTAAGAACCGTTGGCGGCCTTGCAGTGGGTGAGACGCTCGAAACTGATAGTAGCTCGCGGGTCAAGATAAGCGTTGGCGAGATTGGCGAAGTCGAAGTTGAGTCGAACAGCCGCATAAAGTTGGTAAAGGCGAATGTCACGGAACATCGGCTCTCTCTCGAGCGCGGACAGATGAGCGCCCGAATATCCGCGCCGCCGCGATTGTTCTTCGTCGATACGCCGTCGGCTGAAGCGATCGATCTCGGCTGCGCGTACACGATGCAGGTCGATGACTCGGGGGCTGGGTTGCTTCACGTCACGCTCGGTGAAGTTGCGCTGGTTCGAGACGGGCGTGAAGTGTATGTGCCTCGTTATGGGATGTGTCGGTCGCGGAAAGGAATTGGACCCGGCACGCCTTACTTCGAAGATGCGCCGGATAAGCTGGTCGGCGCGCTCGAGAGATTCGATTTTGAAGATGGCGGCGAAAACGCTTTCGCGGAAGTGCTGAAGGAGTCTCGCCCGCGTGACACGTTCACATTGTGGCATCTGCTCACACGGGTTGAAGGCGAGCAGCGATCTCGAGTGCTCGAGAGAATGATCGAACTGGTGGGTCTGCCAAAAGGCGTGACTCGGGAAGGGACGTTGCAGCTCGATCAGAAGACGCTCGACGCGTGGAAAGATGAGATGGACACGGTGTGGTTTTAGCGAAGGAATAAGTGCGTAACTGGTGAAAAAGAAGATTTAGAAAATCACGAAGCAACCTTGCTTTGTCGCAAAGCAGGTTTACAAAATGGCAAAGCAAGGTTGCTTTGTCGCAAAGCAGGTTTTCAACGTCGCGAAGCAAGGTTGTTCTGTTGCAAAGCAGGTTTTCAACGTCGCGAAGCACGTTTTCAACATTGCGAAGCAGGTTTTCAACGTCGCAAAGCAGGTTTTCAACGTCGCGAAGCAGGTTTTCAACATTGCGAAGCAGGTTTTCAACGTCGCGAAGCAGGTTTTCAACGTCGCGAAGCGGGTTTTCAACATTGCGAAGCAAGATTGTTTCGTCGCAAAATATGTTTCAACGCCATGACTAATACTGCCTTTCCCCTGTTAAGGAATGAATAGGAGGTCAATCCTAATGACAATCAACCGTTCACGGCTTACGAGTCTTGCGTCTGTAGTCGTTCTCTTGGCGGCGATCGCTATAGTGGGCGCAAAGCCAACCCAGCGAGCGTCGGCGAAGAATCAAATCGCGAAGCGCGCCGGCAATCGGTTGGTTGTCCATGAGTGGGGCACCTTTACTTCGATCGCGGGAAAGAACGGAGAATCGCTCGAATGGAGACCGCTAAACGGAGCGAGTGATCTGCCGGGTTTCGTGTATGACCTGAGCGCGCTGGCCGGAACGGGGCTGAGGAGCGGTCAGCGTTGCCGCAAATGCAATCTGGAAGCGTTGGTCCGAATGGAAACGCCGGTCATTTATTTCTATGCCGACCGCAAGATGCCGGTTTCCGTCAGCGTATTTTTTTCAAGCGGGAAGATCACTGAATGGTATCCAAAAGCGCGCCTGATCAACGGCTCGACTCCATCCGATGGAATTGATTGGGGCCGAATAACCGTCCTGCCGGGCGGCGAACAGAACTTTCCCGTCGAGACCAAACCTAGCCATTACTATCCGGCGCGTGAGACCGATGCGGCGACGCTCCGCGTTTGCAACGTGAAAGGCCAGGAGCGCGAAAAGTTTCTGTTCTACCGCGGCGTCGGCACATTCGATCAGCCTCTTGCAGTAAAGCTCGATGACGGCAGGGTTGTAGCGAAGAACACAAGTGCTGAGAGCATTCCACAGTTCATCCTGTTCGAGAATCGCGGCGGTAACATCGGGTATCAGATTCGCAATTCGTTCGATCGCGAGATCGTCCTCGATCGTCCGGCGCTCGGGCAAACGCAGGAGTCGCTCGAGCGCGATCTTGAAGCCATGCTCGTCGCGCAGGGGCTTTACGAAAAAGAAGCGCTGGCGATGATCAAGACCTGGCGCGATTCCTGGTTTGAGGAAGGCCTGCGAGCGTTTTACATCGTGCCGCGCAAGGTGACTGATTCAATCCTTACTCTGACCATCGAGCCACAACCATCGGAGGTCAGCCGCGTGCTGGTCGGCCGAATCGAAATCATCACGCCGGAGATGGAGAAGGAGATCGAGTCGTCACTCACTGATTCTTCGCGTGCCGTGAATGACGTCGCTGAAGAGATCATGCGCAGGCACGGGCGATTCGCCGAGCCGGTGCTGAAGGATGTGTTGGAAAAAGCAAGCGACCCGGAGCTTCGGATTAGAATCCAACAAATCATTAACTACGCTCTGAGTAATCCGCGCTAGGATTTGGTAGTGGTTCAGTCTGTCGCGCCGACGGAATTAACCGCTGATTTGCGCCGCCTTCGGTACGCTGATCTGCGCAGATCAGCGAAACGCAGTCTGCGAAGATCAGCGGTTAATCCTTCCTTAAGAGTCAGCCCGAACCACTACCGGAGTTTCAATCTTCGGTTTGATTCGCCAGGGCGGGTTCAATCTCTTTTCTCCGGCGAAGTAAAGACAGATCACGTTGCCATCGGGATCACGCAGATAAGCCTCACGCCACAACCACGGTTGGTCCACCGGATCAGAGTCGAACTCGACGCCTCTGCTCTTTAGGTCTGCCACCGTGTCATCGAGCTTCTCGCATTCGAAATAAACAACCGGCCTGACCCCAGTTGATAGCTCGTCGTAGTGATGAACCGAGAAAGTCGCGTCGCCATCGGGGCAAACGAAACGAGCGTACTTTGGCGGGCTGTCGACAATCTGAATCAAACCGAGCCGCTTATAGAACTCGATTGATTTTGCCACGTCGGTTGATGGAACGGTCACCTGATTTAGCTTCATTCTGTACACTCCGGCACGATAGAGTCAGAAGCATTCTTCTATCACAAATCCATGATAGAATTCAGGGCAACCTGGGAGGTCAGATAAATGGCAACTCACATTGAGCCGCTGCTGACGATAGCGGAACTGGATTCGATGCCCGATGACGGCAACCGCTACGAACTCATAGAGGGGGAACTATTCGTGTCCTGTTCACCGAACCGCATACACCAGACTGTATCTGGGAACCTGTTTTTTAGCGTTCGGAGCTATCTAATCGATAATCCGATCGGAGAAATCTGGGCGACGCTCGGTGTTATCTTCAGTGAGTTCAGCGGCGTCATCCCAGACCTGGTTTTCGTCAGCCACGAGCGGCGAAACGAGATCGCTTCCGGGGATCGCGTTATGGGTTCGCCGGATCTTGTAATAGAGATAGTCTGCCCCGGCGCTGAGAACGAACGTCGTGACCGACTTGTCAAAAGACAATTATATGGCAAGCACGGCGTGAAGGAGTATTGGATCGTCGACTTCCACAACAGAACAATTGAAGTGTATGTACTTCAGGGCCAGATGCTGCAACTCCAGTCAATTTTGACAGAGAAAGATGAACTCACTTCGTCGGTATTGCCCGGATACCGCTGCAAAGTTGAAACCATCTTCGCGATTTGAAGCGCCAACTCCATCCAATGCGACGAGGAGACGTTCAATGTCCTTAACCTTCACAGCAGTTTTTGAAGAAGTACCAGAATCCGAAGGCGGCGGTTACGTCGCTTATGTTGAAGAACTGCCAGGCGCGATAACCGAGGGCGAGACCATTGAAGAAGCGCGCGAGAACTTGCAGGATGCCATCAACGAACTGCTCGAGGCGAATCGATTGCTTGCAGCGCGTTCGCAAGCCGGGCATTCCGTAATCCGGGAATCCATCATCGTCAACGCCTGACCAACGAGACATTCAAAGGACAATATCTGCTTGAAGCGAACGGACCTCACTAGACACCTTGAGCAACACGGTTCTGAATTGCTGCGCGAGGCGTAAGCACTCCGTCTATTCAGGAGTCTGATGTAAGAGGTTTCACGCCTCGGCCGGCCGGCTGCTATCCTTGACTACAAATCAAACCGCACGGTATAAGCCTTGTTGCGACATTGCTGGAGAAAGACACAATGAAAACACTGCTGCTTAACCCGCCTTCATTCCCGAATTTCGACGGTGGCGCAAGCTCGCGCTGGCCCGCTTCGCGTGAGATTGCTTCCTTCTGGTATCCGGTCTGGCTCGCCTATCCGGCAGGTCTGATTAAGGAAAGCCGGCTGCTCGATGCGCCGCCCCACGGAGTCACTCCAGAGGAGACGATCAACATCTCAAAGGAATACGACTTCGTCACGCTCTACACCAGCACTCCCGGGTGGAAGAACGATGTGCGTTTGGCTGAAATGATGAAGGCGGCGAAACCCGATCTCAAGATCGCGTTCGTCGGACCGCCGGTCACCTCGCAGCCTGATCACGCGTTGAATGAATCCGAGGCGATCGACTTCATAGTAAGAAAGGAAATCGATTACGCGTTAAAGGAATTCTCGGAAGGGAAACCGCTCGAGGAGATTCAGGGCGCGAGCTTTCGCAAGAACGGAGCCATCGTTCACAATGCCGATCGCGCGCCGCTTCACGATCTGGATTCGCTGCCGTTCGCGTCCGACATCTACAAACGCGACCTCGACATCACCAAATACAACGTGCCGTTTTTGCTCAACCCTTACATTTCGTTTTACACCTCGCGAGGCTGTCCGGCGCTTTGCACGTTTTGCCTGTGGCCCCAGACGATCAGCGGTCACGCGTGGCGAACGCGCAGTCCCGAGAACGTCGCCACCGAAGTCAAACGCGCGTGGGAGATGTTCCCCAATCTCGAAGAGATTTTCTTTGACGACGATACGTTCGCCTGGGCCAAGAATCGAACGATCGCGGTTTGTGAAAAGCTGAAACCGTTGAAGTCGACATGGTCATGTACTTCGCGCGTGCATACGGACTACGAGACGCTCAAGGCGATGAAGGAAGCCGGGTGTCGATTGTTGATCGTGGGCTTCGAGTCGGGCGATCCGCAGATTCTCAAGAACATAAAGAAGGGCGCAACTGTCGAGCAGGCCCGCGAATTCATGAAGAACTGCAAGAAGCTAGGAATCGTCGTTCACGGCGACTTCATCATCGGGCTCCCGGGCGAAACATCGGAGTCGATCAAGACTACCGTGACGTTCGCGGAGGAACTTGATTGCGAGACAATTCAGGTTTCGATCGCGCATTCGTATCCCGGAACGGAGTTCGACGATTATCTGAAGACGAACAACTACCTGTTGAACGAAGAGATGACCGACGACATGGGTCATCAACTGCCGGTTATCCAATATCCCGGCCTGAGTCGTGAAGAAATCGTGCAGGCAGTCGAGCACTTCTACGATCGGTACTATTTCCGTCCGAGGATTATCTTCCGGATCGTCCGTCGCGCGGCGTTCAACGGACATGAGCGACGGCGGCTATACAAAGAAGCCAAGGAGTTTCTCCAGCTTCGCGCGAAACGCAAGGAGTTCGTAGCAACTCAAGCCAGCCGATGAGCCGTGCGCATCCAGCTTCGAAAGGACAACCTAGCGCTGCTTCTCAGGGTAGAGGCAGCGCTAGTCCGCTTTTGCCCGAAACGCCTGTCCACAACCAGGCTTCGGCGGAGGCAGCCGCGCCGCGGGCGTCCCTGCAGCGCCGTTTGATCGTGAACGCGGACGACTTCGGCGCATCCGAGGAAGTCAACGAAGCAGTCATTCGCGCTTTCAAGGATGGGGTGCTGACAAGCGCGAGCCTGATGGTCACCGGCGCGGCGGCCCAACAGGCTGTCGAGCTTGCGAAGGCGAATCCGGGACTTGCGGTTGGGATTCATCTGGTGACGGTGGTCGGGCGAAGCGCGTTGCCGCATTCGCAGATTCCGACTCTGGTCGATAATGCGGGCAACTTCTCCAACAACCCAACTGCCGCTGGATTGAAATATTTCTTCTCTCTTCGAGCGCGCAGCGAGCTGAGAAAAGAACTCGCCGCTCAGTTTGAAAAGTTTCACTCGACAGGTTTGAAGCTTTCGCACATCGACGGCCATCTTCATCTTCACGTTCATCCGGTGATCTTTAACGCCGCACTTGATTTGGGCGCAAAGTATGGCTGCTCTCATATGAGAGTGCCGGTCGAAGAGCGTGAACTTGCGCTCGAGTTTGACCGCGCTAATGTTCTTCAAAAGAGCGTTTACACGATTCTGTTTGGCGGCCTGGCAAGTTATATGAAACGAAAGCTGCGCGAACGCGGATTCACCTTTGCCGAGCGGGTATACGGCAATCTTCAAAGCGGTAGAATGAGCGAGCGATATTTTCTTTTTGCGCTCGACCACCTCGCGGCGGAAACCAGCGAGATATATTTTCATCCGGCGGTTTACACCGATGACAAATCGCTCAACAGCGACGAGTGCCAGGCCTCGATCGAGTTCGACGCGCTGACAAGCGCGAAGGTCAGGGACAGGATAGAAACGCTCGGGATAAATCTGATCAACTACTTCGATATGGATGCGCATCAATGAAGACCGCTTGTGTGTTAATAATCGCAATCATCTCCCAGGCGATAGGCAACGTGTATCTGACAAAAGCCATGAAAGCGGTCACCACGCCAGGGGCCGGCGACGATCTCGTATCGATGGCCTTGCGCGCGGCCGCCAATCCTACATTGTGGCTGGGGACGGCGTTGTTAATCGTCTTTTTTGCGTTGTACTCGGCCGCGCTATCGTGGGCTGACTTGAGTTTTGTATTGCCGGCGACTGCTTTCGGCTATGTTCTCAACGTTGCCGCCGGACATTACTTATTGAACGAATCCGTTTCGCCGGCGCGTTGGGCCGGTTCCGCGATTATTACGCTGGGCGTGTTTCTGGTTTCGAGATCCGGGGTGCGAACAATTCCACGGGCGGAGCTTCTTTGATGATGACCGCAGCAATGATCGCGATAGTTGTTTTGGGAGGGTCGGCCGGCGACGTGTTTATAACGAAGGGCATGAAGCAAGTCGGCGAGATTTCAACAATGCATCCTGGAGAACTCGCTCGAGTCGCCTTGCGAGTTCTGTCGAATGCCAATTTCCTGATTGGCATCTTTTTCATGGCATGCAGCTTCTTCGCATTTCTGGCGGTCTTGTCCTGGGCCGACTTGAGCTTTGTTCTTCCCGCGACGTCGCTCAGCTTCGTCATCACCACGATCGGAGCGAAGCTCGTTCTCAAAGAAGAGATCACCCGTTTGAGACTGGCGGGGACCGCGCTCGTTTGCCTGGGCGTAGCGTTGATCTCACTCCCGTAATCCATCCGGATTCTCATGATCGCCACAGCAATCAAACTCGCTCTCGTCGCCTGCACACTCGCTGCAAATGCCTTTTACCTGTTGTCGATCATCGCGGGATTGAGATTTTTCTTGAGGCGAGAGCCAAATGAAGGCGGCAATCTTACGGCGGCCACGATAATGATTCCGCTTCATGGCGCTGACTTCAAGGCGTATCAGAACTATGCCGGATTCTGCCGGCAGGACTACGGCGACTATCAAATCGTTTTTGGAGTGCGTGACCCGCGAGACTCATCGATTCCAATAGTCCAAAAGCTCATCGAGGATTTCCCGGAACGAGACATCGCCCTGGTTGTTTCTGACAAGACAATTGGCCAGAACCTGAAAGTCAGCAATCTGCACAACATGCTCGCGCGAGTAAAGCACGAGCGCATCGTCATCGTGGACAGCGATATTCGAGTCGGTCGCGACTATCTTCGAAGAGTCCTTGCGCCGCTTGCCGATGAACGAGTGGGATTGGTCACGTGTCTCTATCGCGCGGCGGAAGCGCCCGACTTCGGCGCGCAACTCGAAGCGGTCGGGATCACCGCTGAGTTCGCGCCAGGAGTATTGATGGCGTGGATGCTCGAGGGAGTGAAGTTTGCGCTGGGCTCGACTATGGCGACAACGCGCACGAGGCTTGAATCGATCGGAGGGTTTCAAGCGCTTGCCGACTATCTCGCCGATGATTTCATGCTTGGCAACTTGATCGAGCGGTCGGGCTACGAAGTGCGCCTTTCCAAAGTCGTAGTCGAAACAGCGATGCAACCGGTCGGCGTTGCAGGTATGTTACGTCACCAATTGCGCTGGGCCCGGTCGACTCGGATATCGCGGCCGCTTGGTTATCTGGGATTGATTTTGACGTATGGAACGGCGCTCGCGCTGTTGACCGTGGCCGTAGATCGCGCGTCTTACTTTAGCTTGCTGCTTCTGGCCGCGACTCTGGTCATCCGGCTTGTGATGGGTTGGTTGATTGGAGTCCATTGGCTCGAAGACAGGATTCTGAAGAAGTACTTCTGGCTGCTCCCCGTTCGCGACGTGCTCAGCTTTCTGATCTGGTGTTCGAGCTGGGTCGGCAAAAGAGTTGAATGGCGAGGCCGGCAGTTCGAAGTCGCTCGCGACGGAAAGATGGTTGAGAAGATTGCGCCCATAGTGGATTAATCCTTACTCATGCCCCGGCTTGATGTCGCGCCGCGAGCTGTCCGCATGCCGCGGAGATGTCCTGACCTCGTGGACGCCGAATGAAGGAAGGCAGGCCGGCTTCGGTCAGAATCTTCTGAAACTCGATTATTCGATCCATGTGCGACGACTCATACGGAAGCTCGGGCGCGGGATTGTGCGGGATCAGATTTACCTTCGCCTTAATCGTCGATAGCAGACGAATGAGCTGCCGAGCGTGAAGATCGCCGTCGTTTACCTGGTCCAGCATCACGTACTCAAAGGTCAGGCGCTCGCGCTCGCCGAGGGGATAACGGCGGCATGCCTCGATCAATTCCGCGAGCGGATACTTGCGATTGATCGGAAACAACTGATCGCGAAGCTCGTCGGTGGGCGCGGTCAGTGAGATCGCCAGACTCGGCCTGATATCTTCCTTCGCAAGATCGTATATTCGAGGAACGATCCCTGCCGTTGAAAGAGTGATGCGCCGCGGAGTGATCGCAAGCCCGGCTTGATCGGCAAGCAGGCGCACGGCCTTCATCACCGCGTCGTAGTTCAGGAGCGGCTCTCCCATACCCATCATCACGATGTTTGTACGGTGCGGAGGTTGAACTCCCTCCCCGTAGACTTGATTCAGCGTGATGGCGACCTGGGAGATTATCTCGCCGGCAGTCATGTTGCGCTTCAGTCCGATGACGCCGGTCATGCAGAAACTACAAGCGAGAGGGCACCCGACCTGGCTCGATATGCAGACCGTGTCGCGATGAGCCTCGGGCATGAACACCGACTCGACTTCAGAGTTGTCGACGAGCTTCAGCAGCAGGCGGCGCGTTCCGTCCGACGACGTGAACACGCTCTGAATCCGTGTTTGAGTTACGGCCGCGCGGTCCTCGAGAATCGTTCTCAGGGTCTTTGGCAGATCGGTCATTGCATCGAAGCCCGTGATCCGCCGGCGATTGATTGCGTCGTAGAGCTGACGCGAGCGATAGGGCTTCTCACCGAGCGCGGCAAAATAATCACGCAGTTCATCCTGCGTGAGACCGAGCAACTCTGTTCTTTGATCAGCCGTGCCAGTGGTCATCCACGAGATTATAGGAATCAGCGCTTCGGCTCAGCAAGACACCCGAGAAAATGGTACCGGGTCAGTTTGAGGTTCAGTGTTCAAGCTTTAGCGAGCTTTGCGGTCCTTTGCGTCTTTGCGTTGAGAATTCTTAGCGGCCTTAATACTCAACGCAAAGACGCAAGGGACCGCAAAAGCTCGCAAAGTTTGCTCTTGAGTTTTGTGCGTCGACAAAACAGCAAGCTAAAGCTTGAGCTCTGAACTGGCTGAACCATAAGGTCTATAATTGTACTAAACGGTGCCTCGCTTTCGTGCGCTCGAGAAGTAAAGTGCTACTCAAACAGATAGTTACCGCGAGGAACAGTATTTGCCAATTGTTTACCGCGAAAGCGATTCGTACCGGGGAGGGTTGTTATGAAAATTAGATCATTGATTCAGAAAAGCATGGCTTTTGTTATTGGCGCTACGTTCCTGTTTGCAAGTAGCAGTTTTGTAAACGCGCAGGATCCGAACCAGCAGCAGAAGTCTGAGAGGAAACAACAGAAGCAGGCTCAGCAACAACAGCAGCAACAAGCTCAGCAGCAAGACAAGGCTGCCAGGAGACAGGAGCGGCAGCAGTCTCAAGCTCAGCAGCAACAGGTTCAGCAGCAGCAACAGCAGCAACAGAAAGCTGCCCGCCAGCAAGAACGACAGCAGTCCCAGATTCAACAACAGCAGGCTCAACAGCAACAAGAGCAACAGAAGGCTGCCAGAAGACAGGAGCGGCAGTCTCAGGCTCAACAACAGCAGGTTCAGCAGCAACAGCAGGCTCAACAGCAACAGCTCGAGAAGGCCCAGAGGAAACAGCAACGCCAGCAGGCTCAGGCTCAACAGTCCCAGCAGCAACAGACTCAGCAGCGGCAGCAGCCGCAACTGACTGTCGAGCGTCAACGACAGGAACAAGCAGTTCAACAGCAACGCCTGAATCAGTATCGCCAGCGCCAGTTTCAACAGGAGCGAATCGAGCAACAGAGACGACAGAGCCTCCAGAGCCAGAGGCGACTGGCGCAGTTGCGCTATGAGCAGCGATATTGGGAGCACGTGCGCGCGGACCAGGCGCGGCTTCAGAGTTGGCGCTACGTATATGCGCCTCCGATTTATCGCTACTATCGCGGCGGCCGTTACTACGACGCGAACCAGTATGCAGCGGATCAGCTCCGCCAGGCCGTGAGGTATGGTTATGAGGAAGGTGTCCGAGCGGGTCAATCGGATCGTCAGGATGGCTGGCGCTTCGATTACAACAATTCGTTCGCTTACCAGAACGCAGCTTTCGGGTATAGCAGTTACTACGTTGGCGTGGACGACTACAGCTACTACTTCCGCGAAGGCTTCCGACGCGGTTATGAGGACGGCTATTACGGCCGATGGCAATATGGCAGCTACTCCAACGGAGCTTTTAGCTTGCTAGGCAACATACTGCAGGGAATCCTTGACCTGCGACGCTACTGAGAGCGAGCAATAAACGAAGGACCGGCGCCCGGTTCCAATGACTCAAAGTCAGTTGGTACCGGGCGCTTTTGTTTGCTTGTAGAGTCGAGCTCGGTGGTATATAGTCCGGCTCGTCTGACGATTGGATCTCCCCAGCGGCGATTCACAGCCCATATCGCTTGATGCGAACGGGCTACCACCAGCTTTCGACCAGTGAGGGCTGCTTACATTCACTCGCGGTTCATTCCTTCCTTAAGGACGTCGAACCGGTTTCACTGACGGAGTTGATGAAGCTTATTCAAGCACAGGAGGAATCCATGAACATCCCAACTATCTCAAGAAGTATCTCAAGAAGTATCTCAAGAATACTTTCACGTCTTTCAATAACGATAGTGATTTCGCTGGCCATTTCCTCAGTTATGCTGGCGGCAACCATCGCGGTAGGCGCGGACGACAACAAGAACAAAAAGAAGGATTCCTCGGCTCAGGCAAAACCTGCTCCGACTACCAGGACTCCGCCGGCCAGCACGAGCGGGAAGGGCTCTTCCTCCAGCGGCGGCGGATCGTCTGTGAGCGGCGGCGGCGGCGGCAAGCATCGCACTGACAATAGTGGCGGAACAAGCTCGAGTGGCAACACCGGCCGGTCGCGGGACACCGGCAGCAGCACAAGCAGCAGCGGCGGAACCAGCGTCAATGGTGGCAACAAACACGCGGGCCGCGACACGAGCACCTCGAGTACAACCAGCAGCAGTACTGGCGCGGGCGCGACCGGTGACTCGTCACAAAAGACCGGGAAGGCCGGAAAGATTCGCACAACCGACGGCACTGGAGCCCGGACCAATGGCGGCGCCGGCGCCGATACGACTACGTCCACTGGTAAGGGAAACAAGCACGAAAGATCGACCGCAACGGAGGGAACCGGCAGCACGAATACGGGCTCGACGAATGTCAAAGGGAACAAGCACGAGCGATCGAACACGACGGAATCAACCGGCAGCACGACTACGAGTTCGGCTACTGGGAAAGGAAACAAGCACGACCGATCGAACTCGACTGAGGGAACCGGCAGCACGAATACCACCACGACCAATGAGAAAGGCAACAAGCGCGATCGATCGAACTCGACCTCGGCAACCGGCGGCGGCGCAACCGGCGGTGGAACCACAGGTGGCAAGTCGGGCAAGGCTTCGAGCGGTAATGAGCGAATCGGATTGACCAAAGGTTCAAATGGCAAGCCGGAGGTATATCGCGGCCGCGACGGTTCAGAAGCGCGCTTCCGCCACGACGGGACGATCCGCGAAGTTCACACGCGCAACATGACGATCATCCATCGTCCGGGCGGGTCGCGTACGGTAATCGTTAATCGGCCTGACCGCTCGCGAATAGTCGTAAACCGGTTCGGACACGGCTACGTTCAACGGCCGTTTCTCTATCGAGGTCATGAGTTCGCTAACCGAACATACTTCTACCGTGGCCGGCCGTATGCTCTTTACTATCGCGGCTACGGATACCGGGGCATCACGCTCCACGGTTATGTTCCTTACCGTTACTACAGCCCGGCATTTTATGGTTGGGCCTATCGACCCTGGTATCGCCCGGTGCGCTACAACTGGGGTTGGTTCGGCAGTCCGTGGTACGGCTACTATGGCAGGTATTATTTCACTCCATACGCGAGCTATCCGAGTGCTTCATTCTGGCTGACCGATTATCTGATCTCGGCTAGCCTTCAGGCGGCTTATGAGGAGCGGCTTGCCAACCAGTCCTATTACTCAAATTACTCTGGGGGGCCGAGCGGCGCAGTGATGCTCACGCCGGAAGTCAAGGACGAGATCTCGAATGAAGTACAGAGGCAGCTTGCGCTCGAGAACTCCGAGAGCCGCATTGCAGTGAGCGGTGACCTGGACATGAATTCGAGCGGTCTCCCGCGAATGCTCGCTGAAACCAGCGCAAACAATCCGCGCATTTTCGTAGTGGCCGGCTCGCTCGATGTGGCTGACAATCAGGGGCAGGATTGCACGCTCACGGAAGGCGATGTGCTCCGACTTAGCGCGCCGCCCGCGCCCGATGCGACTTCGGCATTTCTCCAGGTTCTCGCAAGCAAGAATGCGAGCTGCGGAAAAGGAAGCATGGTTTCCGTAGGATTCGAAGACCTGCAAGAGATGCAGAATCACATGCGAGCCACTATCGACCGTGGGCTGCAGGACCTTCAATCGCATCAAGGCGGTCTCCCCGCGCCGCCTGCCAATGCTGCAGCGCCGCCGGTGCAGGCGTCGTTTGCGCCAATCGCGCCGCCGCCCGATGAAAACGCTTCAAGCGAGCTTGAACAACAGGCTCGAGAGGCCGACGCGGCGGACAAACAAGTACTCAATGAGGTGAATCAAGCAGACGGTTCGGGCGCTGTGTCTGGAGCTTCTTCGACACAGCCGGATGAAATCTCGCTGGGCCAGACCACGAGCGAGGTTGAAGCGATCCTCGGCAAGCCTAAACAGATCGTCAATCTCGGCGCTAAGAAGATGTATGTCTATCAGAACATGAAGATCACTTTCGTCAATGGAAAGGTTAGCGACGTTCAGTAGTTGACCTTTCAAGAGGCTTTAAGCGGTCTTCAGAGTGATGTGAGTAATTTCGGGAGGCGCGTTGATGCGGATGGGCGGCCCGGTTGTGCCCAGTCCTCGATTGACATAGAGATGCGAGTCCCCGATTTTGAATAATCCGGCCAGGAACATGGTCGATAACCTGGCCGGAGCAATTATGACATCTCCGAACGTAAGCGCTATTTGTCCGCCGTGCGTGTGACCCGACAGAGTGAGGTCGATTCCAAACTTCGCAGCCTGCGGAAACAACTGCGGCGCGTGTTGAAGCAAAATCGTTGTCCCTTCCAATGACACTTCGCGAAGGACCTGATCGAGAGCGCTCGAGGTCGCCCTGGTCCCGAAAAAATAATCGACGCCTATCACGTTGAGTTTCGCTCCATCGACGTCGATTAGTTCGTTCTTGTTTCTGAGGAGCTTAAACCCGGCGGCTGCGAACCGGCGAGAGATTACTTCTTCCGAGCGAGTGAACAGATCGTGATTGCCAAGACAGCCGAACACGCCGTATCTCGCCGTCAGCACAGACAGCGCTTTCATAAGAGGCTCGACCTGATCGCTCGCGGTTGCCACGAAGTCTCCGGTCAACGCAATGATATCGGGTTTGAGGTCGCCGGCAATGCGGGCGTACTCAGCCATCTGTGATTCTCGCATGAACATGCCGGCGTGAATGTCGCTCAGTTGAACGATGGTCAGTCCGTCGAGCTGCGGCGGAAGGTCCGAGATTGGAACGATCACTTTCTCGACCACCTTGCCGGTTCTCGCCGCCACCGCGCCATACGCCGAGATAGCGAACGGCATCGAAGCGACCGCGGTCAACGCCATTTGCAGGAAGCGCCTTCGAGAGAGATCAAACACCTCAACCGTCGATTGATCGTCCGTTGTGCCGGACATCTTCCGCCGGAAGAATTGGACTACAGCGAAACACGCCATCACAATCGGAGACGCCGCCGCGAACACCAGTGAGCCCAGCGTCCACACGAAAAACAAATATGCAAAAGGACGGATCATCGGTTCGTAAGCGAGCGGCGGACCGTACAACAGTAACTCGCGAGGACGCACAACACTCTCGACGATAAAAAACGCGAGAGGAAGATTTACGATAGTGATGAAAACAACTGTTGTCGTGATTAGAGCCTTCTCTTGGCTTTTCGAGAGCAGCATCGAGCGGACGACTCTCAACATCGCGCGGAGCACATAAAGCTGCACGGCGACGAGAAGCAGCGAAAAGACGACTCGCGCTCCAATGAGCGTCAACGTTCGATCTGCCTGGGCTAAGAGAGGGGCGATTGATTGTAGATGATCCAACTAATGCTCTCCCGGACGCGGCTACTTGAGTAATGATACAGGGATGCCCTGACGCGTTGGAAGCTGATTGGATTGGAAGGTAAGCCGGATGGGCGCGTCGAATACGCAGGAAGTCTTGTATGGGCGGTCCTCCGTGGCCGCCCCTCCTTCGATGAAGCGCTTGCTCCTTAAGGGGCGGCCACGGAGGGCCGCCCATACAGGGTACCCTTAACTGCCACTAGCTGCCGGCCAGCACTGATCCGCACCACGGGCAGAATATTTCGTCTATCGTAATGCCCTGATTGCAGTCAGCGCAGACTGGATTCGAGGGAGAGTTTGAAGCAACGCCGTTGAGGAAGCTGCCACAGCTCATGCAGAACAAATCGTCAGCGCCGGACTCGGCGCCGCACGCCAGACAGTCCCTTCCAGGCAACACATCCGTGTAGCCGCCATCGAGATTCAGATCTACAAGAGGATCACTGCCGTCGGACAACTCGACTGCCCGATCAACGACTTCGACTTCCTCATCCCACCGAGTCGAATCGGAATAGGCAATCGCAACCTCCGCGAACGTTGAGACAGTTTCCGCATCTTTGACCTCGACCGGTTCCGGCTCGCAACTTTCCATTGGTTCGGGATCGAGGCTTTCGATCGGTTCCGGCGCGACTAATTCTGGAATGGAAGGCCCGGTTGCCCGCGGCGGCTCACTCTCAGACTTCGCTTCGGCAAGATAGAGGCGTTGCTCTTCCGGAGACATCTCAGCGAAGGCAAGCAACTCTTCATACAGATCTATTTCGGCTCCCAGGGAGCCTGACGGCCCGGGGAGTGGGTTGGCGCGAGCCGGTGCTAGGTTGGCGTCAAACTGCATGCGATTCTCTGTCGAAATGATTTAGAGAGGAGGCAGGGCAGCGTCATTCTACAATACCGCCAAACCCACTTCAACAGTTGAGAAGGGCGTAATTAGAAATGGGACTTGGGTCACGGCACTTCGAAGCGGCGATCGAGCGTTCCTCTCGGCAACCCCGTAGGGGTTTGATGTTTATAGTAAAGACCTCACGCGGACTTCCGAACTCCGTTAGGAGCGGCATAGACCCTTGGCGCGCAGGACATTCCACCCCTACGGGGTTGGCAACGTAGTGATCTCGATACTATAAACATCGCACCCCTACGGGGTTCTAAGATTCTCTCCAGAGCTTCCATCGACGAGGAGTCCCGTCCGCCATAAGTCCCATTCTTAATCACGCCCAGTTGAGATAGAACAACCTTTTTCACAAGAGTCGATTCTCCTGAAAGCTGAAATACCCGTTCTTTCCGACAATGATGTGATCCAAAATCCTGATCTCAACCGTGCGCGCGGCCTCGATCACCGAACGAGTGAGGTGCTTGTCTTCCTGTGAAGGTTCGGGATCGCCGCTCGGATGATTGTGACTCAAGATCAATCCCGCTGCCTTGTGAGTCAAAGCGGCTTTGATTATTTCGCGAGGATAGACAATCGCCCGATCGACGGTGCCTTCCTGCAAGACCTCGTGCTCGATCACACGATTCTTGACGTTCAGGTAGATAACCATGAAGGCTTCGTGAGGAAGCCCCGCGAGCTTTACGCGCGCGAAGTCGACTACTGCGCCCGGTGACGACAAAACATGCTTCCCCTCCATTCGCTCTTCCAAATAAGCAGCGAAGAGCTCCTTGACCAATCGAATGCAGATCGCGGACGCGGCGCCGACACCTTTGACCGATTCCAGCTCGGACTGGCTCGCATCCAGAACGCCGTTGAGAGAGCGGAAGCGCTTCATCAAGGCTTTGGCGGGAGGCTTCACATCGACGCGCGGGATCGCGTAGGTCAAAAACAACTCGAGCAGTTCGTAATCGTGGAAACCATCCGGTCCCGCGCTCAGGAACTTCTCTCGAAGCCGCTTGCGATGATCGATGTAGTCGGGCTTGTCTTCCATCATGGCAGCAGTCCGACAAGCTGCCGGCTTGTCGAAGTTCAGCAAGCAAAGTGACAGTGTTGAGTTGAACCGGTCGACAAGCCGGCAGCTCGTCGGACCTCTAGTCGAGCTGCGATGTTCGAACCAGACAATTGCCCAGGAAGGTCGTCCCAGCGATTATACTCTCGTTGTCGAAGCAAGCAAATCTATATGACCCGATTGCTTCATCGCCCGGTAAGCGGCAGGCCGGCGAGACAAAACAAAACCGCAAAGCTCGCCAGGAAACGCCAAGCACGCCAGGAATTCGGATTTGAGTAAGGTTGACGCCGCGCCTCCGCCGCAATAGCATATCGGTTCTTTCCGGCGCACAGTGGAAGGCTTCAGGCTTGCACCCCAACGATTCACACGGAGGAGAAATGTTTAAACGATACACCGCTATTTTGCTGACCATCTTAATCTCGTTCGCCTCGAGCGTCGCTGTAAGCGCGCAAGGCCCACAGGAGAAGTTCGATCAAGACGCAATCACCAAAATCAAGGAAGAAGGAATGAACCGCTCTCAGGTGATGGACACTCTCAGCTACATCACCGATGTTCCCGGCGCGCGGCTCACCGGCTCACCCAATATCAGAGTCGCCCAGGAGTGGGCTAAGCAAAAGCTCGCGGCGTGGGGACTACAGAACTCACACCTCGAATCCTGGGGCCCGTTCGGGCGGGGATGGTCGCTTGAAGGCTTCTCGGCCAATCTTATCAAACCGAATTACGCGCCGCTGATCGCGTATCCAAAAGCATGGTCTCCTGCTACTAACGGTGTAGTCCGCGGCCAGCCGGTTTTCTTCGATGCAAAGACCGACGCGGATTTCCAGAAGTACAAAGGCAAACTCAAAGGCGCAATCGTTCTGCTCACGGAAGCTCGCGAGGTCAAGCCCCATTACGAGGCGCTCGGCCATCGCCAGACCGACGAGGAACTGCTCCGCCTTGCGGATGCTGAGCCGCAGGGCGCTGGCGGTCCGGGCGGCCCGCGAGGATTTCGAATGACTGATGAGCAGCGCGCGGCTCAGGCGCTTCTTCTCAAGAAGTGGCTGATGCTCCAGGAGGAAGGCGCGGCGCTCGTGCTCGAGCCGGGACGCGGTGACGGCGGAACGCTGTTTGTCCAATCCGCAAATCTTTCTTACCCGCAGGACACCCCGGCCGACAAACGCAAGAATGTTCGCGACAAAGATGCGACGATGGTTGTTCCTCAAGTGGTGGTCGCGGTGGAACACTACAACCGCATCATCCGAATGCTTCAGCGAGGCGCACCGGTCCAGCTCGAGTTCAACGTCGCGTCGAAGTTCTACGATCAGGATCTGATGAGCTATAACGTGGTGGCAGAAATCCCGGGCACCGATTTAAAAGACGAAGTCGTGATGCTCGGCGCGCACTTCGATTCGTGGCACACCGGAACCGGGGCTACCGACAACGCGGCCGGCTCAGCGGTGTGCATGGAAGCAGTAAGGATACTTCAGTCGCTCGGTCTCAAGCCGCGGAGAACGATTCGAATCGGCTTGTGGAGCGGCGAAGAAGAAGGCCTGCTCGGCTCGCGAGCTTATGTCGCGGAGCACTTTGGAAAACGGCTTGGCGGCGACCAGCGCTTCGGCGGCGGTCCGCCTCCAGCGGGCGCGCAGCCTCCGGCTGAGCCCCAGGCGCCTCCGCAGTTTGAACTGAAACCCGAGCACGAAAAAGTCGCGGGCTACTTCAATCTCGACAACGGCACCGGCAAGATTCGCGGGATCTACATGCAGGGGAACGAAGAAGTGCGCTCGATCTTCAGAGCGTGGTTTGCTCCCTTCAAGGAGATGGTCGGCACGTCCAAGGACAACGCTTACGCAACGCTGTCGATTGCAAACACCGGCGGCACGGATCACCTGTCGTACGATGCGGTGGGATTGCCGGGGTTCCAGTTCATACAGGATCAGATCGAGTATGAGACCAGGACTCACCACTCGAATATGGACGTCTACGATCGAATCCAGGAGGACGACATGAAGCAGGCGTCCACGATCATGGCGGCTTTCGTGTATAACACCGCGATGCGGGACAAGAAGCTTCCGCGCAAGCCGCTGCCGGGACAGCCGGTGGCTCGAACCGGACAGTAAGAAGAATTGCGGAATGCGGATTTCGGATTGCGGATTGGTTTTTCAATCCGCAATCCGCAATCCGCATTCTGCAATCCGCAATCATTTCACCCAGATCGTCTTGATGTTCACGAACTCGCGGATGCCGTGAGCGCCCAGCTCGCGGCCGTAACCTGAACGCTTAATCCCGCCGAACGGCAATCGCGGATCGCTCGCGACCATTCCGTTTATAAACACGGCGCCGGCTTCAAGATCTTCGGTGAAGCGAGCCTGCTCCTCTATATCGATCGTCCACGCGCTTGCGCCGAGCCCGAACGTTGTGCCGTTGGCAATCTCGATAGCGTGATCGAGATCACGAGCGCGAAACAGGGAAGCGACTGGTCCGAACAGCTCCTCTTGATAAGCCGGCGAGGATTCGGGGATATCCGTCAGAACAGTTGGAGCGTAATAGAATCCGTCGCCGTCGAGCCGTTTTCCTCCGGTCAAAACACGAGCCCCCAACTCGACGGATTTGCTCACCTGCGCTTCCAAATCGTCAAGAATCTGAGCGGTCGCCAACGGGCCCACTTGAACCGTATCGTCGAGCGGGTTGCCTACGATAAGCGCTTCCATTTCTTTTACGAATCTGTGTTCGAATTCGCCGGCAATCTCCTCGGCGACAATGAAGCGTTTAGCCGCGATGCAGGACTGTCCGTTGTTGATCGTTCGCGCGGTCACCCCGGTCGTGACGGCCTGATCGAGATCGGCGCTGGGCATGACGATGAACGGATCGCTGCCTCCGAGTTCGAGCACCGTCTTCTTGATCAGCCTTCCGGCCGTGCCTGCGACCTGTCGCCCGGCGGGCTCACTTCCGGTGAGCGTCACAGCTTTCACCCGTTCGTCCTCGAGCACACGCTCGACTGCGCTCGAGCCGATCAACAAAGTTTGAAACGCGCCTTTGGGAAAGCCTGCGTCGTGGAAAACTTCTTCGATGGCCACCGCGCACCCGGGAACGTTGGAGGCGTGCTTGAGAAGCGCAACGTTGCCGGCCATCAGCGCGGGCGCCGCGAAGCGAAAGACTTGCCAGAAGGGAAAGTTCCACGGCATCACGGCAAGCACCGGGCCGAGCGGTTGATAATGAACGTAGCTGTGGCTGGCGTTTGTTTCGACAACTTCATCCGCAAGAAAACGCTTTGCGTTTTCCGCGTAGTAGCGGCAAACCCACGCGCACTTTTCAACTTCGGCGATGGCGGCCTTGATTGGCTTGCCCATCTCGGTAGTCATCATCACGCTTAGCAGTTTCTTCTTGTCTGGGTCTTCGAGAATCTCAGCGGCGGAGAACATCAACTCGGCGCGCTGATCGAAGCTTGTGCGCCGAAACTCGCTGAAAGTGGACGCAGCTTGCGCGAGTCGATCCTGGATTTCGGAATCGGTGTGCTCGGGAAAAGTCTTGACGGTCTCGCCGGTCGCAGGGTTGATGGAAGCAATCGACATTTTGAACTCGCTCCGATGCGCGCAAGCGGCGGGCTTGCGGTGGTGTGATCAAGTGTCCAGCGGATGACTTGATCAAACAGTAACACATGAAATCTTCGCGGGCATCATCGGCGTGGTGTCTCAGTGTGTAGCCTCCTCTGCGTCCTCAGCGTCCTCCGCGGTTTATCTTTGATCAGCACCCAATCAAACCGCAGAGGACGCAGAGGACGCTGAGGAATACTCCATCATCGCCAATAACTTTCTGACCGAGGCTCGGTTTGCTACGATCTGTGATCGACGAAACGAGGTAAGTCAGATGCCAAAAGCCATCGATATGCACGTTCACTTGCCGACCGCGAGCTTCCTCGACGGAGCGGTGAAGCCATTCAAAGAACCGGCCGAAAAGTTCTTCAGAAGCAAAGTTCCCGTGCGTGAGATGGACGAAGTAGCCCGAGTCTATCAAGACCTCGACATAGTTGCAGTGCTGCTTGCCTGGGACGCCGAAACCGCTACGGGTTTGCCTCCGCTTACCAACGACGAGGTCGCAGACGTAGTCCGGAAATACCCAGAGCAATTCGTCGGCTTCGCAAGCGTAGATCCGTGGAAAGGCAAACACGCTGTCGATGAAATGGAGCGCGCAATCTCGGAGCTCGGGTTAATCGGCGCGAAATTTCATCCGGGCATACAGGCATTCTATCCGAACGACAAGCAGTTCTATCCGCTCTACGAGAAGATCACCGGGCTTGGTGTGCCCGCGCTGTTTCATACGGGAACAAATGGCCTGGGAGCCGGCACGCCGGGCGGAATGGGGGTGAGGCTGGACTACACACGGCCCATCTATCTCGACCACGTCGCGGCGGATTTTCCCGAGTTGACTATTATCGGAGCGCACCCGGCGTGGCCGTGGCATGATGAGATGCTCGCGATCATCGGTCATAAATCAAACGTGTTCATGGATCTGTCGGGATGGTCACCCAAGTATGTTCCGAAGGCGATAATGGATGAAGCGCGAACGCGCTTGCAGGATCGAATCTTGTTCGGCAGCGACTACCCTTTCATCATGCCGCAGCGTTGGCTTGCGGACTTCGATTCGTTGGAAGGGTTTTCACCGGAGGTACGACAAAAGATTCTGCACGACAATGCGGCGAGGCTCTTGAAGATCGCTTAGCATCTGCTGGCGAGCGTTCAGACCGACTTTAGTCGGGCAGTCCGTAGTGTTTGGATTCTGCGTTGCTTAATAACCTTCGCGTGCTTTGCGGTCCTTTGCGCCTTTGCTCTGGGCATTGAAGTAAGACCCAATACTCAGCGCAAAGGCGCAAAGGACCGCAAAGCACGCCAAGGAGTGACCACACATCTTCAACCGATCAGTGCTTCAATAATTCGACACTTCTCACTGACGTTGCCCTCGGCTGGGATCGGCACCAGCGGCAGCGTCGCGCCTTCCGAAAACATTTCATCGAGCCGGGCCCGGCAGTTCTCGATCGAACCGCAAATCGCGATGCTATCCACAATCTCATCAGTGACCGCGGCGATTGCGCTCTTGGCCCGGCCCGCTTGCCAGAATTCGCGAATTCGATCCGCCTCGCTTGCGAACCCCAGGCGGGCGAGCGAATCGTGATAATAATCACCCATGCCTCCGACATAATAAGCAAGCGGGAGTCGAGCCTCTTTGCGAGCCTTCTTCACATCGTCGGACACAACGACATTAACAAAAGGCGCGATCTCAATCTGACCGGGGTCGCGTTGCGAGCTTTCGGCCGCGGCGCGAATCTCGGCTATTCCGTCCGCGAGCCTCGCGCGAGGCCAATGCGCCGGCAACCACCCGTCGGCGATTTCACCTATCTGGCGCAAGCTCCTGAGGCTGAGCCCCGCCACATATATCGGAATGTTATCGCGAAGCGGTTTGAACCCAAGCTTGAATCTATGAAGCTCGAAGCACTCGCCTTTGAAGTCAAGCGCTTCACCTGACAACAGGGTCCGCACTATCTGGATTGTTTCTCTCACTCGAGTGAGCGGCTTGCTGTAATGGACGCCGTGGAAGTCTTCGATGACTCGCGCGCCGCTGGTCCCGAGACCCAAACGAAACCGGCCGCCGGAAATCTCATCGAGCGTCGCCGCACTCATCGCAATGAGAGCGGGGCTGCGAGAGAAGACGTTGATGATTCCAGTGCCAAGATGTATCCGCTCGGTCTGTACCGCGAGCTCGGTGAGAGTCGTGAAAGCCTCGCGCTCCCAGGCCTCGGGCATCCAGAACGAATCGTAGCCGCAAGCGTCGGCGGCTCGTACACATTGGATCAGTTCTTGTCTGTTGAATCCGGCTTTATCAAAACCGGGAAGGCGTCCGAGGTAGAGCCCGATTCTTCGCATTGGATTAACCAGACACCGCTCGATCAGCGCGTTCGCCGCGGATGAAAGTCCATACTCAACGCAAAGAGGCAAAGGACCGCAAAGCACGCAGAGCCGGTTCAGAAGCCCGTCGAGAGCGGGCCATCATACTGTCTTACAATCTTGTACAAGGTCGTGCGCTCTGCCGGAATCCTTCCAAGCTCGCGGATGCGAGAGCGAAACTCCTCGGGCGAAAGATACTCACCGGAGGTCGCGCCCGCCAGGCGTGAAATGTTCTCGTCCATCAACGTTCCGCCGTAGTCGTTCGCTCCGGCGAGAAAACACTCCTGTGCCATCTCTCGCGACATCTTTACCCACGACACCTGAATGTTGTCGATCCAACCTTGCAGCATCAGCCGCGACAACGCATGAACTTTCAAGTGTTCATCGCGCGTTGGTCCCGGGCGCGCATCGCCGGATCTGAATAACTGGGTGAACTCGTGAACGAATCCGAGCGGCACGAATTCAGTGAAGCCGCCTGTTTCTTTCTGCACGTCGCGCAACAGCATCAGATGACGCACCCAGTGCTCTTCGCTCTCGAGATGCCCGTACATCATCGTCGACGTCGTTCGAATGCCCAGACGATGCGCGGTCTTTACTACATCGAGCCACTGGGACACGTTCAGCTTGATTCGTTCGATCCGATGGCGAACCTCGTCATCGAGAATCTCAGCGGCGGTGCCGGGCAGCGTTCCGAGTCCGGCGTCTTTCAACATCGAGAGATAATCTCGCAGCGGCATTCCGGTGAGCTCAACGCCGTAGACTACTTCCATCGGCGAGAACGCGTGGATGTGCATCTCTGGAGTCGCTTGCTTGATCGAGCGAAGCAGATCGCGATAGTAAAACGGATCCAGATCGCGAGGCAGCCCGCCTTGCACGCACACTTCGCGAGCGCCAAGCTCCCACGCTTCGATTGACCGCCGTTGAATCTCTTCGAACGAGTGAAAGTAAGAATCCTTCTCGCGAGGCGCGCGGCTGAAGGCGCAGAAGCGACATCCGACAAAACATACGTTTGTGAAGTTGATGTTGCGATTGACCACGTAAGTGATCACGTCGCCGGCTCGCTCGCGGCGAATCCGGTCTGCTGCAAGAATCAGCGCTTCAAGTTCCAGGCCGCCAGCACGCGCCAGATGCAGCCCGTCGTCGAAATCGAGTTCTTCGCCGCTGAGCGCTCGATCGAGAACGCGAGCGACAGGCCCATCAATCTTCGCGAGCAAAGTATCAAGCCTGCCCGGCTCGTCCCACTGAATTTCGATCGAGGAATTCATACTAGTGGAGTTTATCAGAGAAATCGGTAGTCCTGTACGGGCGGTCCTCCGTGGCAGCCCCTCAATGAGGAAGTGCGTCGTCGAAGGAGGGACGGCCACGGAGGACCGCCCATACAGGGGTGCTTAATCGCTATCGAAACCTTTGTTACGAGTTACTAATACTCCCGCTGTCAACGTGAAATCTAACACGCCGATTGAGGTGATAGCCATTCAACCAACCACCGGGTAGCGGTTCAGTTTAGAGTTCAAGCTTCAGCTTGCGCATTGCAATCAGCAGCCTGAAGGCTGAACTCTGAACCCCTCGTTGACAGCGAGTCTCAAGCGCGGAGAGAATCATATTGCGTGGTAGTTTCTGAATGAGATACAACTTCGGGCCGCTCGGCGGTGATGACAGGCTGGCGGCCCTAATGATTTTATAATGACAAAACGAGCAGCCCTGATATCTGTTTTCATCCTCGCACTTTCACTTTCGGCTTCCGCGGCGGCGACCGACACGATCGTCACCATGGCCTTCGAAAACCTGTCCGGCCGCGCCGAGTACAACTGGGTCGGCGAAAGCTTTGCCGCAACTCTCGCCGATCTGCTGGACAAGCCGGGTCTGGTTGCGATCCGTCCCGACGAGCGCAATGTCGCTTACAAGCAGGAAGGCCTCCCGCCGACGGCGATACTGACCCGCGCCACGATGATCAAGATCGCAGAGCGCGCCGGAGCGAATCTGGTCGTCATGGGCACCTATCGAATAGCCGGCGAAGGGCGAGACAGCACGATAACGATAACCGCTCGAGTGATCGATATTCGGGAAGGCCGGCTCGCGGGGAAGGAGTACAATCGCGGCGGTCCGCTGGTCGATCTTCAAAAACTCCAGGGTGATCTCGCTTACGAGATCCTGTATCAGCACAATCCTGCGTTGCCCTTCTCACGCGACCAGATCACCACCGATGCGACCGTTGCTCCGATCGGCGCGTTTGAGAACTTCATCAAGGGCACGCTCACGCGCGATCGCGACGCTCGCGTCAGTTTCCTCGAACGCTCGATCAAGGAGTATTCCGACAAAACAAAAACGCCTTACGTGGCGGCGATCTTCGAGCTGGGCCGAATTCGGTTTGAAGCGGGCGAGCACAAAGAGGCGCTGGAGCAGCTTGCGCTCGTCGACGACAAGAACCCGCGGTATGACGAAGCGCAGTTTTACATCGGCGTAGCAGATGATGCGCTCGGTCACACCGATCAGTCGCTGGCCGCGTTGAAGAAGCTCGCGGCGCGGCTGCCGTTATTCGAGGTCTACAACAACATCGGCGTTCTGCTCATAAAGCAGAAGCAGTACAAGGATGCCATCGATCATCTCAAGCCGGCTTCGGATGCCGCGCCTCGAGACACCGACACGTTGTTCAATCTGGGCTACGCTTACTATCTCGCAAAGGACCACGCGAAGGCCGCTGCTACGCTCAAGGAAGAAACAAAACAACGCGCGTCTGACGGCGAGGGCTTTTACATTCTCAGCAAGGCGCTGGCGGCGGCCGGCGACCAGCCCGGAGCCACCGCCGCTTCCGATCAGGCGAAGAAGCTTCTGACTTCGTTTGCGCAGTGGGAGACGAAGGGGCCCCCGCAACTCGCCCGGGTAAAGACCAGCTTCAGTAAGATCAACTACTATCGCTACAAGCGCGATCAGGACGAGCGGCTGAATTCACAGACTCGAATCACGAGCCTGACTCCGCAGGCAGATCAACTGCTCGAAACCGCGCGAAATGCATTCGTTGCCGGACGCAACGAGGACGCGTTGCAGGCGCTCGGAAAGCTTCTGCAGATCGCGCCGCAGAACTACGATGCGCATTTGCTGATGGGCCGGGTCTACGAACGAAGAGGCGACTTCGATCGAGCTGCGAACGCCCTGAAAGCGGCTGTGTTTTGGAATCCGAAACTGGTGCCGGCTCACGTCCTGCTCGGCCGAATATCCGTTCTCAAGAGCGACTGCGCGTCGGCCCAGGCATCCGTCGATAAGGCGCTTCAAATCGACCCCAACGACCAGGACGCGCAAGCGCTCAAGAGATTGATTGGTCAGAAGTGCAAGACCGAGTCGGGATCAAGGTGAGCGTTACTTGCTCTCGAGGACGGTTACCCGTTGGCTGGTTGTGATGGCGAGCTTTGCGACCTTTTCGGCGAGGTCGCGAGTCACCTCGTTGGCAATGATTAGATTGTTGATGTGTTCGCGCGTTTCCTGCCGATAGGCCTCTAATTGCTCGCGGTTCGCCGCCAGCTGCGCCCGGTTCTCCACTCGATCTTGAGCAACCGCCTCAGCCAGCCTATTCACAACTTCGTTGGTCAACATTATGTCGCTCGTGTTCTTCGCCTGGTTGTGAACCAGGAACTCGATAGCCCGCTCCATTTCTTCGCTTGTCATCACGATTTCGCTCCGTCGGTTTCAGTAATATCTTTCTATAACGAGACACCAACTCAGTGCAAGCTCAGGTAGTGTTCGGTTATCGCATTCCTGACTTGTAAACGTGTGGTCAGTCCTTCGCGTGCTTTGCGGTCCTTTGCGCCTTTGCGTTGAGTATTGAGTCTTACTCCTTCAATACACAGGGCACAATACACAGCGCAAAGACGCAAAGGACCGCAAAGCACGCGAAGCTTATTTGGGATTTCTCGAGGATTTGTACTATGCAAAGCGAGTAATGATAGTCCTGAGAGTAGGTTATCCCGATCCACCATTGCTTTGATCATCGAGCAGAATCTATAATCGCCGCGCTTTCAACGCGACACATTTCGCCGGGGACAACCGACTGACGAGCGGATTCACACTCATATTCAAAGCAACGCTTAACTCAACGACGAGCCTGCTGAATCCTGCGCGCCTTCTTGCGATCCTTGTTATCGCCGTATCTGTGCTTGCTGTGGCGCTTGTGTCGGGTTGCGGGCGCGCGGGGAACCAAAGCGACGTTGATTCTATACAAGTCGGAATCATCACTTCACTCACCGGCGCCGAAGCTCGCTTCGGTCTCGCACAGAAGTACGGTTACGAGATGGCCCTCGAGGAGATAAACTCGAACGGCGCGCTCGGAAAGAGCATCGCCCTTGTTTATCAGGACGACACCTCCAAACCTGAAGTAGCGAGTCTTACAGTTGAGAAGCTTGCCGACCGGAGCGACATCGTCGCGATTTTCGGCGCGTATTCCAGCGCGGCTACGTTTCCCGCCGCCGCCGTCGCGGACCGCTATCAAATACCGATGCTCTGCCCGAGCGCGACCACCGACGAGATAACGCGCCAGGGTTATCAATGGGTGTTCAGAGTGTGCGCCTCGGCCAGCGACTACGGGCGCACCCTGGTCGAGTTTCTTACCAGGCTTGCCGATGCGCACCGGTTGGCGGTTGTTTATGAAAACACGCAGTTCGGATCAAGCGTCGCGCGAGCGGCCCTGGAACAGGCTCCCAGAGCCGGTATCGAGATCGTCGCTTACGAAGCTTACGACCAGGGCGGCACTGACTTCACGCCGCTGCTGACACGCGTCAAGTCCGCGAGCCCGGACGCAGTGTTGTTTGTTTCATACCTCGCCGACGCGACGCTGTTGATGCGACAGTCCAAGGAAATCGATCTGAACCCGAAGGTGTTTACCGCGGGCGGCGCCGGGTTCTCCTTGCCGGACTTTCTGAAGGGCGCGGGCGATACTGCCGAGTACACGATCTCGGTGACTCAATGGACCCCTGACGCCAAGTGGACGGGCTCGCGAGAGTGGGCCGATCGCTTTCGCGCGAGATCGGGATACGAGCCTTCCTATCACAGTGTGCAAGCTTACATCACGCTCAAGATACTCGCGGACGCGATCGAACGCGCCGGGACAACTGATCGCACCGCTGTGCGTGATGCGATCAAGACTTCTAAGCTGGATTCAGTCTTCGGCCCCATTCACTTTAACGAAGTAGGACAGAACGAACATCAAGTCGCAATCACTCAAGTGTTGAACGGAAAGTTCACGACGATCTGGCCGGCGTCTGCCGCGATCCGCCAGCCGGTGCTGCCGACGCCCGCGTGGCGCGCCAGGCGAGCTGCAGCGGAATCTGGTGAGAGCGCGACGACCGAAGCTCACACGGCGACGCAGGTGACCGGGCGTGAGAAGCTGCTTCAGACGATGACAAGCGGGTTGCTTACTGGAGGAATCTACGCGCTGATCGGCATTGGGTTGACGATCATTTTCGGAGTGATGCGGGTCGTCAACTTTGCTCACGGGGCGCTGGTGATGGTCGGGATGTACGCGACGTATTTTCTGTTCACCGGTCTGCACATCGATCCCTTCCTGTCGGTGTTGATAGTGATGCCCGGAATGTTCCTTGTTGGCGTCGTCATGCAGAAGACGCTTATCGCGCCGGTCTTGAATGCTCCGGAGATGAATCAGATTCTGCTCACCGAAGGAGTCAGCATCGTGCTGATCAACACCGCACTGCTGTTGTTCACGTCGAATTATCTGACGATGAGCACGAGTTACGCGGGCGCCACGTTTCATCTGGGCGGCGTCTCGGTTAGCAAGCCGCAGATGGCGGCTTTCGCGATCGCGATTGTGATTACCGCGGCCGATTATCTTTTCTTGATCAAGACAAACACCGGCCGGCAGATCCGTGCAGCGGCACAAGACGCGGAGGCGGCGCGGCTTCTGGGGATCAACATAAAGCGGATTCGCGCGCTTACGTTCGGATTTGGCGTGGCAGCGGCCGGCGCTGCCGGGTCGCTGTTGATGCCGATCTACTACCGGGTCGAGCCGAACGCGGGTTCTCCGTTCACGCTTAAGGCATTTGTGGTTGTGGTGCTCGGCGGAATGGGAAGCGTGACGGGGGCGCTCGTCGGCGGAATTGTATTGGGCATCGCAGAATCGCTGGGCGCGGTATACGTGGCCACGGGATACAAGGACGTGATCGCGTTTGTAATTTTTTTGCTCGTGCTGACGCTTCGGCCGGCGGGGCTTTTGGGGAAATCACGGGTGTGAGGCGGCGGCTTAGTGGCGGAGCTGAATTAGGAATTGGAAAATAGGAATTGGAAATTAGAAATTAGAAATTGGAAACTAGGAATTGGGAATTAGGAATTGCAAATTGCAAACGGAAAATTGCAAATTGAAAATTGCAAATTGAAAATTGCAAAAATGAAAATTGCAAACTGAAAATCTCAAATCTCAAATCTCAAATCTCAAATTTGAAATTTGAAATTTGACAAGATTTGAAATTGTCCAATTCTCGATTTTGCAATTTGCATTTTTTAATTTGCATTTCCAATTTCCAATTTGCAACGTTTGCTTCTCATCTCGGTCTTCTCTACCACGCAATGAAAAGGTCTTCTCTCTACTTATCGGTCCTGTCGGTGTTCCTCATTGCGGCGCCGTTTATTTTTACTGCGCGGTACACTCAGCACGGCTTGATCGTGATTCTCCTGTATGTAGCGCTTGGATCGGCCTGGAACATACTCGGAGGTTTCGCCGGCCAACTCTCACTGGGCCACGCTGCGTTTTTCGGGATCGGCGCCTACACCGCTGCGATCATTGCGAGCAAGACCGCGCTTTCGCCGTGGTGGGCGCTGATTGCCGGCCCGGTCGCGGTCTTGCCCATTGCGCTTATCGTTGGCTGGATATGTTTTCGCTTGCGAGGCCCGTACTTTACTTTAGCGACGATCGCGGTCGGTGAAGTCGTTCGATTGATTGCGTTGAACTGGACGAATCTGACCGGCGGCGCAGTCGGCGTAGTGATTCGCCCTTCGATATTATCCGGCACCGGCAAGGCCCCCTACTATTACATCGTGCTTCTGATTGCGGCGGGGACGGTGCTGCTGTGTCATCTGATAATCCGGGGTAAGCTCGGTTACTATTTGATGGCGATCCGCGAGGACGAGGAAACCGCCGAATCAATTGGTATCGATACGACGGGCTACAAACTCCGAGCGCTCGCGTTAAGCGCATCCGTGACCGCGGTGGCCGGGGCATTTTACGCCAACTATTTTCTGTTCGTGGATACGACTACCGTATTGCCGCTGGCGCTCTCGGTCGAGATCGTGTTGATCGCGATCGTCGGCGGGCTCGGCAAGGTGCCAGGGCCGGTGCTCGGCGCGGTTTTGCTAAAGTTGTCCTCTGAAATCTTTCGCAACGAGTTCGCCCAGGCGAACCTTCTAATTTACGGCGCGCTGCTGATTGTGGTGATTCTATTCATGCCCGACGGATTGATGGGCGGGCTCCGAAGAGTCTTTCGAATGGCCGCGAGGAAATCGCAAAGTGTCTCTGCTTGAAGTCAAAGACCTTACAAAGAAATTCGGCGGCCTGGTGGCGGTCGACGCGCTCAGCTTCAGCGTTGTTGCAGGCGAGACGGTCAGCATCATCGGCCCAAACGGGGCGGGTAAGACTACGGTGTTCAATTTGATCACCGGGTTTCACCGGCCGACCACCGGCGAGATTGTCTTTGATGGAACCAATCTGGTCGGGAGCAAGCCTCACAAGATTGCTCTCGCAGGCATAGGGCGCACGTTTCAGGTAGTCAAACCGCTTCGCGGGCTGAGCGTATTCGACAACATTCTGGTTGGCGCGTTTGCGCGAACCGGCGATCGCGAAGAAGCGCGCAGCGTGGCAGAGGATGTAATCGAGTTCACAGGCATGACTCGGCTTCGAGATGCGGTTGCGGACGGCTTGCCTATCGGAACTCGAAAGCGGCTCGAGCTTGCGCGCTCGCTTGCGACCGGGCCCAAACTAATATTACTCGATGAAGTGATGTCTGGTCTCAATCCGACCGAATCCCGAGAAGCGATCGAACTCATAAAACGGTTGAGAGACGAGCGCGGCATCTCGGCGGTTGCGGGCGTCGAGCACGTGATGCAAGTGGTGATGAGTATCAGCGATCGGGTGATCGTGTTGAACCACGGACGCAAGATCGCGGAAGGAACACCTGCTGAGGTTACTGACTCCCCCGAAGTGATTGAAGCCTACCTCGGAAAATAAAACGCCGGGCCTTCCTGCGACTGGCGCAAAGAAAGCCCGGCGGAAGTTTCATCTTTATCCGAAGAATCACTGCACCGAAACATCGTCAACACGGAATGACGTAGGCAGTGAAATGTCCTCCGTAGCGCGGAACTGGATGCGCACCGTTTGTCCCGCAAAAGAGGCGACGCTGAACGGACCGCGCAGCGTGTACACTCCCGCCACGCCGGAGTTGAGGTTGCTGAATGTGGTCAGCGTGGCCAGCAGTGTGCCCGACGTACTTCGCACCTCGATAAACAATCTGTCGAACACTGTGTTTATCGTCGTTTCGCTGGTCGTGACATTGAGCCAGAAGTTCAGGTTGGGCGATGTGCCGGCAGGAATCGTGATCTGCTGATACGCGGTCCCAGTCTGACTGTTGGCGCTCGCGACTATGAGGTAGCCGGTGCCCGTGTGTGGGAATGCCCCGGTCGACCAGACAGCGTTCCCCGAAAGTACCCACGGCGCACTGCTGCCTTCGAATCCGCCGTTCACGATCAACTGCGTACTTGCTGAGTTAACTGTCAGCGTCACTGGCACAGTCACCGGCGTATTCGTGGCGCCGGTAGCGCTGATCGTAATGGCGCCGTTGTAAGTACCGACGGCGAGACCGGTGATGTTGACGGAGACGGTTGCTGTTGACGGCGCGGTTCCGCTGGTCGGACTTACGCTCAACCAGCTCGCATTGCTGCTCGCGGTCCAGTTGAGAGTTCCGCCGCCTGTGTTGGAAATGCTGAGCGACTGATTGGGAGGATTGGATCCGCCGACTGTCGCGGTAAAGCTCATGCTGGATGGGCTAACGCCGATCGTTGGCGAACCGGAAGTGGCGCCGGCATTGTAGACCACCAGCGCGAAGTCCTGATCGGTCGTGTCAGCGTTGCCGGGCACTCCGTCGCCCGCGATGTTTGTAGCCCTAACGGTCACGGTGAAGTTGCCCGACGTGCCGGCCGGAAGGAAGACCGACTCGACGTTGTTCTTCGTGTCCGCGACGCCGCCGCTCACCGAGTTTGCTCCCGAGAAGACGTTGCCTTTGTAGGTAACGCCTCCGATAGTCACTTCCAGATCGAGGTTGTTGACCCACGGCGCGCCGGTGGTCGGCCCGGGCGCGTCGGTCCAAGCCAGCGTAACGCGGAATGGTTGTGAGGTATCGGTTACAGAGCCTGAGGTCTGGTATGTTTGCCCGGTTGTTCCGAGCACCTGCGTTTGATCGACGAGTATGCGCGCCGTGCTGTCAAACGCGCGGCCCAGATCCATACGTCCCATACCCTGACTGTTTGACGGAAGGTTGCCACCCGCGCCGACTCCGGTCATATAAGCCGCCGAGTTCATCAACGAGGCTTTGACCATCGCAGGGCTTGGGGCTGGCAAGGATTTGTTAAGGAAATCCTGGTAGACGAGCGCCGCGCCTCCAGCTACCGCGGGTGTCGAGTGCGACGTCCCGCTCGACCAGCCGTAAAGCGTCTGACCGGCCGGCCAGTACTGATTGCACACGCTGCTGCCGTTGTAATTCGATTGCGGGACGCCGGCTTCAATGTGCGTGCCGGGCGCAACGATGTCGGGTTTGATGCGGCCATCACCACCCACGGAGTTGACGGGCCCGCGACTCGAGAAGCTGATGATGTCATTGACGCTGTCGGCGCCGGAGTTGGCGATGCCGCAACCGTCGGTACCGGTTTGGCGAACGTTCTCGCTGGCGCCCACACAGATAATGTTCTTAGCGGTAGCCGGACTGCTTACGGTATTAGCGCCGGAGCCGTCGTTGCCCGCCGCAAACACAACGGTCATCTGCTGAAGGCCACTGGCGCCGCTTTGCGCATCGCGAACGATCGCGTCGTATGCCTGTGAGTTGGCGTCGTAATCGGCGACCGGGCCACCCGTCTGGGTTTGGAATCCCCACGAATTGCTCGAGAGGCGCGCACCCTGGCCGTATGCGGTGTTCTCCCACACCGTGCCCGAAGAGCCGGTGTTGCCGAAGATCGCAGTCACGCCGACTCTGGCGAAGGGCGCGATTCCCAAGCCGTAGTTGAAACCACTTGCGTCTTCAAACGCCGACCCGGTGCCGTTGTTGAAGCCGCCGATAATGTTTGCATTGAGGAACCCATGTCCACCGAGTACGCCGGTTTGATTCGTTGGATTGTTTTGAAATGCAACGCGACCGGCCGGAAAGTCCGGATGCCCCATCAGCGTGTAGGTGTCGTCAGCGACGTTGACCGAGAACGTGCCGAATTGTGAGCTTGTAAATCCTTTGCTCGCGAGCCAGGTGAGATAACCGGGCCCGGTCGGTACGTTGCCGGTGAGGTTGCCGGCCACAATCTGGCCCTGAGCCTCGTCTAACCGCCGCCTGACGCCGCGCTCTCCGATGCCGAACACGTTATCGATTCGCGCAATCTCAGCGATCCTCGATGCAGGAATGCTCACTTCGATATTGCGATAGTTGAGCACGTCGTAGGAATTCACGATCTCGCCGGCAATCTGTTGCAGTCTGGCGATTGTTTTTTGAGCCCCCGGTCCGGCGATTACCTGTACGGTTACGTCGACAGGCGCATCTGACGAGGAAGCATGTGCGGCGCGCACCAGCGGCGACAACCGGAATGCCGGCTCGTAGTCGCCAACGAACTGCACGAATGAATTGTCCGCCTTGAACCGTGGAAGCGATGCTGCGGATGCCGCGCTCGCTTGCACGATGTAGGCGTTGGATGAAACGTAGCTTACAATCTCCGCGCCGGTGGCTTTGAGTCTGCGAAGCCACGAATCTTTGATCGGACCGGCGAACTGAACCATGTAGAGCCCGCCTTCAGGCACGCTGCCCGTCGCAATGGCGGTTGCCATATCGGTCTGGCGCAAGTCAGCGGGAAGTTGAGCGCGGAGAAGCTCCGGCTGATTGGTGTCAATGACAAAGCCATTCAGGTTGATCAAATCCTGATCGTCGCGCACGGGCAGCGACAGCGCCGAGAATGAGTCGCGCCCGCCAAGGGCCAGTTCGTTTACACGGATAAGCTTGAAGCTTCCGTAATCTATCTCTCCGACAATTGCTCCTCGACTGGCCAACTCGTTATAGATCTCGACATCGCCATTGCCGACGATGAGCTTATGAACCGAACTGCTGTTCATATAGCCGCGATCACCCGCATCAGCCGAGGGTACTGCCGCGCCCCGGCTATTGGTTTCCTGTTGTGTCAGGGCGTTGGTGCCGAACAGAAACACCGCCAACGACATACAAATGACCATCAAAGTTGAGTGCTTCACGATCTTTCCTCCTCCTGGCCGTTAGGCCAATGACGGTAGCTCTAACCTCAAGAGCCTGCCGGTTGCCATTGCGGACTCTGCCTCAAGACAGAGCGTATTGGGGACCTTAGATTAGGGACATCAACGATGAGGATAAGCACGTCGAGCAGCCATACGAGGCCGCTCAATTCTTGTTATGCGACATTACACACATTAGATTCAGAGCCGCAATCTAGTTTAGCGCGGGCGGGAAGTCAAGGTTCGAGCGGAGAAAAACAAGAACTTTCTTGGAGTGTCGCTACAGGCGCAGGTAGAAGAGAAGGTTCAGTCGCCCGTTGCGAAGGCGGTTAGAGCTGTCGCGGGCTTCATCCACTGCAACTGAACCAGGGCGTTTTCAGGAACCAGATGCGGATCGCAGACTCCGCATCGAACGCACGGATCAGTGGCTGGACAGGGCTTGGTGGTTTTCTCCGCCATTGCGCGTTGATATTCCCGCTTCATGAACTCGGTCGTTAATCCGATATCCACGACATCCCAGGGCAAAGGTTCATCCAGAGAGCGGCGGCGGAGCGAATACTCAGTCCACGCTCGCATAGCTTGCCGCCAATTGCCGGCGCGGTCTGCTTCCAGGATGAACTCGGAAACACGGCGGTCGCCGAGCGAGAGCAGCGCTTGAAGCTGCGCGATGCGTGATGACATCGCCCTGACTTCTACGTTTGGTATTCGTTTGAAAGCGCGCGTCAGATATTTGATCTTCTGGTCGAGAACTCGTTCCGGTTGGATCGGCTCCCACTGAAAAGGTGTTTGAGGCTTCGGCACGAAAGCATTGAGCGATACGATAATCGAACCGACTCTGCCTCGCGGCTTCCCGGCTTCTATCATTCGTTCACGGATCTGTTCAGTGAGAGATACAATCGCATCGATGTCTTCGTCCTCTTCAGTGGGCAGGCCGATCATCATGTATAGCTTCAAGTTGAGTATGCCGCGCTGAAAAATCATTTCAGCTATATCGATTATTTGATCGTTGGTCAGGTCCTTATTGATAACGCGACGCAATCTGTCGGAACCGGTCTCCGGCGCGATTGCCAACTGCTGATCATTTCGCCGTACGAGAGCATCCAGAAGCTCAGGCGAGATTTGGTCCAAACGAAGCGACGAAACCGACACTTGATAATCGAGTTCTTCGAGCCCGGCGAGGAGCTGGTGGATTTCGGGATGATCGCAAACGGCGGTCGCGACCAACCCGATCTTGTCGGTGACCGCGCGCATCTCGGCGGCTCGTGCCAGGAGCTTCTCAGCCGAAAAGACTCGGGGTGCAAGATACGAATAACCGGCCCAGCAAAAACGGCAGCCCATCGAACATCCGCGCGAAATCTCGATCAAGTATCGGCCGCTCATTTCGGTGTTATCGGTAATAATCTCGCTAGCGGGAATAAAGTCATCATCAAAGCGACCTTCGCCTTCTTGCTTGCGCATTGGATTGCGCATCGTAAAGACCCGCCGAGGCGCCCCGTCGCGGGGCACGATCTCGCTTACGCCGCCGTCCTCGCCGTAGCGTATATCGTACAGACTTGGCACGTAGAAGCCCGGCTCACTGGCGAGCCGCAACAAAAGTTCTTCGCGTGAGCCTCCTTCGTTTATTGCCTTGACCAATGCGGGCACGAGGACTTCGCCTTCGCCGACGCAAACAACGTCCACAAACTCGGCAACGGGTTCCGGATTCAGGAATGCAGCGGCGCCGCCCATAACTACCAACGGATGCCAATCGTTCCGCTCGGTCGCCTTAATAGGAATCTTCGACAGCCTGAGGAGTTTTGGAATGTTGAGATAGTCGGTCTCAAATGAAACTGAAATTGCGAGCACATCGAATTCTGAGATCTGTGTCTCGGATTCAAGCGAAATGAGCGATTTGCGCGTACGCTCGAGTTCCTGCTCGATGTCAGGGTCCGGCACGAAAACTCGCTCACAGGATAGACCCGAGTAAGAATTAAATAGCTGATACACCGATTGGAAACCGAGATTCGACATCCCGATATGGTATGTGTTCGGATAGGCCAAAGCGACGTCGAGACCAAGCCCTCGCTGCTTGCGACTCACCTGTCCTCGCTCGTTGCTCCGGAGTGTCTGGTATCGATCTCTAATTCCTTGCATCGTTCCTTAACTTGTAATCAATCAAGTGAAAATCTCTAGAAGATCGGTTATCGACTCGGCGACAAAGCTAGGTCTTTCACGCTCGAGTTCTGTTCGTGGAGATGGACCCCAAAGAGCGCCGACTGTTCTAACGCCAGCCGCCTGAGCTGCAATAATGTCGTGTCTGCTGTCACCTACATAAGCAGCCGCTTCAGCCGGTGTGTTGAGACGTTCCAACGCAGCGAGTATTGGTTCGGGATGTGGCTTATGAACTACAGTATCCTCGAGAAAAATTGCGGAGTCGAGCAGATCGTCCAGAGAACACAACTTTAGGCCTCGAAGCCCAAGCTCCCGCCCCTTCGAAGTGACTACCGCAATGGAGTACCCGCGCCTTCTAAGTTCTGCCAGGACCTCCCGAGTACCCTCAAACGGCCTTGCTAACGCGTCGTGATTCAAGACATTGAATGTACGATAAGCGCCAAGCAATTCTTCTACGGTGGACTCTTCAGGTCCGGCGTTGTGAACGCTGCCACGATCAAGGAGGCTATACATTGCGTCGCGGAGCGGTGTTCCAAAAGTTTCAATGAGGCTCTCCCGAGAATGCTCAAATCCACAAACCTTAGACCAGGAGAATCTAAAACATTGAAGTATCAAGTCAGTGGTATCGATCAATGTGCCGTCGAGATCGAACAGAATTGCCTTCGTTTTATGCTCCAATTCTTACCCTCTGTCTTTTGAATGATTCGCGAAGGCTGGATTATACTTGGGCATAGCCTCGATAAGCAAACGGGGCTCGCCGAATCGACGTGGAGGAATCAAGGTTTGCGAGCTGAGTTATTAGGGACCATAAGTGAAATGGGGTACGCGATTTACTGGATAATGAATACCGAGTGGATAGCAAATGAGCAGTCGATTCGGAAACTATCTATCCACTGAGAGGAGCCTTCTTGGCGAATATGCGCTGACGACGTGACCTGATTTTTTTTTTATCTTATGACTAGCCGGGCGTTTAGGGGATATGGCTACTCCGAGTTTCAGCTTTTCGGCGATATGGCACAACGAATGCAGAACACTTCCCGGCATCGGTTTGCCAATTGTAGGTATTTTCTATTCGCAGTGCTTTTGAGATCGTTTTGAGTTTATCGAGTTTTCTATTGCATTCAGCGTGGTGTTGGATATATTATACGCCTTCATTTTCGCAGGTTTAAACTCGCTGTTTCAATTCGAGCCCCAGCACTGACACGCAACAAAGGCAGTGTCGAAGGCAAACAAGAGTCTGTTCTTGAAATGGTCGCGAAGGTCCGTCGAGCAGACGGTTCGCACTTGATTGAGGCTGGGTGGACACCCGACATTGAAGCGCAGGGTTCAGCCGATCAGCAGTTGGGTACGAAAATTTCCGGAGCTTATTCGGAGAGTCCTGTTAGCGAGCGTTTCCCAAATTCGTGCGTCCGGCGCGGTCGCCGGGCTAGTACAACTTGATGGAGTTCCCAAAAACTTTGGAGAGGGATAAACAAATGAATATAAAGAGAGCAGTTTTCATGGCAGTGCTTGTAGTGGCCATAGCTGCGCTAGCCTTTCCGTTAGCAAGCCTGAAGGCTAAGGCTGGCGGTTTTGCGGGCGACGCGAAGTCGTCGGTGGCTGCTGTGAAGGCAAGTGCGGCGGCTGCGGGGGTGACATCCCCGAAAGTAGTAGAAGTGGAGCGAGACAGTGCCGCCGGGGGACAAGAAACGGCGGCTGCTGGCAAAATCTCTCCTGAAACAATGAACGCTCTCGGCATCAGACGCTTGGGCAAAGCTGTAAGCGGTAAGGATGCCGCGAGAGTGGCTTCAAAGAAGATTAGTCAGGGCAACCCGGATGTTCAGGTCATGTCGGCCTTACCGCCGGGAACCGGCCCGGGCGGTGCGTCGCCGATTAATGCTCCGGGCGGGCGAAAGCCAAGTGGCGGGCAAGGTCCTCCGCTGGCCGGACAGCCGCTAGTGCTGAACGAACTCAGCGCACTCAGCGACGCGTTGATCACAACCGAAGGTGGCCGCGACACCCAGTTTTCCGAAGTGGCTTTGATTTCGGATTGGGATGGCCGCGAAGACTGCGCGGCTGATCGCGCAGCGAAGATTGACGACTTTTCGTTCGCAGAGTCCGAGCCGGATGTGACCTTGACGCGTGCCGCTATATCCGAGCACACGTTTGCGAATGGTCATCTGTTTAACTCGTACTACTACGGCGACTCGGTCGGCAACCTCTGGTTTGGGTTCGATCTTGTTGGGAACGCGCTGGTCGATGCGCTGATTCAAGCGAACATACCGGCGATCATCAACACCCCGGGCGGCTTCGGTGGCTTCACTATTCTGAATCCGACCGCTGGAGATTGTACCGATGACCAGGTAACGGTTTCCGGTATCGCCGTGAATCCGGTGGCCGACTTGGGTGATTTCTCTCCGGCGCTTTGTGGCGTTACCGGTGAAATCATTTATGTCTCGGTGTTTGATTCGGAAGGTTGCGCGGCAAACGCCGCTAATCAGCCGATCCGATCTCGCATTCTCGCCTTCGCCATATTTGAAAGTGGCGGAACCGAGTTTATCCTGGGCGGTGTCCGGCAGATCTTGCGCAGCAAGTTTGCGAACGTCGCGGGCGTTGCCGTTGACAGCGACGGCAGCCTCTACTACCAGCTTGTAGACCTGATTCAGTTCACAGGCGGTGGTATATTCAAGGCGACTGAGATTACGCGCACCGTTGCAAATTGCGGCGCTGCTAATCCTCGCGTTAACCGGTTTATCCCTTCAATTCCTGATCCTCCAACATTGAATAGTTGGGTAGGGAGTACAGCCAATCCGGTAGTTACTGCTAACGGCGTCCGCAATACCAACTACGGACGAGGCGCATCGGGAATATATGGTGATATCGTTGCGATAAACACCGGAAATTGTAATGTGCTTTACGCAGCGGTTTCACCTTCGTTTGTGGCACCGGGTGATGCGACTCAGGGGTTGTTCTCAGCTCCAAGCGCGTTCCCCTCCGGGACTCCTTCGATGATCATCAGTTTCGCTGACTGCTCTGGAGCGTTTGATATATGCTCTGGCATCGCGACGGGATCGGTGACCACGAATGTCGGCGGTACGCTGCCGGCGGCAGACGGATTCGCGGACGTTTCAACCTCAACTGCGGGCGCGGCAGTTCCTGGCGTAAATACCTATCGAATATTTGCGCTAGGCAATGGTCCTGACATCCGACCCGCGACGGGCGGGACTGCAATAGTTCCCGGCACGCTCGCGAGCGTGTTGAGGATTGATATGCAGATCGACTACGCCATCCACGCTGGCATCGCAGTCAGCGGTGAGGGCACGGTTTTTGTAATCAGCGGCGGTGAGCCCGCAGGGGTTGGAAAGAGTCCGTCCCCGATGGTTGGAGAGATCCTTTGTTTTGAGGATAACTGTCCTTCAGACCGTCGAGCGGACTTTGTTGATCTCCGAGGCGATACGTTACCTAATCCGCCAGCGAGTGGTGGAAACGTAGGCGATGGAGACTCGGATCGTTTCGATCACATCTTCTGGCAGGCGCCGATCGATCAAGTCACGTTGACGCCGACCGGTCTGTCAGGGTTGAACTTTGGGTTCCTGCGCTACACCAATCGGTTGGCGCCGGTTGCGATGGGCGCTGGCGTAATTCTGGGTACCACAAATCAAGTACTCGGGGATGACGCCACCACTGATCCGACACCCACAGGGCCTTGCGGTGACCCCGCGGGCGCGATCATTTTCGAGGCTTTGGATCCTGGTCATCAGGTAGCTGGTGGTGATGATCAGAACACCCCGTTCAGGGGCGACGATGACGACGGAGCTGGCAATCCTGTAGTAGCTGGTCCGCTCTCAGGCGGGTTTGAATTCCTGTTTGGCGGGCCGGTTGGCACAGGTGGAGCGGGTACTTGCGGATGTGTGTGGAACGGGTTCTTCTGGAACTCGAACGGGAACATCACGTTCGGAAATGGGAATACCGACAACACACCGACGGTGCCGGAGTTCCGAGCAGGGCTGCCGAGGATAGCGCCGGCGTGGGCCGACCTTAATCCTTCGGCAAGGGCGGCCGATCTTACGAGCTTCCCGGTGCAAGCGTTGGGCTTCGTAAACGTCAACGCGTTTAAGATTCGCTGGATCAATGTTCCGCGGTTCGGCGAAGAGGGCTGCACAGGGACAAGCGTGTCGCCTGGCAATGCCAGCAATACGTTTGCTGTGACGCTGTATGACGACGGGACCGGCATCGATGAGAATGCAAGTCAACCGTTGAATCCAGCCAATCCGATCGGCAACAACGCAGTGCCGTTCGACTTGCAGGAAGGGCCGACCGATCTGAGGTTCACACGCGTGAACTTCACGAATCCGACAGGTGGCTCAACTCTAACGGGTTGCAATCCAAGACCGGAGGGTTCAGGCATATTCGTGTTTGAGTATTGCCGAATGGATCTTCTCGGCACGGATGACTTCCCAGTGATCACTGGCTTCTCCATAGGCGGTTTGAATCCGTTGAATCCTCCGGGACTCTGCGAGACAAACCTCAGCGTGGCGGCAGCGGCGGCGGACGCGGGAGCGTTTGGCGTGCTAGCCGGCAATCAGATAGCGGCGGTTGGATGCAACTGCTGCATAGGTGAAGGAACGGAGCCGACGATCTTCGAGTTGTTCAACGAGGGATCGCAGGCGTCGACGGGATCGGGCGGTGAAATCACATTTGCCAAACCCGACTTCGATTTGAGGTTTGAAGGCAACGATGCTGCTACGTGCACATCGTCAAGACAGCGTGATGCGAACCGAGGGAAGGTATGCTTCCTTGGTGTCGGATGTGCGCCGCCGGCGAACCCGATTTGCAGGACAGTCGTAACGGGGACGTTTGTGACGACTCCGACGACGACGGGTCTGGTAAATGCGATCTGCCAGGTTCAGTTGAACCTTGTGGGCTGTGGATTCTTCCCGAACGAAGTGACGACGATCTGTCAGGGCTTCGAAGCTGAGACAGGTGTACCGCTACAGCGTCCGGGCAAGACGGTGACAACGGCAGCAACGCTTGCGTGCGACACCAACGGCGACGGGATTGCGGAGTCGGTGGTGGTATTGACGAACGTTACGCCAGTAAGCTGCAACCTGATCACGGCAACGATACCGGTGACGGCGACGTTGCCAGGGACAGGATTCCCGGCGGCGTGCTGCGGCGGGCCTGCGACGGTAACCATCACGACGACGTTCACCGAAGGGGACAACAACATATTTGGACCGTTCACGCGAACGACGGTATGTTCGTTGGCTCTAGGAAACAGGGCGCCGGTGGTATTCTCAGCGACGCCTTCGACCCAGCAATGCAACGGGTTGGAGGATCTGCTGATAACCGGAGCGTGCTTCCAGTTCGTCGGATTGGGCGGAGCAAACGGGACTACGCCGACGACGTTCAGCGCGACGAGCGTGTTCCTGCAGGATAAGGCGACGGGAGCGATCATCCTGCCGTGTGCACCGTTCGTAATCATCAACAACAACCTGATCGACGTGAACTTCTGTCTGACCAGCGCGCAAGCAGGCCATTCGTTCCTGGTGTTCGTAACGAACGCATTTGGAACGAGCCGGAACCTGACGGCGCCGGTAACGGGTCAGCCGGGGGCACCGTGTCCGACGACAGGCAACGAGGCAGGCATACAAGTAACGTTTGCTTGCAACGCGCCTGGGACGCCTGGCACAGGTGGAACACCGGTAATCGCGACGGTGACTGGCTGTAAGCTTGACAGGCAAGACACCGGACAGTTCATCCTTGATGTGACGGGAACAAACATCAAACCGGGCGCTACGGCGACTGTGGGCGGTGTTACACCCAAGAAGATCAAGGTGGTAGCGGTGGAACCGGGGACGTCGAACCCGACGACACTTAGACTTGTGAAGAAGGTGTGCCTCGGCCTACCCGGCAACGTGGTCATCACGAACACGGTGGCAAACGGTGGGCCTTCGCAGCCATTCCTCTGCACAGAGAAGTGTCCGACTAACTAACCCAAGACAGGCAAGGATGAGGGGAGCGATCCCCTCATCACCTGGCTTGCAAACCCGAGGAGGACCACGACGAGTGGTCCTCCTCTCTTTTTTGGCTTAGGTAGCGTTGTTGGTAGCTTCAGATGTCGGTAGCTCGTGACCCTCGAAGTTGTAGCACGGGTTTTAACGATGCACGGGCGGTGCACACTGTTCGTCAGAGCATCGTTTCCTTGACAGATGGATGAGCGGTATATACCTTATAGGTTTCCGCTTTTGTTAGTAAATCGTCATGTTCGAAGCACTATCAGACAAACTAAAAAAGGTGCTAAAGGATCTTCGCGGCCAGGGTCGGGTGACCGAGGCGCATGTCGAAGCGGCGATGCGTGAAATCCGCATTGCGCTTTTGGAAGCCGACGTCAATTACAAGGTAGTGAAGACCTTCGTCGACCGCGTTAAAGAGAAAGCTCTTGGTCAGGATGTAATGGGTTCGCTTTCTCCCGCTCAGCAGGTTGTGAAAGTTGTATATGACGAAATGGTCGAGATGCTTGGCGGGACCTCGACGCAGTTGCTGTTCACGAAACGCATTCCAAATGTCGTAATGATCGTCGGCCTGCAGGGTTCAGGTAAGACCACCACTACGGGGAAGCTCGCGCGACTGCTGGCCGAGACACAAAAGCGACGGGTTCTGTTGTTGTCGGTTGATGTCTATAGGCCGGCCGCGCGCCAACAGCTTTCAATAATCGGCCAGGCGATAGGTCAACCGGTTTTTGAAGCTCCTGAGGCAAGCGATCCGCTCGAACTGTGCCGTCAAGCGATGCGGGAGTGCGAGCTGACGGGCTACGATACGTTACTCATCGATACGGCGGGTCGCCTCCACATTGATGAAGACTTGATGGTCGAGCTTCAGAGAATTAAGCGCGACACGCAGCCCACCGAGATTCTGTTCATCGCAGATGCGATGACGGGGCAGGATGCAGTGCGCTCGGCGCAGGAATTTCACGAGCGCGTGGGACTGACCGGGGTCATCCTGACTAAGATGGAGGGTGATAGCCGCGGAGGCGCTGCGCTATCGATTAAGGAAGTGACCGGCCAGCCGATCAAATTCATCGGCGTGGGCGAGCGGTACGACGCGATAGAATCGTTCTACCCGGATCGCATCGCTCAGCGAATCCTGGGAATGGGTGATGTGCTGTCACTCATTGAGAAAGTCCAGGCTGAGGTCGATCAAGACAAGGCTATCGAGCTTCAGCAGAAACTGGCGCGCGACAAGTTTTCACTAGAGGATTTCCGAGATCAGTTGCGCCAGATGAAGCGACTCGGATCGCTCGACAAGTTACTGGATATGTTGCCGTCCGGTTTGCTCGGCGGGCTTAGAGTGACTCCGGAGCAGACCGCGGAGATGGAGCAGAAACTGAAGCTCACCGAGGCCATCATCGACTCAATGACGCCTGCGGAACGGCGGGACCATACACTGCTTAACGCGTCTCGACGAAAACGAATCGCACGCGGCAGCGGTACCGCTGTGCAGGACGTGAACCAGATGATTAACGAGTACACCGAGATGCGAAAGATGATGAGAATGATGACATCGGGCGGATTGGGCGGGATGATGGGTGGACTCGCGGGCGGAGGGGTCCCGGGTTTCGGATCGGGTGGACGCCGCAAGGCGACCAAGAGAAGGAAGAAGAAAAAGCGGTGAAGCGAGATGCTTCAGTTCCCCTGGAGCTGCGAGCTAAGGCGCTGACTTAACGGAAACGCGGGCCAACTGAGTTCGCGCTTCGAGCATACAAGTGGAGGTGAGATTTGCTTTCAATCAGGTTAATGAGGATGGGCGCAAAGAAGAAGCCCTTCTACAGAATCAATGTAACTGAGAAGCGTACCAAGCGAGATGGAAGCTTTGTCGAAATAGTTGGCTATTATGATCCTTGTCGCAATCCTGCTGAGATAAAGATCAACCGCGAGCGACTCAACTATTGGATACAGCGCGGCGCACAGCCGTCGGAAACGGTGCGCAGTCTTATCAAACGCACGGCACAACCTGCAAGCGCGGTTTCGGGTGAATGACGGACTTTCTGGCACTCGCTGCACCGTGCATCCTTTCGTCTCCGGCATTCGCGCCGACAGAGTGGGCTTATGAGCGACGGTTCATTGAAGGAAGTCGTCGAGACCATTGCCAAGGCTCTTGTCGACCAACCTGATCAGGTGACGGTCGCTGAGATCGATGGCGAAGTGATCGTTGTTGAGCTCAGAGTCGCTGCCCAGGACCTCGGCAAGGTGATCGGGAAACAGGGTCGAACGGCGCGAGCAATGCGCACCTTGCTGCGAGCTATTGGGATGAAGCTCAGAAAGCGATTAGTGCTTGAGATTCTTGAGTGAGTACCCAAGCTTACAAGGACGCCGATGAAATAGTCATCGCCCGAGTGGTTAAGGCTCGAGGGATTCGCGGTGAGGTTTCGTGTGTTGTCGAGACCGATTTTCCCGAAAGGTTTTCTTCGCTAAAGGAAGCCAGGCTCTGGATGCCTGACGGCACGCACCGCATACTCAAGGTCGAGGATCAATGGTTCCATCAGGACCGGGTAATCCTGAAGTTTGAGGGCTATGACACCATGACGGCGGCGCGAAGCCTGGTAGGGGGCCGCGTGGTGATCTCGGAGCACGATCTCAAGCCGCTTATTGATGGCGAGTTCTTTGAGTATCAATTGATAGGTTCCGACGCCGTCAGCTTGGATGGTCAAAACCTCGGACAAGTGACGCGGTTGCTGCGAACGGGAGGGACTGACGTGTTGGTATTGCGCAGTGGGGACGGCCGTGAGCGCCTGATTCCTTTTGCAGATGAGATTTGTATCAGTGTTGATGTGAATGCGAAACTCATCACCGTCGATCTACCGGATGGCCTTTTGCAATTGTAGGTTGCGGGTTCTTTTGCCAGGCAACGAACGAGCTCGCAATCCGGGATGGCTATGCGCTTCGACATAATAACGATCTTTCCGGAGATCTTCGGTTCGGTCTTTGACTTTGGAATAATTCGCCGGGCGGTCGAGGCGAACCTCATCGAGATCAGTATTCATGACCTGCGCGATTACACTTATGATCGCCACCGTCAGGTGGATGATCGGCCTTTCGGCGGAGGCGCCGGAATGGTGATGAAGCCTGAGCCGTTTTTTCGCGCAGTTGAGGCTGTCACCAACGATGCGCCTCAAGCGAGTGTTGTATTGCTCTCGCCGCAGGGTCGCTTGTTCGATCAAAACCTGGCGCGTGAGTATTCGCAAAAGGAGAGAGTCGTATTGATCTGCGGGCGATACGAAGGCCTCGACCAGCGCGTCGTCGAGCACTTGATAACCGACGAACTATCGATCGGCGATTTTGTGCTGTCGGGCGGTGAGATTCCCGCGATGGTAGTTGTGGATGCGGTGACGCGCGTGATCCCTGGAGCACTCGGGTGCGAACAATCAGCGGAACGCGAATCATTCGTCGGAGGGTTGCTCGATTTTCCGCAGTACACGAGGCCGGCTGAGTATCGCGGAATGAAGGTGCCTGAAGTGCTGCTCAGCGGCAATCACGCTGAAATCGAGCGATGGCGCTGGCGCAAGTCCATTGAGCAGACGTTACGCCGGAGACCCGACTTGATCGAAGCGCACCAGGCGGCGGCGGACCAGCGTCTGGAAATGGAAAATATTTTGCACGATATTGATGAACAGAGAGCAGAATAGAATTTTAATTACGGCGTGTCTGCCGTCAACGAGGTGATAACCATGAATCTAACAGTACAAACGGTCGAGAACCGTCAGCTACGCAGTGATATCCCCAACTTTCAGGCGGGAGACACGGTTCGTGTTCACGTTCGAATTAAGGAAGGTGACAAGGAACGCACGCAGGCATTTGAAGGAGTCGTTATAGCGCGCAAGCATTCAGGAGTTCGCGAGACGATCACCGTGCGAAAGACAAGCTTCGGAGTTGGCGTCGAACGAATCTTTCCACTTCACGCGACCGTTATCGATCGGATTGAGTTGGTGCGTCGAGGTCGTGTCCGACGCGCGAAGCTCTATTATCTGCGCAAGCTGCGCGGCAAGGCTGCTCGAATCCGCGAACGCGACACTCGCGGCGAGCGAGCGATGGCCGCTGCCGCCGCAGCCGCCGGCAAGGCACAGGCCGAACCTGTTGAAGCCTCAGCCGAGCCTGAAAACGCCGGCGAATAACTCTAAAAAGCTCAACGCGCAACCAGAGCTTCTTACCTCAATCTCGCGTGAGCGTGGAATGTGCTGCCAGGTCAGGCTCTCCACGCTTCGCGCCTGATCGAGGTGGCTTCCCACTCAGATACACACCAAAAGCAGCCGTGCCCGATCTTCCATTAGCCGGCGACAAAACCCGATGAAGTCACGCAAAGAAACGCTCGAAGAATTTGTTGCCGCGGATCCCAACGACTCCTTTTCCCGCTATGCGCTGGCACTTGAGCTCGAAAAGAATGGCGAAGAAACGCATGCTGTTCTGCACTTTCGAGAAGTAATATCCCGCGATCCTGGTTACGTTGCCGCTTACTATCATCTTGGGCGAGTGCTTGCCCGAACTGGCAACGCCGACGAAGCCCGCGACGTTTATCGTAAAGGACTAGAGGCGGCGATCGCGGCTAATGATCGGCGGACAAGTACAGAAATCCAGGAGGCGCTCGATGCGCTTGACTAGCCCTGCGTCGGATGTTCTTCCCACCCTAATCCGATTTGATCCTGAAAAACTAGCGGTGTCTTAATTTGGAAGTAGCACAGGCTTCAGCCTGTAAGATTACCACTCTAACCTCTTACTCGGAACAGGCTGAAGCCTGTGCTACTTCCAAATTAAGACACTGCCGAAAAACTACCTTGTGATATATTGCCGGTTGCACGACGGGCGGGTCATATATTCAAGACACTCGAGGGGCTATTATGAAGAGAACGTTGCTGACATCGTTGATCGCAATCATCATTGGAGCATTAGCGTTTGATTGTGCGGCACAGACTCCGAGCATCGAGCAGTCGCTCAATCTCAAGAGCGCATCCGCTCCGAGCATCTCACCTGACGGGCGTTTTGTTGCTTACCAGGTTCAGAAGACCAACTGGGAAGAGAATGCTTTTGAGACCGAGTTGTGGATAGCCGTTACCTCGACCGGCGAGCGCTATCAACTCACCAACAGTAAGAAGTCGAACACCAGTCCGAGATGGTCTCCCGATTCAAAACGAATTGCGTTCATTTCAGATCGCGACGGTAAGAGGCAGATTTACCTCATCGCGCCCAACGGCGGCGAAGCAGTATCGCTGACGAATCTCGACACCGGTGTGTCATCGATTGAGTGGTCGCGCGATGGCCGTCACATTGCCTTCACCGCCGCTGATCCCGAAAGCAAAGCGCGCAAGGATCGTAAGGAGAAGTACGGCGAGTTCGAGGTGGTTCAGGATGAATACGCCTTTACTCATCTTTGGATGATTGATGTGTCATCCGACATCAAGGACAAACGACCCGAGCCTGTCCGCCTCACCGATGGCGCCAGCTTCTCGATCGCGGGTTTCGCCTGGTCCCCTGACTCGACCCGAATCGCCTTCAGCGCGTCAAAGGATCCAGATCTTGGATCGTCTCACACGAGTGATATCTACCTGCTGAATGTCAGCGACAAGGCGATAAAGAAGATCGTCGATACAAAAGGCCCGGACAGTAACCCCGTCTGGTCTCCCGATGGAAGCGAGATCGCTTATCAGACAGCGAACGCTCGCGAGTTCTTTTACTATGCGAATTCTTACATTGCGGTGACACCGGTCGCAGGGGGCGCGCCAAGGGTCGTCAACCAGAGCTTCGATGAATCACCCGGATTGTTAGACTGGTCGCCCGATGGAATATATTTCGCGGCTTTGCAAAAGACGTCCGCTCATCTCTTTCGCTTGAAACCCTCGACCGGAGCGGTGGAACAAGTGAGCAGTCCGTCAACCTTCGGATTCTCGCAGTTCTCGTTCACTAGAGACTTCAAGCAGGCTGCGTTTGTCGGCGCGGGGGCGAACGACTATCCGGAGGTCTACATCTCGACCCTCTCCCCCTTTCAACCCACGAAGCTCACAGCGATGAGCGATCAGTTGAAAGACTTTCGCCTCGCGACTCGGGAGGTTATTCAGTGGAAGTCCACCGATGGCGCTCAGATCGAAGGAGTCTTGATCAAGCCGGCGGGCTTTGATCCCTCAAAGAAATACCCGCTTCTCGTGGTCATTCACGGGGGACCGACTGGAGTTGATACTCCGGTTGTGCGCGGCGATCGGTATTATCCGATCGAAATGTTTGCGAACAGGGGCGCTATTATTCTGCGGCCGAACTATCGCGGCTCGGCCGGCTACGGCGAGAAGTTCCGATCGCTCAATGTGCGCAACCTTGGTGTTGGAGATTACTGGGACGTCATATCCGGCGTCGATCATTTGATCGCGCAAGGCATGGTCGACCGCGATCGCGTCGGCGCGATGGGCTGGAGCCAGGGCGGCTACATTTCCGCCTTCATCACCTGCAGCAGCGATCGGTTCAAGGCGGTTTCGGTAGGCGCCGGCATTTCTGATTGGATGACTTATTACGTGAACACCGACATTCATCCGTTCACGCGACAGTATCTGAAGGCGACGCCGTGGGATGACGCTGAGATATATCAGAAGACTTCGCCCATCTCTTACGTAAAGAATGCGAAGACGCCGACATTGATTCAGCACGGCGAACTGGATAAGCGAGTGCCGATACCGAACGCCTACGAATTGCGACAGGCGCTCGAGGATCGCGGCGTACCGGTGAAGATGATCGTATATAAAGGCTTCGGGCACGGCATCGACAAGCCGAAGCAACAACGCGCCGTGATGGAGCACAACTACGAATGGTTTTTGCGTTGGATCTGGGGCGAGAAGCCTGCGCAAGAAGGCAAGTGAGTCCATTGACCGTCAGCCGCAATCATTCGGCCGCATAGCGAACGGGATCGCGGACGCCGGCTTCGGCAAAGCCTTTGAGCCGAAGCCGGCAGCTATCACACTTCCCGCAGGACAGTCCTTCCGCCGTGGGATCATAGCAACTATGCGTCAGTGAATAATCGACGCCGAGTTCGAGACCGGTCTTGATTATCTCCGCCTTTGTCATCGCGATAAGCGGCGTATGAATCTCGAGCCGCAACCGTCCCTCGACGCCGGCCTTTGTCGCAAGATTCGCCATCTTTTGAAATGCCTCAACGTACTCAGGCCGGCAGTCGGGATAACCCGAATAATCGAGTGCGTTCACGCCGATGAAAATGTCCTGGGCTTCCAATACCTCCGCCCACGCGAGCGCGAATGACAGAAAGATCGTATTGCGAGCCGGTACATATGTAATCGGTATTCCCGAGGACATCTCTGTCAGAGAGCGCTGTTTCGGGACCTCGATATCGCCGGTCAACGCCGATCCGCCGATGGCTCGTAGATCTACATCGACTACCAAATGGTGTTCCGCGTTGAGAGACTCGGCTACGCGAGCGGCGCTCTCGAGTTCGGCCTGGTGACGTTGGCCGTAGTTGAAAGACAGCGCGAACAGGCGAAATCCTTGCGAGCGAGCTATTGCGAGAGAAGTCGTAGAATCCAGGCCACCGCTCAACAGGACGACAGCTTTTCTGCGATCAGGCATTATGCTGGTTATCGCATAAGCGACAAGTGTCGTTCAACCTCAATGAAATAAGCATCGCGTGCTTTGCGGTTCTTTGCGTCTTTGCGCTGAGTATTGTGTATTGAAGGAGCAAGACCCAATAATCAGCGCAAAGACGCAAAGGACCGCAAGGCACGCGGAAGTTATTAAGCAATGCCGAATCCGAACACTACCCGAAAATGCGACTGGCTATGCTGTGCCGTGATAACCTTTGGACTAGAGGTGACCGATGAGCTACCAGACCTTTCAGCACAATCGCAACTATGGCTGCCGAATTACTGAATTGTCCCTGCAAGGACATCGGTGCGTCTCGCTCGAAAACGAAAAGCTTCGCGTGACAATCATCGCAGACAAAGGCGCGGACGTTTACGAATTTCTGTACAAGCCTCGCGATGTGGATTTCATGTGGCGGACGTGGGTTGGGCTACGAGAGCGCTCTCACTTTGTCCCGACAAGCTCGCGTTCCGCTTCAGGCTCGCACATGGATTATTACGAGGGCGGCTGGCAGGAACTGTTCCCCAACTGCGGCAATCTTTCGCTCCACCAGGGCGCGGAGGTTGGTCAACACGGCGAGGTTCTGCTGCTGCCGTGGCGTTATGCGATCACCAAAGACGAGCCTGATGAAATTGAAGTGCGATTTGACGTTCGCACGGTGCGGACGCCGTTTCACCTTGTGAGGACCGTCACTCTTCGCGGCAAAGAAGCCGTGATGCGAATCCACGAACGCATCACAAACGAGAGCGGGCAGGAGGTGAATTTCACCTGGGGACATCACCCTGCTCTCGGTTGGCCGTTCATTGACGAAAGCTGTCGGGTCGACCTGCCTGCGTGCCGGATACGGACAATTGCGGACTTCACTCCGTCGTCGTCGCGCCTGAAGCCCGATCAGGTATTCGACTGGCCGATGGCCGAAGGCGCAAGCGGGGAACAGGTCGATCTTTCGCGAATGCCCGGTCCTGATGCAGCCGCGAGCGACATGGTCTTTCTGGAAGGGATCACCGACGGCTGGTACGCGGTCAGGAATACCCGTCTCGGCGTCGGCTTCGCGATGCGCTACCCGGCGGATGTGTTCAAGCAGTTATGGTACTGGCAGGTGTATCGAGGTGGGCGCGACTATCCGTGGTGGAGCTCAACCTACAACATAGCGTTGGAACCCTGCGCCACGCAGCCGGTGTTGTCACACGCGGCGGCGCGCGGCGAGGCTCTCAGCCTCGGCCCGGGCGAGAGCAGAGAGATCGATCTGATGGCGCTGGCGTTTGAAGGTTCTGAGCGCATTATCGGCATCGACTCCAATGGGACAGCCATCCGAGAAGATATCTAAACCACAAAGGCGCAAAGTCACGAAGAAAACTGGTAGTGGTCAGTTTGAGGTTCAGAGTTCAAGCTTTAGCTTGCTCTTGAGCCTTACGGGTGAAAAACGGCAAGCTAAAGCTTGAACTCTGAACGTTACTGGCTTTGCGGCTTTGCTTGTTTTACTCGGTCGATTCCTTCACGTGCGGTTGCATCCCGTTGGCCCGATGCCTCATATGCATGCTGATATGCTGCCAGGGCCTTGTCGTATTGCTTATCACTCTCGTAAACGTAGCCCAGCTCCAGTAGCGCGGCCATGTTGGCCGGTGCAAGCTTGATCGTTTTCTCCAACGCATCCGCCGCCGGTTTCCACTGCGAAGATCGCGAAAGCACGTAGCCAAGATTGAACCATGCGCCGCTTGACTCGGCGTGCGCCCGAGCAAACTTATCAAGAAGCGGCGCGGCCTTCACGTATTGCTTGTCGAACATATAAGCCTGACCAAGCAAACCCCATGCTCGCTCGTCATCGCGAACCGCCACCAACCGTTCCCCGACGGCGATGAGTTGTTTTGCCGCTCCGGGATTCTGACGAAGCTGAGAAATGTAAATTTCGCCAAGCAGCGTCAGTGAGTCTGCGTCTTTTGGATCGATCGCCAGACTCTGATTAATAGCAACGATTGCTTGATCGGTGTGACCCAGTTTGTTCTGCGCGAGGCCGATATAGTAGTAGTTCGTCGCGTTAGTTTTCATCTCAGCGGCGGCGGCGGTCAAGACGGGAATTGCTTCACTGAAACGATTGGTGAAGAAGTAGCAGCGACCCAACTTCGCGCGAGCCGTGGTCTCGACTTTCTCCTGTGTTTTCTCCGAGAGGGTAATGTATCGGACAAACG